>NZ_SOFK01000032.1:0-199171 GCF_004402675.1 Cryobacterium sp. MDB2-A-1 | reverse complement strand
AGCGGGCGGCACCGCCGGCGCCGGCGCCGCGGAAGCCGCCGCGACCGGGGTCCGCACCGCGGGCGGGCCGGACGCGCCCGGAACACCGTGAGCGTCGCCTACCTGCTGAGCCTGCTCGTCTCGCTCGGCGCCATGGTGCTGCTCGACCGCAGGTTCCGGCTGTTCTTCTGGCTCGACGGCCGCAAGGCCGCCGCCGTGCTCGCCATCGGCGTGGCCTTCCTGCTGGCCTGGGACGCGGGCGGCATCACTGCGGGGATCTTCTACCGGGGCGAGACGGACCTGATGACCGGCATCCAGCTCGCGCCGGAGCTCCCGCTCGAGGAGCTCTTCTTCCTCACCTTCCTCTGCTACCTGACCATGAACGCCGTGCGCGGGGCCGAGCTGCTTCTCGAACGCGGTGCACGTCGAAAGCGGCGCACGTGACCTACCTGCTGCTCGACCTCGTCTTCGTCGTCGCTGCGGCCCTCGCAGCGGTCGTTGCCGGACTGCGGCGACGTCCTTCCCGGCGCAGGGTCGCGGCGATCGGGTGCGCATTGCTCGCTGTGCTCGTGCTGAGCGCGATCTTCGACAACGTGATGATCGGCGTCGGGCTCGTCGCCTATGACCCCGCCCACACCTCTGGCCTCCGCCTCGGCCTGGCCCCGGTCGAGGATTTCGCCTACCCGCTCGCCACCGCCCTCCTGCTGCCCGCACTCTGGACGCTCCTGCCGGGGCGCCGGGCTCCGGGCGGACGGGCCGCCCCGGTCAGCCCCGGGTCGGTCGACAGGTCGGTCGACGGGACCGGAACCGTGGGAGAATCCAGTCAGGGAAGGGATCAGGGGCGGGATCACGGTCCCGCACAGGATCACGACAACAGCGCCAGCAGCCGATCGGCCACGCGCGGGGGGAACCGATGAGCAGCATCCGTACGACGACACTCTGGAAGACGCGGCAGGTGCTGCTGTCCTCGCGGCCCCTGAGCTGGATCAACACGGCCTACCCGTTCGCGGCCGCCTACATCGTGACGACCGGGCGCGTCGACGCGCTCCTCGTGGTCGGCACACTGTTCTTCCTGATCCCGTACAACCTGCTGATGTACGGCATCAACGACGTGTTCGACTACGAGTCCGACCTGCGCAACCCGCGGAAGGGCGGCGTCGAAGGCGCGATGCTCGACCCTGCCCTGCACCGCACGGTGCTGGTGTCCGGGATCGTGACGGCGGTGCCCGTGCTCGGCGCGATGCTCGTGCTGGCCGGCACCGGGCATCCGGTGTCGTGGGTCGTGCTCGCGGTGAGCCTCTTCGCCGTTGCCGCGTACTCGGTGCCCGGGCTGCGGTTCAAGGAGCGCCCTGTCGTCGACTCCGTGACGTCGAGCACGCACTTCGTCAGCCCGGCGGTCTACGGGCTCGCGGTCGCCGGGGCGCAGTGGACACCGGGCCTGGTGGCCCTGCTCGCCGCGTTCTTCCTCTGGGGTATGGCCAGCCACGCCTTCGGGGCCGTGCAGGACGTCGTGCCCGACCGGGAGGGCGGGATCGCCTCGATCGCGACCGCGCTCGGCGCCGGCCGGACGGTGCGGCTCGCGATCGGCTGCTGGGCTGCTGCCGGGCTGCTGATGCTCGCGACCGGGTGGCCCGGCCTTCTCGCCGCCGTGCTCGCGGTTCCGTACATTGTGGCCGCGTGGCCGTTCCGGTCGGTGAGCGACGCGCGCGCCGAGACCGCCAATGCCGGCTGGAAGCGCTTCCTCTGGCTGAACTTCGTGTCCGGGTTCTGCGTGACCATGCTGTTGATCGTGTCCTCGCTGTTCTGAGGCGGGTGCCGACGCGCGGATGCGGCGAGGCCGGCATCCGCACGCCCGCGCCTGGTCGTAGAGTCGAGGGATGGACCCCCTGACGACGGCACGCGTGGACAGCTGGGCGTGGGCCGTGCGGATGTTCAAGACCCGGTCGCTCGCGACGGCCGCGTGCCGGGCCGGTCACGTCAAGGTGAACGGCGAACGGGCGAAGTCGGCTCAGCCGGTTCACATCGGCGACGAGGTCCGGGTGCGGTCGAGCGGTTTCGACCGGGTGCTCGTGGTCTCGAAGATCGTGAACAAGCGCGTCGGCGCACTCGTCGCCGCCGAGTGCTTCGTGGACAAGACCCCGCCGCCCCCGCCGCGGGAGGAGGTCGCGCTCGTGCCCATGCGGGACCGCGGCGCCGGGCGTCCGACCAAGCGGGAACGCCGCGACATCGACAAGCTGCGCGCCACGGAGCGGCAGGGCCCCGAGGACTGGCCGGAGAACGACTGAGGCTCCCCCGGCATCCGCTCGCCGCGTCGAATCCGTCAGGGGGCGAGGTCGGGAAGGGTGTGGATTCCGAAGTGCTCGCGCAGGGCGAGCGCGGCGGCGAAGCATCCGTTCATGCCGTGCACGGCGGGACCTGGCGGCGTCGACGCCGAGCAGAGGTAGAGCCCGGGAACAGGCGTGCGCCAGGGGTGGGTGGACACCACCGGTCGCTTGACGAGCTGGCGCAGGGAGACGGCCCCGCCGAGGATGTCGCCGCCGATGAGGTTCGGATTCCCTGCGGCGAGCTCTGCGGGCGTGTGGCTCGCGGCGGCGAGGATCGTGTCGCGGAATCCGGGCGCGTAGCGTTCGATCGCGCGCACGATCGCGAGGGCCGGGTCGCCGTTCCAGCCGGCCGGAACGTGGGTGTACGCCCAGAGCACGGCCTTCCCTGCCGGCGCCCGCCTCGCGTCGAGCACACTCGGCTGGGCGAGCAGCACGAACGGATGCCGCGGCGAGCGTCCCCCGGACACCAGCCGTTCGGCACGTTCGACCTCGACCCGGCTGCCGCCGAGATGCACGGTCGGCGCGAGGGCGAGCCGGGGGTTCGTCCAGGGCACCGGGCCGGACAGCGCGAAGTCGACCTTGGCGACCCCGGTGCCGTAGCGGTACCGGCGGAGCGCACGCCGGTAGCCGTCGGGAAGCGCCGGGCCCGCGAAACGGTCGAGGAAGACCGTCGAGGTGTCGAGCAGGGTCACCCTGGCCGGGTCGAGGTCGCCGGGCCCGCGCACCTCGGTGTTCAGCCGCAGCGTGCCGCCGTGGGCGAGCAGGTCGGCGACGAGAGCGTCGGCGATCGCCTGCGCTCCGCCGACGGGGTAGCCCCAGCCGTCGGCGTGCGCCTCCGCCGCGAGGAGCAGCCCGGCCCCCGCCTGCGCGAGTGCGGGCTGGCGGCCGGGAGCGTGTGCGGCCACGCCGGAGAGGAGGGCCGGCGCGGCCGGGCCGTGGAACAGCATCCGCCCGGCGGGGGTGCCGAGGGCGAGCACGCGGAGGCCGTAGTCGAGGGCGGCGCGCGGGTCATCCGGCCAGCGCAGCAGTTGGTGGCCGGTGAAGGAGACGAGGCCGTCGATCCGGTCGACGAGGGGCCTGAGCAGCCGGGTCCAGGCCGGGCCGTCGCGGCCGAGCTCCGCGGCGGTGCGGTCGAGGTCGCGGTAGGCGATGGCGGTGCGGTGCGCATCGAGCGGATGCGCATAGGACACCTCGGGGATCACGAACGGCACCCGCTCGCTGAGCCCGAAGGCGCGGAAGAACGGGGAGGCGAGCGCTGCGGGGTGCACCGCGGAGCCGAGGTCATGCCGGAAGCCGGGCAGGGTGAGCTCGCTCGTGCGGAGTCCGCCGCCTGCCGTTCCGGCGCGCTCACTGACGGTCACGGACAAGCCGGCCCGCGCGCAGACGACCGCGGCGGCGAGACCGTTCGGCCCGGCCCCGACCACGTTCACGTCAGGCACGGGGACCACCCGGGAGCGCGACCGGGCGCACGTAGATACCAGCAGGCGTGCGCACCCACCAGTCCCGGGTGGCGCTCCGCTCGGCGCGCGTCGCAAACCGATAGCGGAACAGCCGCGCGCGCACGTAGCGGGGCGGAGCGTCGGGGAACGGGTTGACCCGCAGCATCCGCAGGGTCGGCCGGTCGCCCTCGAGCAAGCGCACCAGGAACATCTCGAACCACCGGGTGTCGCGCACGCCGAGGGCGAGGAACCACATCAGCCAGTCGAGCCGCAGGTGATACGGGGCGAACTGGCGGGGCAGGCGGGCGGGGTCCCCCGGTTTGCCGTGGAATTCGTAGGCGCGCCAGGCCGTCTCATCGCCGGGGTCTTCGGCGGAACTGCCCTCGACGACGATCTCATAGCGCTCCTTCGTCACGGTGCCGAATGCCCCGTAGGCGTTCACGAGGTGATACCGGTTGAAGCTCGCGTTCATCAGCTGCCTGCGCGCGACCAGGTTGCGGGCCGGCCAGAAGCTCAGCACCACGAGCAGGAGGGTGACTGCGAGCACGAGCACGACGAACCACGGCGGGGCGCCGGGGAGGGCTGTCGAGGGCTCGCCCGCGGCGCCGGGGAGGAACGGGAAGACCGTCCGGAATGCGCGGTCGTCGACCGCGGCGAAGACGAGCACGATCGTGATCCAGTTCAGCCAGGCGAAGTTTCCGGTGACCACGAGCCACAGCTGGGTCAGGGCGAGCACGGCGGCGGCGACGGATGCGATGGGCTGGGGTGCGAAGAGGAAGAACGGCACCACGAGTTGCGCGACATGATTGCCGAGCACCTCGCCGCGGTGGAACCAGGCAGGCAGCCGGTGCACGAAGGTGCTCACGGGATTCGGCATCGGCTGCGTCTCGTGATGGTAGAACATCGCGGTCAGGTCCCGCCATTCCGGGCCGCCGCGCATCTTGATCATTCCGGCGCCGAATTCCAGCCGGAAGACCAGCCAGCGCACGAAGAGAATGATCGTGAGCGGCGGGGCCACCTCGTTCGACCCGAGGAAGGCGACGACGAACCCGGCCTCGAGCAGCAGGCTCTCCCAGCCGAAGGAGTAGAAGGTCTGCCCCACGTTGACGATCGACAGGTACCCGGCCCAGAGCAGCAGGAAGGCGAGCATCGGAAGCCAGGGCGGGCCGAGTTGCGGCAGGCCGGCGACGAGGGTTGCGGCTAGCAGGACGCCGCCCCAGGCCAGCACCCGCAGCATCCGGTCGGAGTAACGCCAGTGGAAGAGGCTCGGCGCGTCGCGAAACCGCACGCGGGACACCCAGTCGCGCACCGGCAGCAGGCCGTGATCCCCGAGCAGCGCCGGGAACTGGTTGGCGGTGGACAGGAACGCCACGAGGAAGATCGCGGCTACTCCGCGCTGCAGGACCTGCCGCGCTATCGAGTAGTCGCCGGCCTCGAAGAAGGCACCGAGGAGATCCATCGTGCAGTCACCCTAGCCCCGCCTGGCCCGGCAGGGCAGGGTCAGGAAGGGCAGGGTCAGGGAGGGCAGGGTCACGGTGCGCGGCGCAGGTGCTCGGCGGTGAGGGCGGCCATCTGCTCGTCGGAGAGCTCGTCGAGTTGCTTCGCCTCGTGCCGGTCGGTGCGGTTCCAGCGCAGGAACAGGATGATCAGCACCGGGATGTCCGCGACCTCCGCGATGAACCAGAGGAAGTCGCCGGACAGGTGCTGGTCCCAGAGCGGCGAGGGGAACCAGGCCGGGAACGACCCGACCAGGGCAGGGGCCCCGTCGAGCACCGTCTCGTTGAGGCGCAGCAGGATGCCGGGGATGGCATCCATCACGAGTTCGACGAAGGCGAGCATGAACTCCGCCGTGATGAAAAGGCTCGTGCGGACGAGGGCGTGGTCGGTGATCGGCAGCACCATCAGCAGTCCGACCAGCGGCACGAGCAGCGTCAGGCTCGCCTCCGCTGCGGGATTGCTCCGCAGCACGTAGGCGAGGGGGGTCAGGAAGACCAGGAAGGCGGCGATCGCGAAGAGCGGGGCGAAGACGGCGTTGCCGACGAGACGCACGAACCAGGACCCGAGCACGGCGTTGAACCCGCGCAGTGCCCGGCCCTGGAGCGCGGCCCGCGCCAGCTCGACGGGGCGGCCGAGGCTCAGCAGCGCCGGGACCACGAAGAGCAGGAGGGCGATCCGGGTCGTGAACGCCCAGCGCAGGTCGGGGCTCCAGGCTCCGAGGAACCCGAACGACACCCACGCCCAGGACCCGAGCCCGAGCAGGAAGAAGCCGAGGGTCGGGAGGAGCGGCCAGGCGGTCCCCCTGCGGCCGGCGGCACGGATACCCAGGAGATACAGCGCGGCGGCGACAAGGATGCCCGAACCCGCCACCGGATCGAACCGGGCGGTGCCGAGGAAGTCGAGGAAGGAAGGCGTGAGCGGCCGTTCTGGCTGATGCGTGCCGGGAAGTCCGGCGCCCGTCCCATTATGCGTCTCCCCCGCAGGAATGTGCTCCGCGAGTGGTTGACGTGGGGGACTAAACCGGTATAGGTTTGCCTAAACCGGTTCAGAAGACTCGAGCAGGTGCTATCGATGAGGAGGCGCGATGAGTGAGCCCAAGGTAACCATTGCTGATGTGGCCCGCGAGGCCGGCGTCAGCAAAGGCCTCGTCTCCTTCGCCCTCAACGACCGGCCCGGTGTCTCCGCCGAGAGCCGCGTCCGTATCCTCGAGATCGCCGAACGACTCGGCTGGACCCCCTCCCTGCGAGCCAGGTCGCTGTCCACCCGGCGTTCCTTCGCGCTCGGCCTCGTGATCGCCCGCGACCCGGAGGTCCTCGGCTCCGACCCGTTCTTCCCGTCGTTCATCGCCGGCGTCGAGACCGTCCTCGCCCCGCAGGGCCTCGCCCTCGTGCTGAGCGTCGTGCCCGACGAGAAGACCGAAATGCGCACCTACCGGTCGCTCGTCTCCGACGGCCGCGTCGACGGGGTCTTCCTGAGCGACCTCCGGCACAACGACCCCCGCATCCCGCTGCTGCAGGAACTCGGCCTTCCCGCCGTCACCATCGGCCGGCCGGACACCGAGAGCCCCTTCCCGTGCATCTCGGTCGACGACACCCCTGGCGTCGCCGAAACCGTGCGCTACCTCGTCTCCCTCGGCCACCGGCGCATCGCCCACGTCGCCGGCAGCCCGGCGCTCCTGCACGGCAGCCGCCGCCGGGCCGCCTTCGACACGGCCCTCAGGGAGGCCGGTCTCCCGGCCGGCCAGTCCATCGAGACCGACTTCTCCGTCGCAGCGGGGGCGGATGCCGCCCGCAGGCTCCTGACCCAGGACTCGCCGCCCACGGCGATCGTTTTCGCCAACGACCCGATGGCCATCGCCGGCCTCGGCGTCGCCCACGAACTCGGCCTGCGCGTACCGGACGACGTCTCGATCACGGGCTTCGACGACATCGACTTCACCCGGTACGTCTACCCGGCGCTCACCACGGTGCGCACCGCCCCGAGCGACTGGGGCCGGGCCGCCGGCCGGACCCTGCTCGACCTCATGGCGCTCGGCACGGCACCCGACGTCGATCTTCCGGCAGGCCGTCTCGTCATCCGCGGCTCCGCCGGTACCCCGCTGCGGCCCTAGCTGCCGCACTGTCCCCCACTCCTCACCTCCGATCCGCCACCGAACCTTTCGCCACCGCACCGACCCCGCGTCGGCTGCGGTCCTCCCGCACGCCCTTCCCCGCGTGCCGCACCACCCGAAACACACCCGAGGCAGAGCTGCCGCGGGGACTGAATGGAGAAACCATGCACAGCACAGCACGAACCCGGCGAGTCCTCGCCGCGACCGCGGCATCGGCCGCCGTCATCCTCGCCCTCGGCGCCTGCTCATCGGGCGGCGGCGCGGCGGGAGCGGCGACCACAGCCCACGGCCCCATCACGATCTGGTACTCGAACAACGCGACCGAGATCGCCTGGGGCAAGCAGATGGTGACCGCCTGGAACGCCGACCACCCGAACGAAACCGTCACCGCGCAGGAGATCCCGGCCGGCAAGAGCAGCGAGGAAGTGATCGGCGCCGCCATCACGGCGGGAAACGCACCATGCCTCGTGTACAACACTGCCCCGGTCGCAGTTCCCCAGTTCCAGAAGCAGGGCGGCCTCGTCGACCTGAGCAGCTTCTCCGACGGTGACTCCTACATCAAGGCCCGCTCGGGCGATACCGCGACCCAGTACGAGTCGACAGACGGCAAGTTCTACCAGATGCCGTGGAAGTCCAACCCTGTGATGATCTTCTACAACAAGGACATGTTCGCCAAGGCCGGGCTCGACCCGGAGAACCCGAAGCTCGCCACCTATGACGAGTTCCTGACCGCCTCCCGCGCCCTGGTCTCCAGTGGGGCCGCGGCGAACGCGATCTACCCGTCCCCGACGAGTGAGTTCTACCAGAGCTGGTTCGACTTCTACCCGCTGTACGCCGCCGAGACCGGGGGCAAGCAGCTCGTCGAAGACGGCAAGGCCACGTTCACCGGCGACGAGGGCGCCAAGGTCGCCGACTTCTGGAAGACCATGTACACCGAGGGACTCGCGAACAAAGAGCTCTACCAGGGCGACTCGTTCGCCGACGGCAAGGCCGCGATGTCGATCGTGGGACCGTGGGCTGTTCCGGTGTACAAGGACAAGGTGAACTGGGGCGCCGTTCCGGTGCCGACGAGCGCCGGGACATCCGCTGACAAGACCTACACCTTCAGCGACGCCAAGAACGTCGGCATGTACACCGCGTGCAAGAACCAGGGCACCGCCTGGGACGTGCTGAAGTTCTCGACGAGCGAGGCGCAGGACGGCCAGCTCCTCAGCCTGACCGGCCAGATGCCGATCCGCTCCGACCTGACCACCACGTACCCGGACTACTTCGCCGCGAACCCGGCCTACGTCGCATTCGGCGACCAGGCCGCGCGCACCGTCGAGGTTCCGAACGTGTCGAACTCGGTCGAGGTGTGGCAGACGTTCCGGGACGCCTACTCCAAGTCGGTCATCTTCGGGCAGGGCGACATCGCCTCCACCCTGGGCGGCGCGGCAGACAAGATCAACACCCTGGTCTCGAGCAAGTAGCACCTCGTGACCGTCACCGAATCGCGGACCTCGTCCGCCGGGAGCCCCATCCGGGCTCCCGGCGGGCGGGCCACCCGGCGCCGCCCGTGGCTGGGCCGGAACCCGATCGGGCTCCTGCTCAGCGCCCCCTACCTCGTCTTCGTGATCGCCGTCTTCGCGTACCCGCTCGTCTTCGCGGTGTACATGGCCTTCCACGACTACTTCTTCGCCGCCCCCGGCGCCCAGGTCGACCGGCCGTTCGTGGGCCTCGACAACTTCCAGGAGGTGCTCTCCGACCCGGCCGTGATCCGCTCCTTCGGGAACGTCGGCATCTTCCTGCTGATCAACGTGCCGCTGACCGTCGTGCTCTCGCTCGTCCTCGCGACGGCACTCAACAAGGCCGTGCGCGGCCGCACCTTCCTGCGGGTCGCGTACTACGTGCCCTACGTCACCGCGAGCGTCGCGGTCGTCGGTGTATGGCTCTTCCTCTTCAGCGGCGGCGGCCTCGTCAACCAGATCCTCGGCCCGCTCGCCCCCGACCCGTCCTGGCTGATCAGCCCGACCTGGGCCATGCCCACGATCGCCCTGTTCGTGACCTGGAAGCAGCTCGGCTTCTACATTCTGCTGTACCTCGCCGCGCTGCAGAGCGTGTCGACGGAGCTCTACGAGGCCGCCTCGACAGACGGTGCCGGTGCGATCCGTAAGTTCTTCTCCGTCACGATCCCCGGCGTGCGCCCGGCGACGGTGCTCGTGCTGCTGCTCTCCACCGTGACGGGAGCGAACCTCTTCACCGAGCCGTACCTCCTCACCGGCGGCGGCGGCCCGAACGGTGCATCGACCTCTCCCGTGCTGCTGATGTACCAGAAGGGTATCGAGCAGGGCAACCCCGACACCGCGTCCGCGATCGGCATCATCCTGGTGATCGGCGTGCTCATCATCGCCTTCATCCAGCGCAAGATCGCCGGAGGTGACGAATCATGAGCAAGCGCACACCAGGCCCGGGTACGGGCACAATCAGCACGCGCGCACCGGGAAGGCGCACGACCAGCGGCATGAGCCGCGGGCAGAACATCCTCCGCGGCGTCGTGCTCACCATCGGAGCCGTGGCGTTCCTGTTCCCGTTCTACTACATGATCGTCGGCTCACTCCAGAAGTCGCCGGACACCTCCATCGCGGGAGCATTCCCGAACCCGGCCAACCTCACCCTCGAGAACTACGCGGACATCAACAGCCGCGTCAACCTGATGCAGACCCTGCTCAACTCCGGCATCTTCACCGGCGGTGTGATCGTCGGCACCCTCGTCTTCGGGGTCCTCGTCGGCTACGCGCTCGCCCAGCTGCAGTGGCGCGGCCGCGGGATCACCTTCGCGCTCGTTCTGCTCGTGCAGGTCGTTCCGTTCCAGCTGCTGATGATCCCGCTCTACGTGATGATCGCGAGGGACTACGGCCTTGCCGACAACTACCTCGGCATGATCCTGCCGTTCGCGATCAACTCGACGGCCGTGATCATCTTCCGGCAGTACTTCCTGCAGGTCCCCCGCGAGCTCTTCGACGCGGCCAGGATCGACGGTGCCGGCGAGGTCGTGCTGCTCTGGCGGATCGCCCTCCCGCTGGTGCGCCCCGCCCTGCTCACCGTCGTGCTGCTGACCTTCATCGGCCCGTGGAACGAATTCCTCTGGCCGTTCCTGGTCACCAAGCAGGCCTCAATGCAGCCGCTCGCTGTCGCCCTCGCCAACTACATCAGCACCGTCGCGGCCTCCGCGGCGAACCCCTTCGGAGCGGTCCTCGCCGGCGCCTGCGTGCTGGCCGGACCCGCCGTCATCCTCTTCATCCTCTTCCAACGACACTTCGTCTCGACCGACATCGGTTCAGGCGTGAAAGGCTAGTCATGCGCGAATCCACTGCAGCATCCCCCGTCCCTTCGTCCGCCCCCTCCCCGGCGAACGTGCCGCACGCCTCCGCCCCGAAACGGATGCCCGGCGCGGCATTCCCCTACCGCCTCACCCGGATGGGCGTCGTCATGACGCCGGAACCGGGCAACGCCCTCGAGGCGGAGGGCGTGCTCAACCCCGGCTCCGGGCACACGCCAGACGGCACCCTGTACCTGCTTCCCCGCCTCGTCGCGACCGGGAACGTCTCCAGGGTCGGACTCGCCCGCGTGATCATCACCGACGGCGTGCCGACGGGCGTCGAGCGCGAGGGCGTCGTCCTCGAGCCCGACCAGGGCTGGGAACGCGGCGCCCACAACGCCGGCGTCGAAGACCCGCGCGTCACCTTCGTCCCGCGGCTCGGCCTGCACGTGATGACCTATGTCGCATACGGCCCGCTCGGCCCGCGCACGGCCCTCGCGGTCTCCGCCGACCTCCGCAGCTGGCGCAGGCTCGGCCCGGTGCTCTTCGCCTTCGACGAAGCACTGGACATGGACCTGAACCTGTTCCACAACAAGGACACCGTCTTCTTCCCGGAGCCCGTCACTGGTCCGAACGGCGTGGAGTCCTTCGCGGTGCTGCACCGGCCGATGTGGGACCTCGGCGAGGTCAAGCCGGGTGAAGGCATCCGGGTGCCCGCCGGGGTCACCGACACCAGGCAGAGCATCTGGATCAGCTACGTGCCGGTCGCGGATGTGCTCGCCGACGTGACGAAGCTCGCGTTCTGGAGCGGCCACCGATTCCTCGCCGGGCCGGAGTTCGCGTTCGAAGAACTCAAGATCGGCGGCGGACCCGCCCCGCTGCGGGTGCCGGAGGGCTGGCTGCTCCTGCACCACGGCGTCACGGGCGTGATCGACGGCGCGTTCTCGCAGCAGCAGAAGGTGAACTACGCGGCGGGGGCCATGATCCTCGACGCGGACGACCCGACGATCATCCTGCAGCGCACGACCGAACCGCTCCTGAAGGCCGAGACGCCCGACGAGCTCAGCGGCATCGTGCCGAACGTGGTCTTCCCGACCGCGATCGAGGAGATCGAGGGCCAGACCTACGTCTTCTACGGCATGGCCGACTCGAAGATCGGCGTCGCCCGCCTGGACCGCACCACCCTGGACCCGACTGACGGATAGTTCCGGAACCCCCCGTTCGGAACATCCGCCCAGTTGCGGAAAGAGCACCTTCGTCGACTCGACGAAGGTGCTTTTTCCGTGGTTCAGGGCCGGATGCCGCGAACCGGGCTCCCGATGGACCTGCCCGGCCGCTCAGGTCGCGAGCTCGTCCAGGAGTCCGACGATGGCGACCAGGGCCGCGGACTCATCGCTTCCGTCGGCGAGGATCTCGATCTCTGCACCCCGCTCGACGCCGAGTGCGAGAATCGCGATGATGCTGCCGAGGCTCGCCGTCCGGGCGCCGTGCTTCAGGAAGAGGCTGCTCTGGAATCGGCCTGCCTCCCGGTGCAACCGGTGTGCGATCGCCGCGTGGATCCCCTGCGGGATGCACACCGTCGCCCTCTCTGTCCTCATGACCGTCTGGTCCTAGTCCTCGATGGTGATGACGCTGCCGACGCTCAGCTTCGGCGGCGTGGCCGTCTCCACGTAGACCGACCCGTGCATTTTCGCGTTCGTCGCCCCGTTGAAGACGACCGTGATGTGGCCGAGCCCGTCGAGGTTCTGCCTGGCGACCTCCCCGACGGCGGTGATCAGGTAGGACGCGTCGTCGAGGCGGAGCGACTGGCCGGCGACGATGGCGCCCGTCGACGCTGTGACGTCGACGATGTAGCAGTAGTCCTTGAGCGCGTCCGGCGCGCCCTGCCCGAACAGGATGAACATTCCCTCGTCGAGGAAGGAGTCCACGGCATCACCGATTTCCCCGACGACGGTGTGGTAGATGACTGGCATGACGACTTCTTTCGGTTGTGCGAACGGATGCTGTTTCGTGAGCCGGCGGGGCCCCGCCGGTGCGGGACCCCGCTGCGATGATTCCTAGACGTAGAGTCCGATGCTGGCCAGCCAGGCCAGGGCGACCCGCGGAGCCCCCGTGAAGAAGCGGGAGTACAACACGGACGGGACGCCGACCTCCACGGTTTCGGGTTCCGCTTCGGCCAGTCCGAGGCCGACCGGGATGAAGTCGCAGGCGTTCTGGGTGTTGATGGCGAAGAGCGCGGGGAGGGCGAGGCTCGGGGAAATGTTGCCCTTGCCGATCTCGACGCCGATCAGGGTGCCGATGACCTGCCCGATGACCCCGCCGGGTCCGAGCAACGGCGACAGGAACGGCAGCGAGCAGATGAAGCCGAGCAGGATCAGGCCCAGGCCGCTGCCGGCGAGGGGAGCGAGGAAGCCGGAGAACCAGTTTCCGAATCCTGAGCCCTGGATGATCCCGATCAGCATCGCGACGAAGGCCATGAAGGGAATGATCGTGTTGATCATGGTCTGCACCGAGTCGCGTGCGGCCTGGTAGAAAGTGTTGACCACCTTGCCCGCGCCGAGGCCGATCTTCTGCACGAACGACTGGTTCGGTCGCTGGGCGAGGGTTTCCGAGATCTTCTTGTCCGTCGAGTACGTATAGGTGCGCGCCGCGGGCTCAGCGCCCACTGGTGGCGCGGCTTCGTTTGTCGCCGAGAGGCTTCGCACCTGCGCCAGGCCGACCGCAGAGACGTAGATGTCTTCCTTGATGTACTGCATCAGGGGGCCGGAGCGTCCGGTCGGCATGATGTTGATCGTGGGAATCTGCTTCTTCGGGTAGATCCCGCAGCGCAGCGTCCCGCCGCAGTCGATGACGACCGCGCAGGTCTCATCGTCCGGCACCGAGGTCTTGAAACCGTTGACGGGGATGGCCCCGGTGAGTTCCGCGATCTTGTCGACGATGTCCGGCTTGGCCCCGCCGCCCGTGATGTAGACGAGTTTGTTCCTGGTGTCGGTGGGGGTGATCGTGAGCGGGCCGCCGAAACCGCCGCTGCCCTTGCTAATCACAACTCCGTGATACTGAACCATGATCCTGCTTCCTAACCCATCGCCATGGCGGCGTCTTGCATGCGGACCGTTTTACTGAGGGTGACGCCCTGCTGCTTCATCACGATCGTCGTGGTGAGGTCGGTGACCCAGCCGCTCAGGAAATTGAGCACGAGGCCGACGAGCAGGTAGCGGATCGCGAGCGGTCCGGCGTCCAGGCCGAGCTTCTGCACGCCCGCCGCGACGCCGAGCCAGATGAACAGTTCACCGGGGTTGATGTGCGGGAAGATGCCGTTGCTGGTGTGGCAGAAGAAGGCGGCACTCGCGAAATAGCTGGGCTTGTAGCGCTCGGGCATGAAGCGACCGAGCGAGTGCACCATCGGGTTCGCCAGAAGGAACGACCCGACGAAGGGAAGCACCATGTACCGCATCAGCGGGTTGCCGCCTGCCTTGCTGGCAAACCGGTTGACCCGGTCCTCTCCGATCAAACGGATCAGCGAGTTCATTGCGATGAGCAGTAGCAGCACCACCGGAACGATCGTCTGCATCCAGCTGATGAACGTGTCCGCGCCGGTTTGGAACAGCCCGATGAAAAGCTGTGCGCCCTGCACGAGGAATCCAAGAATATCCACAGCTCACTCCTTTCTTTTCGTGAAGAGGGATGTGACGCGGGTCGCCAGGTGCCCCAACGGGCTTTCCGGTTCCGCGACTGTCCCCCCTGCCATGATCGTGATGTAGTTCTCACGTGCGTTTTCGGTGGCCTTGCGAACGCTCTTCGGCAGGTGCCGGCAGTCGTTCGCGGAGGTCGACCGAATGTTCTTGCCCTCGAAGCCCGGGAGGTCCCGAAACTTCGAGAAGACGGTGACGCCGGAGATTCTCCGGCTGTCCAGGATGTCGCCGGCGTCGTCGACACAATGCATCACGATGGCACCGGAGGAGAATGCCCCCTTCTTGATGCCGATCGCGACCTTTCCCTTGCGCCGCAGCTCGCCGTACGCGGAGGTGAAGCTCTTCATCTGTACCCAGGCGAACGCCATCTGCAGTACGTAGGCGGCGGCAAGCGCCACCAGGATCGGCCAGAAATTCATCGCGGCTCTCCGTCCGGTTTGTGACTCAGGGATGGCGTTCTCGCCATGTGGAAGAAGAACTCTTCGTAGCTCGCGAGCTGCGAGATCAGGTCGAGTTCGGCGTGATCGCCGGCGAGGCGGATGACCTCGTCATAGATCCTGACGAGCAGGGTGTCGTCGTAGTCGGTCTTGGCCGGCAGGGCCAGCAGGAAGATGACCCGCTCCCCCGGCTCACCGCTCGCGCGGGGAACGACGCCCATCGCAAAGACGACCCGGTTACCGAGCGCGTTCCCCAGGTGCGGAAACCCCACGTAGTCGTCGAGCAGCATCGTCGATTGCGCCTCGCGCTCGTCGAGTCGGTCCTGGAATCCCGCGTCCACGACGCCCTCGGCGAGGAGCCGACCGACCATGAACGCAGTGTTCTCCCGATAGCTCTGCTCCGGTGGGAGGCGGAAGAAGCGGGTGCGGTCGAGGAGGGAGACCAGGATGCTGTCGGCACCGGCGGCGAGGGAAACGTCGACGTCCTTGTCGTAGCGGAGCCGGGTGAGCCTGCCGAGGATTTCCCGGTTGTCGAAGAATTCGCTGAGTTCGATGATGGGGGTGCTCGTCACGAGTTCCGACCAGGCCGTGGTCACGACGAGGTCGAAGCCGTCGAGGACGGCAGGGACGGCCGCGTCGAGTGCCAGGATCTGATACTCGGTCTTCCCGGACATGACCTTCTGGAGCTGGACCTGGATCAGCCGGGCCGGGACGATGCCGGAGGTCGTGACGATGGCGACGCGGTAACGCGGCTCCCGGTGGACCTGCTGTTCTTCGAGGAAGACCTGGAAGTAGGAGGCGATGAATCCGAGTTCGTCGTCGACGACTCTCAGGCTGGTCTCCTGTTCGATGACCCGCCGGGCGATCCTGGCCATCAGGAATGCGACCGGGTACTCGCGCTCGATGTCGCCGAGGGCGACGTCTTTCACGTACACCTGGTATTTCATCCGGTTCTGCATGAAGGTGATGTGGTGCACGAACTCCTTCAGGAGCGCGTTCGCCGGCACGTGGAGGTCCATCTCGGCGTCGATCCGGTCCAGGATCTTCTGGACGAGCACCTCGTTCTCGGTGCCGGAGGGAAACTGTTCGAGGGCGCGCGCGTCCGTGGGGGTGCGCATGCCGGCGATCGGGAGTGCGAGGAAGATCGATTCGCCGGACGGTATGGACATCTGGATCCTCCGGCCGACGGCGTTGACGACCCCGTCGGCGAGGGTGAACGCCGGCGTGGCCGTGAGTGCCAGGTATCGTCCGGGCAGTGCGGTCAGCCCGTGCTCGGTGAGCACGCGGTCGATCATCACGGTGAACCAGCGCGTGAGCGATTCGGTCGTCGCGCCGTCCAGATGGTAGTCCGCCGCGGCATCCTCGATGATCTCGACGAACTCGTCATCGAGGGGGTAGTCGGCGTAGACGGCTTCGAACATGTTCTCGAGCACGAAGAGCCTCACCTGCAGTTCGTCGCCGACCAGCTCGATCCCGACGTTGGGGATCCCGGTGATCCGCAGCGCGTACGGCGCCAGGTGTGCCTTGAGCCTGCCGAGATCTCCGGTGACCGTGCTCCTCCCGATACTCATCTCTTCGACGAGGTCGTCGATGAGGAGCGGACCGGTCTGCTGGACGAGCCGGCGGAAGATGTAGCCGTGCCGGTTGGACGGCAGGTTGAACGAATCGATCCGCTCGAAAAGCTCCTCGCGGATGCGGGAGAACCCGTCCCTGTCGATGATGAAGAGGCGATACCGGCCGCTGTCCAGTTCGATCGCCGCCGTGCCGGTGAGGGTGCGGTTGAGGTCTCTGATGTCGTTCATGATCGTCTTCGCGCCGACGCCGAAACGGCGGGCGAGAGAATCGTTCGACGCCGAGAGGCGGGTTTCCAAATACCGGATGATGTGCGCCGGCCTGCTGAGTGTGCGACGGTTGTCCACGTTGACCTTCCGTCCAGGGGGAATTCAGCCCCTGGACTTTCCTCCGCTGATGTTGACGGTGGTGCCGGTGATGTAGGAGGCCCGGTCAGAGACCAGGTAGACAACGAGATTGGCGATATCGCTGAGTTTCCCGGGTCGTCCCAGCGGGATGACCTTCGAGTAGTCGGTCGTGAGTTGTTCGGGTTTGACGCCGCGCGTATAGGCGAGTGCCTCGTTGTAGGCCGGCGACGTCAGCCCGGTCGGTTCGTTGATGCCGGGGGCGACGCCCACGACCCGGATGTTCTGCGCACCCAGTTCTTTCGCCCACGACCTGGTGAAGCCGTTGAGTGCGCTCTTGGTGGCCGAGTAGCAGCTCTGGCCGGTCGATCCCTCCATCCCTGCCTCGGAGGTGATGTTCACGATCGTACCTCCGCCGTTCCTCAGCAGGGCCTTGGTCGCGGCCTGGGTCGCGAGGTAGGCGCCTTTGACGTTGACGCCGAACATCAGGTCGAAGTCGTGTTCGTTGAGCTCGTACTCCGGGCGTTCCTGCTTGCCGTCGACCAGCATCCGGGGCATGTTGATGCCCGCGTTGTTGACGAGCGCGTCGAGGTGGCCGAATTCAGCGACGACCGTTGCGACCATGTCGCTGACGCTCGCCGCGTTCGTCACGTCGCACGCGACGTTCAGGATTCCGGTCGCGGGGTCGATTCCGGTCGTGACGCTGAGGTCGCTCACGGCGACCTGCGCGCCCACCCGGACGAGTTCCGCGCTGATGTCCCTGCCGATTCCGGAGGCGCCGCCCGTGACGATGACGACTCTTCCTTCGAGTCCGAGCCAGGTGTTCGGCATGTGTGTCTCCCTTGATCGCGTATCTGCGGTGCTGCGTTCGTGGGTTGAACACTATGGCGGCCTGTGCCACAAATTAATACGGCCTTTTTCCGGCAGGAGGAAAGCCGCCGCCCGCCGGTCATCGGGGCGTCGCGATAGGTTCCGGTGCGCGGCGCCCAGTCGCGGAACACTCACGCTCGCCGTCACGACGAGCGGGCTTGTCCCGTGACTCAGGCGCGGATGCCGTGGCTACGGGGTCGGCAGCGGCGGGTGCGGGAGGGGTGACGCGGTCGGCGTCGGCATCAGCGTCTGCGTCTGCGTCGGGGTCGGTGTCGGCGTCGCTCCAGCGGGCGGGCGCAACAGGCCGAGGGCCGCCTTGAGGTGTGCCTCCGCTGCCTCGGCGTCCTCGTCGGAGAGGCTCCCGCTCCGGCTCGCGGACAGGTTCGCCTCGATGACCGCTCGGAGCACCTCGTCGCGCTGGATCTTGACACCGCGCGGGGCGTCGACACCGATGCGGATGCTGTCGCCGCGCACATCGAGGACGGTGATGACGATGTCATCGCCGATGAGGATTTTCTCCCCCGGCTTGCGCGTGAGAACCAGCATCATGCCAGCCTAGCGCGGGCATCGGGCGTGTCAGGGAGGCGGGCTGCTGGCGGTCCGAGCGTCGCGGATGCTGCCGGGGCGCCGTCGACCCAGCCGACCGGAATCCCGAGGTCGTCGACGGTTTCCGGGGAGGATGTCGTCGTCGACCCGACCACGGCGACCGCGTCGATCGGAATGATCGCCGCGACCAGCCCGACCCACTCGGCCGTGTCAGAGGGCTTCCGGCCGGCATCCACCACGACCCAGGTCTGGTCCGCGCCGACCATGAGCAGGTCACCGCCGAGGTACTCGCGGTCCCCCGGCGTCTCGCCGATGCCGAAGGCGAGGAAACACGTGCGCCCGCGGGCGACTCCCCCGGCGCGCGCCGCGAGGGCAGAGCGCCGGTCGTCGACGCGACGGGCCCCCTCCGACACCACGGAGCCGGCCACGAGCACCTCGGCGGCCCCGTCCATGGCGGCCATCATCCCGGCGACACGCAGGGTCTCCGCGGGCGCGCCGACGAGCACGACGAGGTCTCCGGGATGGGTGAAGGGTCGCGGCACGGCGGCCGTGCCCGCCCGTCCTGGCAACGGATGCCCGGCCAGGACCGAAAGGGTCGCCGGCCGTTGGCGTGTCCCCGCGTCACGCGGTGCGCCGGCGCCGGTCACGGCACCGGTCACGGAACCGGACGGCTCCGGCTCGCGCAGGGGAAGCACCCCGGACACCCGCTCAGGAACGGGCTCGGCCACCGTGAAGGTGAGTTCGTCCATCAGCTGGGCGAAGCCGGCGGACCCGGTCGAGAGCAGCGGGGTCTGGACCGAGGTTCGCGGCCTAGCGAGGGTTCCCGCATCGTCGGCCCCGTCGGCGTCCTCGAGCAGGGCGAGGATCCCGAGCCGCGCGGCGCGTCCGGGATGGGCGTCACCGATTCCGTCACCGTCACCGCCGCCCTGATCGTCGCGCTCGAGCGGCACCATCCGCACCGGCTGGGCGTGCGCGGCCCGGCGGCGCCGCTCGGGCACCTCGACCGTGACCTCGTAGTGGCGCCGGGCGAAGAAGCCGCGGATGCCGCCGACCGTGACCCGTTCGGCCGAGACGATGCGGGCATCCGCACCGTGTTCGGCGAGGATGCGTGCCTTCAGTTCCGGAAGCGTCGGACCGTCAAGCTGAAATCGTTTCGGTTCCACGGACCACCCCCACGGTCTCGATGGCGACGTTCGCGGAGGTGACCTCGAGGTAGGACAGCACCGGGAGCCCGCCGGTCTGCGCGGAGACGAGCCGGTGGATCGCCGGACGGAGGGCAGGGGCGCAGACGAGCACGGCGGTCAGCCCGCTCGCCTCCACGGTGGCGAGCGAGGCCTTGAGCGAGCCCAGGATCGCGTCGATCCTTGCGGGTTCGAGCATGATCTGGGTGCCCTGCTCCGAGGCGCGCATGCCCTCGAGCAGGGACTGCTCGAGGCCTGGCTCGATCATGATCACGCGGAGCAGGCCTTCGTCGAGATACTGGGCGGCGAGAGCCGGGCCGAGGCCCTGCCTCGCGGCTTCGATCAGGCCCTCCGGGTCTGTCGATGCCTTCGCCCGGAGCGAGAGCGCCTCGTAGATCCGGGAGAGGTCGTTGATCGGGATCTGCTCCATCAGGAGGCCCTGGAGCACCCGTTGCACCTCGGCGAGCGACAGCATACCGGGGATCAGGTCGTCGACGGCGGCCGGGTTGACCTGCTTGACGCCGTCGGTCAGCACCCGCACGTCCTCCCGGGTGAGGAGACGCGCCGCGTTCCCGGTGACAATCGAGGACAGGTGGGTCACGAGCACGGACACCCGGTCGATGACGGTCGCTCCGGCCATCTCCGCGCTGTGCCGCATCTCGCTCGGCACCCACTTGCCGGCGAGGCCGAAGACCGGCTCGACGGTCGCGGTGCCCGGCAGGCCCTCGAGGTTGTCGCCGAGGGCGAGCACCTTGCCGGACGGCGCGAGCCCGCGGCCGGCCTCGACGCCGGCGATGCGGATGACGTAGGTCGCAGAGGGCAGTTCGACGCTGTCGCGGGTGCGGACCGGCGGAACGACGACGCCGAGGTCGATCGCGATCTTGCGGCGCAGGGCGCGCACCCGGGCGAGAAGGTCGTCCTGGGCTCCCGAGACGAGGTCGACGAGGTCGGAGGCGAGCAGGATCTCGAGGGCGTGCACCCGCATCGACTCGATCAGGTCCTCAGGGGTATCCGAGCGCACCGGCGCCCGTTCGGCCACGACGGCGGCCGCCTGCCTGGCCTGCTCGCGGGCTTCGCTCGCCTTGATCCGCTGGGAGACGAGCAGCAGGCTCGCCCCGGCGACGACGAACGGGAGGATCGGCATCCCGGGGATGAGCGCCATCAGCAGGGCCGCGCCGCCGGCGATCATGAGCGCGTTGCGGGACTGGGTGAGCTGCGCGGACGCGGTCGCCCCGATGTCGGACTCGGCGTTGGACCTGGTCACGATCATGCCGGTGGACACGGCCATCAGCAGGGCCGGGATCTGGGTGACGAGCCCGTCGCCGATGGTCAGGAGCGAGTACGTGCTCATCGCGTCGGTGATCGACATGCCGCGCTGGATCATCCCGATGCCGATGCCGCCGACGAGGTTGATGATGATGATGATGATCCCGGCGATCGCGTCACCCTTGACGAACTTCGACGCGCCGTCCATCGCGCCGTAGAAGTCGGCCTCCGCTGAGACTTCCGCCCGGCGTTCCCTGGCCTGGGTGTCGGTGATCAGGCCGGCGTTGAGGTCGGCGTCGATCGCCATCTGCTTGCCGGGCATGGCGTCGAGGGTGAACCGGGCGCCGACCTCTGCGACCCGCTCGGCGCCCTTGGTGACGACGACGAACTGGATCACGACGAGGATCAGGAAGATGACGGCGCCGATGATGATCGACCCGCCGACGGCGACCTGTCCGAACGAGGCGATCACCTGGCCCGCGTAGCCGTCGCCGAGCACCAGGCGGGTGGATGCGACGTTGAGGCCGAGCCGGAACAGCGTCGCAACGAGGAGGAGGGACGGGAAGACCGAGAAGTCGAGCGGCTTCTTGACGAACATGGTCGTGAGCAGCACCACGAGGCCGAGCAGGATGTTGACGATGATGAGCATGTCGAGGAGCACGGCGGGGACCGGGACGACGAGGAGCAGGATGATGCCGACGACGCCGATCGGGACGGCGAGCCTGGCGAGGGTGGTCTTCATCGGGAACCTCCGGTGGAGTGAGCGGCGGAGTGGGAGGCGGAGTGGGAGGCGGAGCGTGAGGATGAACCGGGAGCGGACGCCCGGGAGAACACGGGCGTCGCAGCGTGGGCGGCCGGGGTGAGAGTGTGCACGCCTGCGTCCTCGCCGTAGCCGGTCGTGTACCCGGAGCCGCGCGCCGAGCCGCGGGTCTTGAGCGCGAGCACGAACGCGAGCACCCGGGCGACGGCGTTGTAGAGCTCGACCGGGATCTCGTCGCCGAGCTTGCAGGCGCTGTGCAGGGCACGGGCGAGCGGGATGTCGCGCACGATCGGCACCCCGTCGGTCGCCGCCTGCTCGCGGATGCGGAGCGCGATGACCCCTGCCCCCGTCGCGACGACCCTCGGTGCCGACTTGCCCGGCTCGTAGCGGAGGGCGACGGCGAAGTGGGTCGGGTTGACGAGCACGACGTCGGCGGTCGAGACGGACGCGATCATCCGGTTCCGGCTCATGGCGAGCTGCCGGGAGCGGCGTTGCGACTTGATCCGAGGATCGCCTTCCGAGCTCTTGTTCTCGTCGGTGACCTCTTTTTTGGTCATCCGGGTGCGTTTCCGGTTGCGGCGCATCACCACGAAGACGTCGGCGGCGGCGAGCACGAGGCCGGAGACGACGGCCGCCTGCACGAGCGATGCTGCGCCTCCCCCTGCCGCGTCGATCAGTGCGGCGACCGGGAGTCCGCCCGCGGTCATCAGGATCGGGGCGAGCCCCTGGATCACCAGGGTCAGCACGACGCCGACCGCCGCGGTCTTCAACAGTGCCTTGACACCCTGCCAGACAGCCTGGCCGCCGAAGGTGCGGCCGAGCCCGGTGACGAGATTGAACTGGTCGTACTTGCCCTCGAGTTTCTTGAGGTGCACGCCGCCCTGGGCTGCGGCACCGATGAGCACGACGGCGAACACGGTCGCGAGCATCGGGGTCAGGGTGCCGGCGAGCGAGGAGAACGCGTCGCCCATCAGCTGCTCGGCGAGTTCGGGGCTCGGATTCGCGACGATCGCGTGCAGTCCGTCGAGCTGGCTGGCGCCGGCCTGGGACCCGAGGCTGATCGTGACGGGGGCGAGGGCGGCGGCGGAGCCGATGCCGATCCACGCGGTGAGGTCCTGCGACTTGGAGAGCTGGCCCTTGGCGCGGACCTCCTTCATCCGCTTATCGGTGGCCTGCTCGGTCTTTTCGCCGGAGTCCGACATCTACTTCACCCCGAGCATGGTCGTGACGGCGGTGTCGGTGAGGGCGGACACGATGCGCGGAAGCGCGACGAAGGCGCTCGCGCCGAGGGTGAGGGTGATCAGGATCTTGAGCGGGAAGCCGAGGGCGAAGGCGTTGAGCGCGGGCGCGACCCGGGTGAGCAGGCCGAGGCCGGCATCCGCGAGGAAGAGCACGACGATGAGCGGTCCTGCGATCTGCACGGCGGAGAGCAGCAGCTGGCCGACGGCGTTCGTTGCGGCCTGGACCGGGGCGGCGAGGTCCATGCCCCCGCCGATCGGGATGGCCGTGAAGCTCCGGGTCAGGCCGCCGATGATGAGCTGGTAGCCGCCGGACGCGAAGAGGAGCGCGATGGCGGTCATCTGGTAGAGCCGGGTGAACATGGCGCCGTTGACCATCGCCTGCGGGTCGAAGCCCTGGGCGAGCTGGAATCCGCCGAACTGGTCGATCAGGTTGCCGGCCGACTGCACGGCGGAGAACACGATCAGCACGAGGAAGCCGAGCATGCCGCCGACGACGATTTCGAGCAGGAGCGCGAGGATGAAGCCGCCGGTGTCCGGGGACACGTAGCCGGGGGTGACGACGGGCGAAACGGCGAGGGCGAGCCCGAGAGAGAGCATGCCCTTGATCCGGAGCGGGAACGCGTTGTAGGAGAACGGCGGGGCGATCACGAGGAAGGCGATGAGGCGCACCCCGGCGAGCATGACGGCCTCGATCCAGGTGAAGTCGAGGGTGATGTTCATCAGCCGCCGCCGATGAGGGTCGGGATCTTGTCGAAGAGCGCGGTCGTGAATGAGACGATCTCGGAGATCATCCAGTGCCCGCAGATGAGCAGGGCGAGGCAGACGGCGATCGCCTTGGGTACGAAGGAGAGCGTCACCTCCTGGATCTGCGTGATCGACTGCAGCAGGGAGATGGCGAAACCGACGACGAGGGCGGTGATCAGGATCGGCGCGGAGAGTTTGCCCGCGACGATGATCGCCTGCATGCCGATGTCGAGGATGGCGTTGGTGTCCATCAGCCACCCCGGTAACTGGTGATGAGGGTCGTGATGATCAGTCCCCAGCCGTCGACGAGCACGAACAGCAGGATCTTGAACGGGAGCGAGATCATCACCGGCGGCAGCATCATCATGCCCATCGACATCAGGGCGGCGGAGACGACGATGTCGATGACGAGGAACGGGATGAAGATGACGAAGCCGATGATGAAGGCTGCCCGCAGCTCGGAGATCATGAACGCCGGGATCAGGGTGAGCAGGGACACCGCGTCGCGGCTGACCGGGTTGGCCTGGTCCGCGGCCCTGGTCATCAGGGCGAGGTCTTCCTCGCGGGTGTGCGCGAGCATGAAGGTGCGCAGTGGAGCAGAGCCGATCGTGACCGCGTCGTCGAAGGAGAGCGTGCCGTTCAGGTAGGGCTGCAGGGCGTGGTTGTTGATGTCGGTGAGCACGGGCGCCATGATGAACAGCGACAGGAACAGGGCGAGGCCCGCGAGCACCTGGTTCGGCGGGATCGACGGGAGCGCGAGGGCGTTCCTGGTCATCGCGAGCACCACGAAGATCTTGGTGAAGCTCGTCATCATGAGCAGGAGCGCCGGGGCGACCGAAAGCAGGGTGATGCCGATCAGGGTCACGATCGCCGAGGACGGTGAACCGTCCGGGCCGTTGATGTCGACGCTCAGGCCGGTGCCTGCCGCGGGCGTCGGGGTACTCGGCGCCACCGGGTCGACGGGGGCGACCGGGGCGATCGTCGCGGCGTGGCCTGCGCTCGTGGTGAGCAGCACGACGGCGAGGACGATGACGAGCACGAGCGCCGCCATCACGAGGAGCCTGGTGAAGCGCACCCGGTCAGCGCGGCGGAGTGCATCGGAGCGCGGGGCACGGAGCCCGGGCAGGCCGGGGCGCAGGGCGCGGGTGTTCACCGTCCCTGCCGGAGTGCCGCGGCAGTCTGCTGCCACGTCGCCGGCGAGAGGATCGATCCGGCCAGGCGGTTCGGCCGGGAGCTCGAGCCCGGTCCGGACTCGGCGCGCAGGGCTGACTCCGCGGTGCGGGTGCCCCGGTCGTGGCGGGGACGGAAGGTGAGCGGCGCGGGGAGCGCCTCGTCCTCGGCCGCAACGCTCGCGGCCGCCTCATACGCGCCCGTTGCGGTCGTCGCGGCGATCCCCGCGGAGCGTCTCGTGTCCGTGTCCGTGTCCGTGTCCGCCGCGTGCAGCGTGGTGGCGAAGCTCTCCGCCGGGCTCAGCGCGTCGTGCAGCACGGTGACCGACTGTTCCGTGACTCCGAGCACAAACCTGCGGCCTTCCACGTCGACGACGACGACGGATGCCTTCTGGCCGAGGCCCTGCCGGCCCACGACCGACACGAGGCTGGCCTTGGGGCCACGGCGGGTGCCCTTCTGCATGCGGCGCTGCAGGACCCAGAGGAGGCCGACGACGACGGCGAGGGACAGCGCGACGCGGAGGGCGACGAGGAGGGTGTCCACCTAACTCAGGCTCTCGGCGACATCGAGGATCTGGGTGATCCGCACGGCGTAGTCCTGGTCGACGACGACGATCTCGCCGTGGGCGATCAGGCGGCCATTCAGCAGGATGTCTGCGGGGGCTCCCGCGGAGCGGTCGAGCTCGATCACGGCGCCGGGTTCGAGGGCGAGCACGTCGCGCACGGACATCCGGGTGCGGCCGATCTCGACGGTCAGGGCCATTTCGACGCTGTTGATCCGGCCGAGCTTTCCGACGACGGACCGGTTTCCGGTGCGCGGGATCCCGGAGATGGCGCCGTTCTCGCGGAGGCGGATCGCAAACCAGGCGCTCACGACGCCCTCGCTCGCGAGCTCGAAGACGCTCGTGTCGGCATCCGCGAACAGGGACGTGACGTCTTCGAGGCGGGACGCGCCGAGTACGCCGATGCCGAGGACCGTTGCGGCGCTGTCGAGGGCGGGGCGGAGCACGTCGAGGCTCGAGAAGGCGCCATTGCCCGCTGCGGCGTCGAGGGAGTGCGGGTCGGTGAGGACGATCGCGAGGTCGGCGCTCGTGACGCCGACGAAGGAGGCGACGACGCCGGCGCCGAGCCGGCCGGCGAGGGATTCGCCGGCGCACGGGGTCGCCTCCAGGCGGGTGGGCGTTGGCAGGACCGTGAGCAGGGCCTCGACGAGATTGCGGATGGCGGTCGTGGCAGGGCTCATGGGGACAGTTCCTCGGTGTCGGTGACGATGCAGGCCAGGCGGGAGCCGTTGGATCCGACGGCGGCCCTGGCCAGGGTGTGCCCGTCGACGACGAGGTCGAGCGGGCGGTGCCTGGAGTGCGGGACAGGCAGCAGGTCACCGACGGCGAGGCCGAGGATGACGCTCGGAAGCACCCGGATCGGGCTGAGCTGCAGGGACAGGTCGACGGGCACCCAGGCGAGCTGGGCGTTCAGCTTCTCCTGTTGTTCCTCGGCGGTGATGACCGGGATCGACTCCCCGAGTTGGGGAAGCAGGGTCTCGGCGGGCAACGCGAGGGTGGCGGTCGAAGTCGTCTCGCCGACCCGCATCGAGAACGTCGCGACGATGACGAGATCGCTCGTCGCCGCGGCCTGGGCGAACTGCGAGTTGTACTGGATGCCGCCGAACGAGATCGGCAGGACGAGGAGCGTCCCGAGGGAGTAGCGCAGGTCCTCGAGGGCGTCCTCCATCAGGCGACGCACGAGGGCGAGTTCGATCTGGGTGAAGGTGCGCTCGGGAAGTGGAGGGACCTCGCTGCCACCGAGCATGTGGCTCACCCAGGACAGGGCCGCCGCGGTCGGGAACTGGATGACGGCCTTGGCCGCGAGGCTGCCTACCGGGCAGAGCACCATCGCGGTCGACGACGGCAGCGAGCTCGCGTATTCGTCGTAGCTGCGCATCAGGACGTGCTCGCAGGTGACCTGGGACATCACGCGAACCTTCGCGGTCAGCTGGGTGCCCCACTGGCGCGCGAAGGTCTCGAAGGCGAGCTCGAGGACACGCGAGTGCTCGCGCGCGAGGGTCGTCGGACGTCGGAAGTCGTACACCTCGACCGTGCGCTCGGGCGCTGCGGGCACGCCAATGCTCTTGTGTTCCTGGACCGTCACGACTGCAACTATCGGCCGGTGAATCCGAGCGGTAAGCAGTCCGCAGGGAATTCGTTCGAAATCCCGGGCGGGCTGCCCGCGGGGCGACCGCGGGATGCCTGACGGTGTCCGCTGCTTAGGGGGCGCCCGCCTGCCCGGCGAGGATCGAGGGGATCAGCGCGCGGACGGCATCCGGTTCGCTCGAGAGCAGGACAACGTCGACGCGGCGATTCTGGGCCATCGCGTCGAGGGTGTCCGCGGTCGTGACCGAACGGGTCGAACCGTAGCCGATCGCGGAGATCCGCTCCCCCGCGACACCGCCGACCTCGACGAACCTGCGCAGGACGCTCGTCGCCCTGGCCGAGGAGAGTTCCCAGTCGGTCGCATAATTCACGGTGACGCCGTGCCGGTCGGCGTGGCCTTCGACGGTGACCTCACGTTTGTCGCCGGCGAGGATCGGCGACATGGCGTCGATGACGGCCGTCGCCTTCGGGCTCAGGGTGGCGAGGTTGGGAGCGAAGAAGGCATCCGTTCCGACGAGCCCGATGGTCAGCCCTCGGGCGTCGATCGTGAACTGCACGATCGAGTCGATGCCCTGCGCGGTGACGGCTGCCTTCAGTGCCGCCTGCACCGAGGAGAGGTCGGCGATTTCCTGGGTCGCGATCTGGAGGTCGGTGAGGGCGGGAGTCGGTGCCGGGGTCGCTGTTGGCGATGGTGTCGCCGAGGCTGTCGCGGCCGACGTCGAGGTTGCGCCCGCCGTCCCGAGGTCCTTCGCGGCCGGGTCGCTGGCGTTGGCGTTCGCGACCGACACGACGACCCCGGTGGCCGTGTCGATCTTGCCGACGTCGACGGCCCCGAAGCCTGTCGCGAGGGAATTCTTGAGCTGAAAGAACTTTTGCGAATCAACGGAGGACATCGCGAACAGCACGATGAACATGCACATCAGCACGGTGACCATGTCCATGTACGACGCCATCCAGCGCTCGTCGACGTGCTCGACGTGCTCCTCCTCGAGGCCGCGACCTCGACCTCGCCCGCGTCCTCCGCCGTGCCCGCCGCCGGCACTCATGCTGCCTCAGACAGCGGCTTGTCCGCCTTGGCGGCCTTTGCGGCCTTCTTGGCCGGCGCGTTCGGCACCATGGCCCGGAGGCGTTCGCCGAGGAGCCGCGGCTGGCTGCCGGCCTGGACGGCGAGAGCGCCTTCCATCAGGAGGGTCATCCGTTCGACCTCGAGGTCGGAGAGCCGCTTGAGGCGGTTCCCGATCGGAAGCCAGATGAAGTTCGCCGAGACGAGCCCCCACAACGTCGCGACGAATGCGGCGGCGATCATCGGCCCGAGGGTCGAGGGAGTGTCGAGGTTCTCGAGGACGTGGGTGAGGGAGATGACGGTGCCGATGATGCCGACAGTCGGGGCGTAGCCGCCGAGGGTCACGAAGAACTTCGAGGCGTTCCGGCTGAGCTTCGTCGCGGTCGAAAGCTCGTCCTCGAGCAGGATCCGCAGTTCGTCTCCGTCGGTGCCGTCCGCGATGTTCTGCAGCGCCGTGCGCAGGAACGGGTCGTCGATTGCGTCGGCCTCCTGCTCGAGCGCGAGGAGACCTGCGCTGCGGGCCTTCTCGGCGAGCACGACGATCTGGTCGATCACGTCCTGGGGTGGGGTGGTCTTGCCCTTGAACGCGCTGGGAAGCGCTTTGAATGCGTTGAGGGCGTCACTGATGGTTCCGCCGGCGATGCCGACCGCGATCGTGGCACCGAAGACGAGGATCATCGGAGCAGGCAACAGGATGGAGGCGATCGAGGATCCCTCGATCGTGATCATGGCGACCATGGAGCCGAAGGCGAGGGCGATCCCGATCAGGGTTGCCGGATCCATCAGAGCCTCCGCGGGCGCTGCCCGCTGCCCGGTTCGAGCTCGTCTTCGATCGCGTGCGGTCCCGTCGGAACCTCGAGCGACCGGGCGCCGGACCGGTAGTCGCGGTCGTCGGTGAGGGAGGCGAGCGAGATCACATGGGCCCGGAATCGGGCGATCTTCTCGATGATCTCGTCGAGGGTCTCGATGACGATGAACTTCGCCCCGTCGACCATGACAAGGGTCGTGTCGGGGCTGGCGTGAATGCGTTCGATCAGGTCGGGGTTGATCGCAAATTGGCTGTCATTCAGCCGTGTCACAACGATCATGGGGCCCGTCCCTGGCTCACGACGGCCACACCGGCCGTCAGGCACCACTGTCGGTCGCTCCGCGCCGAAGGTTAGCTCGGGGTGTGGGCGGGCAGGCGGATGCCGCCGGCCGGGCCCGCGAAGGACCCGGCGCCGGTCGCGCCTGCGTCTGCCGGGACTACCGCTTGAGGTTCGTCAGCTCGGTCAGGACCTCGTCGGAGGTCGTGATGATGCGGGCGTTGGCCTGGAAGCCGCGCTGGGCGACGATGAGGTTCGTGAACTCCTGGGAGAGGTCGACGTTCGACATCTCGAGGGAACCGCTCGTGAGGGTGCCCATTCCGGCGGATCCGGCGGCACCGAGGACAGCGGTGCCCGAGTTCGTGGTCGACCGGTACTCGGACGATCCGGCCTTCTCGAGGCCACCGGGGTTGGTGAAGGTCGCGAGGGCGATCCGGCCGATCGACTGCTGCTTGCCGTTGCTGAACAGCCCGGTCAGGGTGCCGTCCTTGCCGAGGGTGAACGACGTGAGCGAACCTGCGGCGTGGCCGTCGGTGCTCGCGGCAGTCAACGAACTGAGGTTGGCGGCGCCCGTGATCGTGCCCAGGTCGACGGCGACAGTGACACCGTTGACGGTGACCGGCAGGCTGTTCGCAGTCGAGGTCAGTGACCCATCCGCGAAGGTGAGCATCGTGCTGCTCGTCGAGTTGGGAGAAGTGACGGTCCACTTGGCCGGGGCCGCTGCGCTGTACGTGAAGTTGAGTGAGACCTGACTCGCGGCGCCGGTCTTGTCATAGGCCGTGAATTCCCGGCTCAGGGTTGTACCGTCAGCCGCATCCGAAGGCAGGTTTCCGGTCACTGTGGCCGTTGCCGAAGCCAATGGCGGCTGAATTGTGGTGAGTGGCAGGGTGATGGTGCCCAGCGCTCCGCCCTGGTTGACCGTGCCCTTCGCGTCGGCGTTCCAACCCTGCACGAGCGCGCCGGACGGTGACACGAGGCGGCCCTGCGCGTCGAAGTCGAAGGCGCCCGCGCGGCTGAAGAGGGTTTCGCCGGCGAGCTGGGTCACGAAGAAACCGTCGCCGGAGATCATCATGTCGGTTGCGCGACCGGTCGACTGGGTGGAGCCCTGGGCGAAGTTGGTGGAGATGCCGGCGACCTGCACGCCGAGGCCGACCTGGGCCGGGTTGGTGCCGCCGACAACGGTCTGCGGGGAGCCCGCGCCGTGGGTCAGCTGGGACAGGGTGTCCTGGAACTGCGCCGAGGAAGACTTGAACGCCGTCGTGTTGACGTTGGCGATGTTGTTCGCGGTGACATCCAGCATGGTCTGGTGCGCGCGAAGGCCGGAGATTCCGGAATACAGGGAACGAAGCATGGGATGCTGCCTTTCGAAACGGTATGGGTGGAAAGCGTGTGGTGGAGTACGGCCGGGCGGGACGCGCCGGGCGTCAGGTCGTGGTGGTCGCGACGACCGGAGTGGTCGTGGTCGCCGGGGTCGTGACCCCGGAAATCGCGTCGAGCTTGACGCTCACTCCCCCGACCGTGACCTGCGGCACCGATCCGGCGTAGGACACGGCGGAGGCGACTCCCGTGACCGAGGTGCCGGCGGCATCCGTGTATGTCACGTTCTGCCCGACCAGGGAGGCGGCCGCGATGCGCATCTGGAGCGAGAAGCTCTCGTCGGAGGTCGTCGACAGGGCCGTGAGCTTCTCCATCATGGAGAGCTGCGTCGTCTGGCTGATCATCTGGTTGGAGTCCATCGGCGAACTCGGGTCCTGGTTCTTCAGCTGCGTGACGAGGAGCTTCATGAAGGCCTCGGAGTCGAGGCTCTGGCTCGGCGTGCGCGTGGTGGTCGACGCGCTGTACACGCCGGCGGTCGCGGTCGCGGCTCCCGTTGCTCCGGCTGCCGATGCGGCCACGATGGCTTCGATCGTCATGGGTTCTCTCTTCTCGTGCTTCTCGTGGTTCTTGTGGTCGTGTTCTGGAACAGGTTCTGGGCGGTCATCCGTTGGGCTGTCATTCAGGCCAGCACATCGACGGAGGGGCGGTAGCCGAGGGGTTCGTCCCGGAACGGCGGTCGGACCGCCGTGCCGGACTCCCGGGCGTCGCCCGGTTGGTCGGGTGCCCGCACGGATCCGGGATCCGGACTGGTCCTGGCCTCCTGCCGGCCGGGAGCGCCGAAGGTACCGGAGCCCGCAGCGCGGGAATCGTCGGGCTGGGAGTTCCCGGACAGGTCGAGCCGCGTGTCCGTGCCGCCCTGGGCGAGGTCGCGCCGCAGCTCCGGCAGGATCGCGCGCAGGGCATCCCGCCCGAGATCGGTCGGGGCGAACAGTTCCACCCGAATCGCACTGCCGCCGATGTGCGCCCGCACGATCACGGGACCCAGATTGTCGGGGTTCACGGTGATGGTCATCGCGTGCTCGCCGTTCGCGGCGCCGATCAGGCTCGCGAGGCCGCGGCCGACCTGGCCGGCGAACGGCAGGTCGGCGAGCTGCGCCGCTCCCGGTGTCGCGGCCGAGGCGCCGGCAGCGGATGCCGCGGCGACAGTCGAACTCGCAGCGACCGTGTGCGGGGCGGCCGGGAATGCGGTGCCCACGCTTGTCGGATCGGTGGGAGTCACGGGAGTCGCGGCAGAAGCGAAAGCAGTGCCTGCGGCCGTTGCCGTTGCCGATCGGAATGCGGCGCCAGAGTCGGCGACCGCTCCCCCGCGCGAGCCGCCTGCGCCGGCACTGTCTGAACCGGTATTGGCTGAACCGCTGCTGTCAGAGCCGTTGCCGTTCGAGGCGTTGCTGACCGAATCGAGGCTGACCGACGCGGCGGCGCGCGAGTCGATGGGCGCCGTGGTCGGGAGGCTCGAGTTCGCGGCGCCGGGAGCGCCAGCGGTCCGGGTGGCTGCGGCGGATGCGCGGCCGGCCAGGTCTGTGAGGCCGGCGGCGGACCCTGCGGCCGCCGCTCCGGTCGGACCCGCCTGACCGTTCGTTGCGTCCGTCCCGTCGGTGGCTGCGCCGGGAGTCGGGGCCTGGACAGCAGGGGCGGTGACGCCGGCACCGCCGGTGGTCGTTCCGATCACGGCGGCGGCCGCCTGGTTCCCGAGGGCACCGACCGGTGACGAGGAATCGACCGGAGACCCGGCGGTCGTCGCCGTTGCTGTTGTCGAATTCGACGGTGAACCAGCCGCCTGTGCTGCGCCGACCGGAGCCTGCGCTTCCGCGGTGACGGCGCCGGGCAGTGCCCGGCCGAGCGTCGCGGAACCGGCTGCCGCGGAATCAGCGGACGTCGAACCGGAAGAGACCGAGCGTGAGGAAACCGGGCCGACAGCCGAGCTGTCGCCGGGCGCCGCGCCCGAAGTCGAGGCTGCTGTCGAGCCAGCTGTCGTGCCAGAGGTAGCGGCCGAGAGGGACGCCGAATCCGCCGTGAGCAGGTCACGCATGACGGTCGCCTGCGTGTCACTCGCACCCTGCTGGGCCGCTGCCGATCCGGGACCATCGGCCGCTCCGACTGCAGACTGACCCGAAGAGACCCCGGTGCTCATCGATCCCCGGCCGGACGACGGCACGGGTTCCGCCTGGGCATCCCGCTCGGTGCGGGCGCCGCGTGCCGCCCGGGCCGAGCGCACGTCCCTGGCGATCTGCACGGACCGGACCGCGCGCGCGTCCTGGGCGTCCCGTGCCGTGTCTCCGGATTTCTGTGTGGACTGCCCTGCGGAGTCCCGGGTGTCCTGCAGCGCAGACGTCCGGGCGGCGGATGTCCGGTCGACTGATGTCCGGGCGGCGGCCTGCGCCGAGGACCGTGCTGCGGAAGCGTCCATGCGCTCGCGAGCGGCGGCATCCGCGGCCGAGCGCGACAGGGCCGCCTGGGCCGCCCGTGCGGTCACGGCCTGCGCGTCGACGGAGGCACTCGCGGCCTCGCGACGCTGGGTCGTCCCGGCGTCCCTGGCCGTGTCGAGCGCGGAGGCGAAGCTGCCCGCACTCGTGTTCGCTCCGGAACCCGTGCCGTTCCCGGTCCGGGTCTCCGTCGCCGAGCGTGCGAGCAGGGCCTGGGCGTTGGCCCGGGCGAGGGAGGCGTGCGCGGACACCGCGCTTCCGAAGGAGGCGGCCATCAGGAGGCGCTCTTCATCATCGAGGCGAGGGCGGCGCTGAGCAGGTCGGCGGTGCCGGACGTCGCGGCGGCCTTCGCCGCGGTGAGAGCGGTCGCCGAGGCCGTCGAAGCGGTGCTGGACGTCGCGGGGGCGTCCGGGATCACGCGGCGGATGGTGTCGATGTCGGAGTCCTTCATGTAGGCCTCGACCTCGCAGACCGTGCGGCCTTCGTAGGGCGCGTGGATGACCTTGTGGTTTCCGGCGTAGATCAGGATGTGCTCTCCGCCGCCGGTCACGATCAGGTCGCCCGGCTTCGCGTCTGCGAGGGACGCGACCTCGGTGCCGATCTTCATCTGCCCGGAAACGAGGCGGGGAACGGATATGCCCATGTCGGCATAGACCTTCTGCACGAGCCCGGAGCAGTCCATGCCGCTCGAGCTCTTGCCGCCGAAGACGTAGGGAACGCCGAGGTACTTCTGCGCCGCAGTGACGATGTCGGTTCCGGTCACGCTGCCGGTCGCGACGCCCGCGCCGCTCGGCGCGGTCGTGGCCGAGCTGGCCGCCGCCGCGAGGGCGTCGGCGAAGGTCGCCGCGGTTCCGGTGCTGTCGGCCGTCGTGGTCGTCGTGGCTGTGGCAGCGGCCGCGGCCGCTGCCGTCGACGCCGACGCGGCGCTCAGTGCGTCGAATCGCGCGAGGGTGGCCTGGATCGTGCTGATCCGGCTCAGGGCGTCGACCATCGTCATCGGGTGCCTCCGGCCTTGCGGCGGTGCCACCCGGTCGACGCGATCTCGTCGAGCACGGTCTGCTCCGCCCGCAGGTCCTCCGCGGCGACGAACAGGCCGTGGCGGCCCTCGAGCTTTTCGAGCCCGACGGACTCGGCACGCTTCGCGGTGAAGGCGGCGTGCGCGGTCTCAGCGGTCTGCCGGTATTCCCGGCCGAGCGCATCGAGGTCGGCGAGCATGCTCTGCGCCGAGGTGCGCCCGGCCGCGATCGCGGCGAGGGATGCTGTGCCGGTCGCCTCACTGGGCAGCACGGTCAGGGCTGCGGATGCCTCGGCGCGCCTGGCCTCGTTCGAGTTCAGCAGGGCGTTGGCCGCGGCCAGTTCCCCGGCGGCGGCGTCCTGCTGCAGGTGGCGCAGCCGGAGGAGTCCGGCGAGGGCGAAGTCGCGTTTCATCAGATGCCTCCGAACAGCCGGGTGAGCCGGGTGAGCTGGTCCCACGCGAGCGGGGCGGACGTCTGGTCGTCCATCCGCTGCTGCAGGAATTCGTTGATCGCGGCCTCGTTCTCCACGGCCGCGTCGACGAGCGGGTTCGTGCCCGGCTTGTACGCGCCGACGTCGAGGAGGTCCTGGGCGTTCCGCCGCGCGGCGAGCACCTTGCGGAGGTTTCCCGCGAGCCGGTTCTGTTCCGCGGTGTTGACCCGGGAGGCCACCCGGGAGATCGAGGCGAGGGCGTCGACGCTCGGGAAATGGCCGAGGACGGCGAGTTTGCGGTCGAGGACGACGTGTCCGTCGAGGATCGAGCGCGCGGCATCCGCGATGGGCTCGTTGTGGTCGTCGCCGTCGACGAGCACGGTGTAGATGCCCGTGATCGAGCCGGACTGGTCGGTGCCCGCGCGCTCGAGGAGGCGCGCCATCAGGGAGAACGTCGATGGCGGGTAGCCGCGGGTTGCCGGAGGTTCGCCGACGGAGAGACCGATCTCACGCTGGGCCATCGCGACGCGGGTGAGCGAGTCCATCATCAGCATGACGTCAGCGCCCTGGTCGCGGAAGGACTCGGCGATGCGGGTCGCGACGAAGGCGGCGCGCAGGCGCATCATGGCGGGTTCGTCCGAGGTCGACACCACGACGATCGACCGGGCGAGGCCCTCTGCACCGAGGTCGTCCTCGAGGAATTCGCGGACTTCGCGGCCTCGCTCCCCGACGAGGGCGATCACGGAGACCTTCGCGTCGGTGCCGCGCGCGATCATCGACAGGAGTGAGGACTTGCCGACCCCGGAGCCGGCGAAGAGGCCCATGCGCTGGCCGCGGCCGACGCTCGTGAGGGTGTCGAGCACGCGCACGCCGAGCTGCAGCGGCGTCGTGATCCGCGACCGCTGCATCGCGGAGGGGCTGTCGTGGTCGATCGAGACGTATTCCTCGACGACGAGGGGGCCCTTGCCGTCGATGGGGCGGCCCATCCCGTCGATGACACGGCCGAAGAGGCCGTTCCCGGTGGGCACGAGGTGCGGGGTCGCGTCGGACCGGACCGGTGCGCCGACCCGGATCCCGGTCATCCGGCCGAGCGGCATGCAGCGGATGCCGTCCTGCGTCGTCGCGACGACCTCCGCGTCGATCTCGGCGTCGTTCCCGATCGCGACAAGGTCGCCGATCGCCGAGTTGAGCCCGCGGACCTCGAGGCCGAGGCCGACGATGGACGAGACCACGCCGACCCGCTCCGGGCGGGCGACGCGGAGGGCGCGGGCGAGTGCAACGGGGCGCGGTTCCCAGGTGAGGGTCATCGGGTTCCCCCGAGGAGCGCGGCGCGGGCCCGCTCGAACGCGGTGGAGATCCGGGCGTCGAGGAAACCGTCCGCGAACTCGGAAACGGCGTCGCCGCGGGCGAGCGACGGGTCGGCCTGGAACGTCACGCCGGTCGCGGCGAGGACGGCCGGGTCGATCACGTCGAGGTCTGCGGGGTGCATGCGCACCACGTTCGGCCGGGTCGGCGACGCGGGGTCGAGTGCACGGCGCAGGGCCAGCCGTGCCGCACTCGGCCCGTCACTGATTTGGTAGCCGATCACGGCCTCCGCGAGGTCGAGCGCCGTGGCGAGCAGGGTGCCTTCGGCCTCGTGCAGGACGGGCTGGGTGCGCTCGTCGAGCGCGTGGCTCGCGGCGGTCAGGAGCCCGACCGTGCGGTCGAGCTGCGCCTGGACCTGCGACACCCGGGCGGCGTGGTCGGCCTCGAGGCGTGCGACCTGCGCCGCAATGTCGCTCGCGGCGGCCCGCATGCCCGCCGTGTATCCAGCAGCATGCCCCTGGACCCGGGCGGCCTCGACCGTGCTGTCGCCGGACACGGCACGCAGGGTCGGGAAGGAGATCGCGGAGAACGGCGGGTCGCCGGCGGTCTCGGCGGTCGCACGGGCGACCGGAGTGGCCGCCTTTCCGGCTGCGGGCGCGGTTCCTGCGGTGGCTACGGACGCATCCACGAGCACGGGCTCTGCGTGACGGAACGGGATGGCGGGGCTAGACAACATAAGCGTCCTCGTCCGCACGGGTCACGGTGATGCTGCCCTGGGCCTCGAGGTCGCGGATGGCGCGCACGATCGTCGCACGTCCCTCCTCGACCTGGGAGACGCGGACGGGCCCGAGCGCGCGGATCTCGTCGTCGAGGATCTCCCGGTTGCGTTCGGAGAGGTTCTTGCGGATGATCTCAATGACGCCGTCGGTGGAGCCCTTCATCGCGATCGCGAGGATACCGGCGTCGATGCCACGTAGAACCTGCTGCACGTCGCGGTCCTCGAGGCGGACGATGTCGGCGAAGGTGAGCATCCGGGCGCGCACCTGTTCGGCCAGGACCGGGTCGCGGGCGTCGAGGGCTTCGAGGAGGGAGCGCTCGGTCGCGACATCCGCCCGGTTGATGATCTCGACGAGCGGCTGGATGCCGCCGACGACCTCGACGGAGTCCCGGGTGGCGGTGACGGCGCCGACGCGGGCCTTGAGCGAGTCGGTCACGACGCGGATGGCTTCGGGGGTCGCCGTTCCCATTCCGGCGATGCACTGGGCGACCTCGGCGGGCAGGGTGCCCTCGAGGCCGGCGATCACGGCGGAGGCGTGTTCGGGACGGAGGTGGGCGAGGACGAGGGCGATGGTCTGCGGCAGTTCACCGTCGAGGAGCGTGAGGATCTGGAGCGGTTCAGCGGTGTCGAGGAATTCGAAGGCTTTGCCGGCCATCGAGGAGGCCACCCGGCTCATAACGCCGGCGGCGCGTTCTGCGCCGAAGGATGCCTCGAGCAGGCCGACCGCGTAGGCGTGGCCTCCGCGAGGGGAGCGTGTGCCGCGCATGGTGAGGTCGTGGAATTCGAGGACCGTGGTCTCGGCGACCTCGGTGTCGACCCGGCGCAGCTGCACCATCTCGGCGGCGATGTCGGCGGCCTCGGCCTCGGTGAACTGCTTCATCACCTCGGACGCACGGTCGTGCTCCATGTTCATCAGCACGATGGCGACCTTCTGGGTTCCGGTCAGGGGGACCTGGGGGTCGATCATGCGGGCTGCCGGTCTTCCATGAGACCGCGGAGGTACTCTGCGGTCTTCTTCGGGTCGCGCTGGGCGAGGGCGTCGATCTCAACACGCATCCGCTCGGAAGCGGCCGGCGGGGTGAAGGCGGGAACACCGAAGGCGACGGTGGGGCTCGGGTCGATCATGATCGGCGCGATCGGGGTATTGAGGCCGAACGGAACCGCGGCGGGGGCGAGGGCCGGACGTACCTGGAGCATCTCGTCGACCTCGATCGATTCGCGGCTCTGGCGGCGGGAGCGGCGGGCGTAGAGCAGCATGCCGAGGATCAGAGTGATCAGGATTCCGGCGGTGATGATGCCGATGCGCACGATCTCCCCCATCCGGTCCGCCGAGGTCTGGGCGTCCTGCTGGGCGAGAGCCGCTGATGCGTCTGCGGCGGCCTGGCCGTTGAAGCTCACGACCTCGACGGTGACGGCGTCGCCGCGGGTCGAGTCGATGCCGGCGGCCGAGGAGACCAGGCTGGTCACGTCGGCGACGTTGACGCTGCCGATCGTGTCCTTGTTCACCGCGACCGAGATCGTCTGGCGGTTGACGGCACCGGCCGGGATCGTGCGGGTCTCGGTGACCTTGTTGACCGCGTTGTTCTTCGTGGTGTCCGCCGAGGTGAAGGAGCCGTCGGTGCTCGTTCCCGTCGGTGTCGTCGTCGTGGTCGTGGTGCCGAGCACCCCGGCCGCTCCCGAGGCGCCGGTGCCGGTGTACGTCTCGGTCTTGACGGCCTCGTTGAGTGCGGGAGCGTTCGTCGGTGAGGTGAAGGATTCCTCGACGCGGGAAGCCGACTGCGCGCTCATGTCTGCGGCGACGACGACGGTCGCATTACCGGCGCCGAGCACCTTGTCGAGCATGGCCTGGACCGAGCCGCGCACGCGCTGCTCGTAGTCGGTGGACTGCTCGGCGCCGGTTCCGGTGACGCCGGTGCCGACGGCCGAGAGCACGATGCCCTTGGAGTCGATCACGGCGACGTCGGTGGTCTTCATGCCGTCGATCGAGGCACTCGTGAGGTGCACGATGGCCTGGACCTGGTCGCTTGAGAGGGTCACGCCGGTCTGGGTGGCGACGAAGACGGATGCCGTCGGGTCCTGCTTCTCGGACACGAACACGGTGTCCTTGGGGATCGCGAGCCGAACAGAGGCGGTCTTGACGCCCTGCATGGCCTGGATCGTGTTGGCGAGCTCGCCCTCGAGGGCCCGCTTGTAGGTCACCGACTGCTGGAACTCGCTCGCGGTGACGCCCATCTTGTCGAGCAGCGAGTATCCCCCGGTGTCCGAGGTCGGCAGCCCGGCCGCGGCGGCCTTGAGTCGTTCGGCGTAGACATCCGCCTGCGGAACGAGGATCGTCGCGCCGCCGTCGCTGAGCTGATAGTCGACCTTGTCGGTCGCGAGCTGGTCGACGATCGCGCTCGCGTCGGCGCCGGCGAGCCCGGAGAACAGGGGCGTGTACGCGGGCTTCGTGGCCCACATCGTGAGCGCGGCGATGCCGAGTGCGAGCACCGCGACACCGATGATGGCGACCGTGCGCTGCGCGATGGTGAACTCACGGATGTTCTGTCCGAGTCGCTGGAAGAAGGAACTGATCTGGCGGGGCATCAGGCCTGCATCCTCATGATCTCGTTGAAGGCGTCGACGCCCTTGTTACGCACGGCGGCGACGAGCTCGAGGCTCACCTGTGCGCGGGTCGCGGCGATGGTGGCGCTCGCGATGTCGTTGAGGTTTCCGGTCACGGCGGCGACGGCCTGGGTGTTCGCGGTCGATTGCAGCTGCTGCAGGTTGTCGACGGCGCCGGCCATGGCAGTTCCGAAGCCCGAGCCGTCTGTGGCCGTGGTGGCCTGGCTGGATTGCGTCGCCTGCACACTCTGGGTGGCCTGGCTGGCCTGGAGCGCGAGCGCCCCGATGGATGCGATGGTCATCAGGCACGGCCGATCTGAAGTGCTGCTTCGTAGGTTGTCTTGGCGCGGTCGACGACGGCCGCGTTCGCCTGGTAACCGCGCTGGGCCATGATCAGGTCGCCCATCTGCTCGCCGAGGTCGATGTCGGGGTGGCGCACGTAGCCGGCGGCGTCGGCGAGCGGGTTGGTCGGGTCGGAGACGAGGATGCCGGCTGCCGAGCCCTGTGCGGTGCCCGCGACCTCGACGCCGTTCACACCCGCGCCGGCCTGAGCCACGATGTAGCGGGCCTGGAAGGCGTTGCCGCTCGTGGGCGTGACGGTGTTGACGTTCGCGATGTTGTCGGCGATCGCGTCGAGCCACTTGCGGTGCAGGGTGAGGCCGGAGCCGGCGATTCCGATCGCGTCGAGGCTCATCAGGCGGTCTTCATCGCGGCGCGCACGGCGCTGAACGGCATGTTGATTGCCTGGGCAGCGAACTGGTACCGGAGCACGGTCGAGGTGTTCGCGAGCGTCTCGGTGTCGAGGTTGACGTTGTTGCCGTTGACGTTGGTCGGTTCGAGGGAATCGGTGGTCGTGGCGGCCGTGCTTCCGCTGCCGTCGGCGACCGACTTGGCGAGGGCGGACTCGAACGCGACCTGCTTGGCGTGGTAGTTGGGGGTGTTGACGTTGGCGATATTGCTCGCGATGGTGCTCTGCCGCAGCGACAGTGCGGCCAGTGCGCTCGTGAGAGCGGTGGAGGTCACGGATTCAAGCACGGTTACCCGATTCGTCGTCAGATGTACTGAACGGCCGATCCGTGGCCTGGTGCGAGCAATCCGTGCTCGTCTCTAGCTATCGGCCCGGTTCGGGCCCGCGTTAGGTCTTCTTTCCACGAGTCAGGCGCTTGGCTCGAAAGGGGGGTGCAGCGGCCGTTTCGGCCCGCCGACCGCCCGCTCCCGTCAGTCGTCGTCGCGAAGTATCTCGCTCTTGCTCGTGAGGAGGATGGGCCTCTGCTCGGGGTCGAGACCGGGTGGCGGAGTGAGCCAGTAGCGGCCCGTGTCGTCGCGTGCGATGCGCCAGTGTTCGTTGTGGAGCCGCAGGTGGTCGGCCCTGCAGAGAAGGATGCCCTGGTCGAGGTTGGTCTCGCCGGTGTCGTCTTTCCAGTGTTGGATGTGGTGGGTTTCGGTCCAGGAGGGTGGTCGGTCGCAGCCGGGCCACCGGCAGCCGCCGTCGCGAATGGCGAGGGCCACCCTTTGGGAGGGGCTGAAGGTGCGTTGCTCCCGGCCGAGGTCGACGCCGCTGCCGTGGTCGTCGAAGGTGACATCGAGGAGCCCGCTGTCGCACCGGTTCCGTTCCACCGTCTCGGCCGAGACCGTCACCGCGGTCCCCTCGATCACCCCCGGCTGGAGCGCGGGTGCCGCGGTTTTGGGGTTCGCCGCAGCGTCGGCTGTGGGTGACGGGGCCTCGGTCGGCGCGGCATCGGTGGGTGTGGTTCCCGTGGGCGCGAAACCGGTGGGTGTGGCGCTGGTGGGGCGGATGGTGATCATGCGGACGGCGGGGCTGCGACTGCCGGCGATGCGTTTCGGGTCGGCTTTCACGCCGAGTTTCATCAGGGCCAGGAACGCATCCGCGGTGAGTTGTTCTGTGGAGCGCGGGTCGTCCTGGACCCGCTTCGACCAGGCCGCCTGGACCTTGTCCACGAACCGGACCCCGCCCCGGCGGGGACTCGTGATCGCGTCGTAGGTACTCATCAGGTATTCGCCGTCTTCCGGGGCGAACAACCCGACCATGCGCACCTGCCCCGTGTTGAGTCGCCAGAACCGCAACGACCGGTCGTCGTAGACGGCCTTCTCCCGGGCGGCGATGCCGGCCTCATCGAGCACGTCCCGCACCCGCCGGGCCCGCTTGAATAACTGGTCAGCGTTCACCGTGCGCGCCTCGGCGAGGAGCCGGGCCAGGGCCGTGGCGAGTTTCTCCGGGGTGATCGCCCGGTCCAGGTCGCCGAGCCCTTTCCGGAGCGAGTCTGCCTTCTCGACGCTCAGCCAGCCCTCGCGCAGGGCCCGGCCGATCGGCGCGTGCCACGGCGGCACCGCGGCCGCAGGCACTGGCGGGTCGACCGGCGGCAGGCCCGGGGCCGCGCCGTCGAGGGGTGGGACGCCGTCGAGGAACGGAGTCTCGTCCAGCAACTTCTGAGCCTCGGCGGCTTCCCGGGCGGCCTTCTCAGCGGCGTCGGCCTCGGCGAGCAGCCTGCCGACCGCGAGCAGCTTGCCCACGTCGCCCTTGCTTGACCCAGAAATACTCTGCAGGAGATCTTCTGGGGTCCGGAACCCCTTCCGGGCCGCAAGGCCTTGGCCGCCGAGTTCGGGCCGGGACCGCCGGGCGAGTGTCGCGGCGAACCACGCTGCCTGGGTGTCGAGTGCCCGCCGGGCTCCCGAAATCAATGCGTGCCCTTCGAGCACCGCGTCATCGCTCAACGTGTCGACAGCGGCAGACGAGCCACCGAGCCCGGTGACGATATGAGCCATCGACCGCAACCCGCCGAGCACGCCTCTCTGCACCGGGTCGCCCTGCACCCGGTCGCCATGCGGCTGATCGAGTGAAGCGGGCGGCTGGGGAAGATCGGTCATGCCCCCACGTTACGACGGACCGCCGACATTCTTTGAGCATGGCTCAGGCTTGTGGAAACTCCCTCTGATCAGGCACCTGTTGAGGAGAAGCCTCGCTCAACGAGTCCGATCAGCCGGTGACGTCAAGATAGACGGACGCGTTGGCGCGCTGGGCGGTGAGGATGGTGCGCACGGCGGACAGGTGTGCTCCGGCGGAGCGCCGCGCATCCTCGATCTCGCGGATCAACTCGAGCTGGCCGGCGATGAGCAACCGGGCACGCTCCTCGAGCTGCACGGGAAGCTGCCCCAGGTGCTCAGGCGCGCGCCACTGCACGCCGGTCGAGAACCGCTCCCCCTCGATCGCGAGCACCGCATTGCGGGTACCACTGCCGAGGCTGCGCTCGAGCTCGTCGAGCACCCGCAGCCACTCCTCATACGATCCCGACGGCCTAGGCATAACCGAGCTCTCCTCCGACCCGGGCAGCCATCGGCTGCGCGGGAAGCTGCTCGGCGGCTTCGTGCCAGGTCTGACGCAGCGGCTCGAGCAGTCCGATGCACTCCACCGTGCGGTTGACGTCCCGGTGCACGTTCGAGCTCATCAGCGCGTTCTGCACGTACACGTAGATCGCGAACAGGCCTTCGGCGCCGTCCCAGGCCTCGACGTTGAGGGAGGACGACAGTTCGGAGACGATCGCCTGAGCGTGCAGCAGGTTCTCCGAAGCAACCTGCCAGTCCTGGTTGAGCTGTGCGGCCTGCGCGCGGTTGAGATCCAAAAGCAGGCGGTCGTACAGCATCGTCAGGAGCCGCGCCGGCGTGGCGGACAGGATCGATTCGCGGTTGAACTGTGCGCGGCGGGCCTGCGCGTTGCTCCCCATCATGCTCATAATTGCCATCATCATCCAGCGCTCGTAGTAGTAGTGGTCGGGATCGCAGCGACCTGGGCGGTGAGCCAGCTCGACTGCGCTTTGAGAGCGGCGAGGGAGACCTCGAGCGCCGTATACGTGGCCTGCAGGGTGGAGCGTCGCGTGGCCAGGCTGATGTCCCACGCGTCGATCCGGGTGCTCATGTTCTTCACAGAGGACTGCTGCCCGGTGATCTCGCTCGTGAGCGCACCGGTGTACTTGTCCGACACTGCGGTCGCCGCAGCGGCGACCCGGGTCGCGATCTCCTGCACGGCGGCCTTGACCGTCGTCGGGTCGGCGGCGAGGGCTGTCGCGAACTTCGCCGCGTCGAACTCCATCGTGCCGGTCTTCGTGATGCTGATGCCGTACTCCGACGGCGAGTGCCCGTTGATCGGGGCGGATGCCGCGGTGAGCAGCTTCTGGCTCACGTCACGAACCCCGCTGTCCCCGGTGAAGACACCCGGCGACATCACGGCGGCGCCGGACGCGTTAGTGCTGTTCGTCACGACGGTCTGGGTGGAGATGAGGGCGAAGATGCCGTTGAGCGAGCTCACAAGGCCCGAGGCGAGGGAGCTGATCGCGGCATCGTCGCGAGCGACCTTGATCGTCGCGGCCGAGGTTGAGACCGCGGAGACCGTGATCGCGACTCCGGGCAGCAGGTCAGCGAAGGTGTTCGTCGACGAGGTGATCTTCTGTTCGGCCGTGGTGCCGGCCCAGAGAGTGAGACTCGCATCCTGCGCGGCGGTCGTGATGGCGGCGCCCGTCTGGGTGAGCACGTTCGTCGCGGTGTTGGCCGTGACCTCAGCCTTGGTGCCCTGGTAGATCGAGAATGCGCCGGCCAGTCCCGAGCCGCTGGCGGTGAACTGGAGGCGGTACTGCGCGGCCCCGCTCGCGTCCACGCCCGACGCGACCTTAGTCGCGGTGACGCCGGCACCGGCCGCATTGACCGCGGTGACGACATCGTCAAGGGACGTGGATGCCGGGGTGATTTCGGTGCTGACGCCGTTCACGACGACGGTGAGTGCCGCGGGGCTGGCCGGCCAAACGGTCAGGGCGGCGGAGACGCCGACCTGGGTCTTGGCGAGGGCGCCGACGACAACGTCGATCTGGCCCGCACTGGCCCCGGTCGAAATGGCCGTGGTCACGCTCGTGGAACTGCTCGTAGCGGCGTAGAGGTCGGTGGCCGCCGGCTTCGAAGCCGTGGTCGCGAGGGTCGCGAGGGCTGCGACCTGGCCGTTGAGGCCCTGGAGTGCGGTGATGAGCTTTTGAGAGGTGGCGACGGATGCCTTGAGGAGCGTCTGGGGACGAGCCTCGACGGTCATCAGGGAGTTGATCAGGGTCGTGGTGTCCAGGCCGCTGATGAGCCCGTCGATCGCGTTCGTCATGCCTCCACCTCCTTAGGTGTGAAACTCTGTGCTGCTGGTCGTGCTGCGGGTGGAACGTGGAATGGCCGGCGGCGTTCGAGGGATGAGGTCCAGTTCATCTCCCGCGCGCCGCCGGCCATAGTTCACCGGTCGGTTGCCCGACTGCCTGGGCTATCCGATTTACTGGAGGAGCTTGAGCACGCCCTGGTTGCCCTGGTTCGCCTGAGCGAGCATGGCGGTACCGGCCTGCACCAGGATGCTGGAGCGGGTGTACTTGACCATTTCAGCGGCCATGTCGGTGTCGCGGATGCGGGATCCGGCAGCGGTCAGGTTCTCGGTCGAGACGGCAAGCGTCTTGACGACGCTCTCGAACCGGTTCTGAACCGCACCGAGGTCGGCACGAGCGGTCGACACCTTGGTGAGCTGAGCGTCGACAACCTTGATTGCCGCCGCAGCGCCAGCAGCGGTGCTGAAGTCCAGGCCACCCGAAGCAGCAAGTCCACCGGCACCCGCGGTCAGCCCGGCGGAAGGGTTCGCGACGGCCACCGCTCCACCGTTCAATGCCTTGACGTTGAGCTTGCCTGCGGTGTCGACGGTAGCAATCAAGCTGCCGGAGAAGGATGTGTCCTTGTTGAGTGCATCGGCCACTTCCTGCGCAGTACCACCGCCGGTCGACAGCGCCGCCGTCGCGATCGTCGAGACCGACTTGTCCGGGTTCGTGACGACGAAGGACTGCACGGCGTCGTTGGTGCCGGCTGCGCCGACCGTGTAGGACGAACCAACGTTCGTCGCACCGATCGCAGTTGCGATGGTGTTGACGTTCGCACCCGTCAGGTCGACCTTGATCTGGCTGCTGGCATCGGAGTTGGCGCCGACCTGGAAGCTCAGTGCCTTGCTCGATCCGTCCAGCAGCTGGGTGCCGTTGAAGTTCGTCGAGTCACCGATACGCGTCAGTTCCTTGGTCAGCGCAGTGACCTCGGTCGTGATCGCGGTGCGGGAGTCCTTGTTGTTCGAGTCGTTACCGGCCTGGACGGCGAGGTCACGAACGCGCTGCAGAATCGACTGCACCTCGCTCAAGGAACCTTCAGCCGTCTGCACGACCGAGATGCCGTCCTGGGCGTTGCGGCTGGCGACCGTGAGGCCACCGACCTGGGACTTGAGTGCCTCGGAGACCGTGAGGCCGGCCGCGTCGTCCGATGCGCGGTTGATGCGAAGACCACTGGAAAGCTTCTCGAGCGACTTGGACATGTCGTTCTGTGTAGCGGTCAGGTTGCGGTAGGTGTTGTTCGCCGCGATGTTGGTGTTGATCTGCATACCCATGATGTATTCCTCCGTGAGTGGGTGTCGGTGCGTCTACCCATCCATGGGCTGACACTGAGATCTATCGGCCTTGGCCGATCGTGCGTTAGCCGTTGAGCGAGAAAGATTCCCAGGCCGGGTAAACGCCGTGGTCGCCGAAGGATCCCGCAGCGGTGGCGTACTTCGCTGCGGCGATCGCGGCGGTCCGCGAGGGCACCGGCAAGCTGATCGGCTGCGTGAGGGGAAGGTCGGTCGCGACGGCGGGCATCCGCTCGTTGACGATGCCGAGCATCGCGTGATCGGCGAGCCTGGCCAGGTAGGCGCTGCGGCGGGCCGGCGCCACGCGGGACTCCGGCACGTAGTCGGCTTCATCGTCGGCGTAGTGGGTGCCGAGGCCGTCGCGCAGCAGGCGGATGGCCTCCGCGCGCTGCTGGGACACGGCCGAGTGGGTGATGCCCAGGTCCGCGGCGATGTCCTTGACCGGGCGGTCGTCGAAGTAGACCTGCTCGATGATCTCGCGCATCTTGGGCGGGAGCGCGAGCACGGCCGCGCGCAGGTACGCGAGGCGCTCGGCGGAAAGCAGCGACTCCCCCGGCAGCACGGTGCTCGCCGGGATGTACTCGGCAGTGGTGTCGTCGAGGGCGATCACGGTGCGCTCGCTGTCGGCGAGGCCTGCAGCCGCGGTCTCACGGTCGACGCCGAGTGCGGCGGCGATCTCGTCGACGCTCGCGGCACGGCCGAGGGCGGCGGCGAGGGTTTCCTGAACGGCGCGGGTTTCCTTGATGCGTCGACGGGCGGTGCGGGTGGCCCAGTCGTTGGAGCGCATCTCGTCGGCGAATGCCCCGATGATGCGACGACGGGCGAATGCGCCGAAGGGAACCCCGAGGTCGGGGTTGAAAGCATCCGCGCTCGTGACGAGCGCGAGCGCGCCCGCAGACGCGAGATCATCGCGTGAGAGGTGACGAGCCTTGGCCCAGACCTCGGAAACCAGGTATCCGACGAGGGGCAGGTTGTCGGTGACCAACCGATTGCGCTCTGTGCGATTCACGTCGCAGCCCCCTTGTGTTTCACGAACGGATGTTGAGCGAGAGACCTCTGGCAGGGCCAGGATTACTTCGCTTCGTACCGGGTGAGCACTGGGACAAATTCACTGATCGGACAGGGGTTCGGGGCCCCTTTAACACAAAGTGTTTTGTCCGCGTGTCAAACATACAATCAGCCGCCCCTGAGACGGGCCGTGCGGCACCCCCACTCTGGGGGGGCTACTACCCCCCAACCGGGAAACGCTTACCTGCTCGGACACGCCCTGCCACCCCCACTTTTGGGAAAGCGTTGTCCTCATTTAGGTGGACATTCCCAGCCGCCACCTGCCAGTCTGGGCACACGGATCGCTTACGTGCGGCAAAACCCTGCCGATAGTGCCATCTGAAGCCAGAGTCGACGCGGTCGTGCGTCCCTCGGCCCGACCGGAATCGTGTGGAGGAAATCGTGGGCGCCAATGAACTCTCGGCCCTCCTGTGGCGCGAGCGGGAGCTCCTCGAACTGCTCGTCTTCAAGCTCGACGAAGAACAGCTCCTCCTGACGAACGGCAAGACCCGCTGGCTCCAGCAGGGCACCCGCGAGGTCGAGCAAGTGCTCGGCCACGTGCAGGAAGCCGGTCTCGCCCGCAGCGTCGAGGTTGCCGCCATGTCCGCAGAGTGGGGAACGAACGAAGACGCCACGCTCCGCGAACTCGTCGCCCACGCCCCCGTCGGTCCCTGGACCGAGATCATGACGGCGCACCTCAAGGCCCTCGGCGAGCTCGCCGCCCAGATCAAGGAACTCCGCGACGCCAACGAACACCTGCTCCGCTCGGCCGCACGCTCCAGCCAGGAGACGCTCGCCGATATCCGTGTGAACACGAACACCTACGACGCCCGCGGCACAGCGGATGCGTCCACCCCGCCCGCCCGCCTCTTCGACCAGTCGTTCTAACGGGAACCCCATGAGCACATTCGGCGGACTCAACACCGCATACACCGGCCTCGTCGCCGCCCGCCAGGGCCTCGACGTCGTCGGCCAGAACATCGCCAACGCCGGCACCGAGGGGTACACCCGCCAGCGCGTGACGACCTCGTCAGTGGATGCCGTGACGCGCGTCGGTCTCTTCTCCTCCGGAGTCGGCGCCGGCCAGGGCGTCTCGGTGACCGGCATCGCCCGCCTCGGCAGCGCGAGCCTCGACGCGCAGGTGCGCGCTTCGGCCGCGGCCGCGGGCTTCTCGGCGGTGCGCGCCAACTCGTTCTCCGCGGTGGAGGCCGCCACCAACGAGCCGGGCACGAGCGGGCTGTCTGCGACCCTCTCCAAGTTCTGGGCCGGCTGGCAGGACGTCTCCAACAGCGTCGGCGACGCGGCCCCGGCCGGCGTCGTGCTGAGCCAGGCCAACGCCGTGGCCGGCCAGATCGCGTCCAACTACCAGGCCGTCGCGACCGAGTGGTCCTCCCAGCGTTCGAGCGTCACTTCGATGGTCTCCGAGGTGAATGCCGCGGCCACGCAGGTCGCCGGACTCAACTCCCAGATCCGGATGACGGTCGCGGCGGGCGGCTCCGCCAACGAACTCCTCGACAAGCGCAGCGCGCTCACCACGACCATCGCCGCCCTCACCGGCGGCGTCGTCTCCGAACAGACCGACGGCACGGTCAGCATCTTCGTCGGCGGGAACGCCCTTGTCAGCGGCGATCAGGCCCAGAGCCTGACGGCCGTCGGAGCCACCTCGATGACGGGAACCGGAGCCAATACCGGAACGGCCGGCACCGTGCAGGTCGTCTGGACCAGGGATCTCGGCAAGACCCCGCCGACGGCCGTCTCGGTCGACGGCGGCGAACTCGCCGGAGCGCTCTCGCTGCTCGGCCCGGCGACCATCGACGCGAACGGCCAGGGAACCGGATCGACCCTCGCCGACGTCGCGGCCACCTACAACGCCTTCGCGACGTCACTCGCCACGAGCGTCAACGCCGTCTTCAACCCCACGTCGACTCCCGGCGGGAATTTCTTCACAGTCTCGACCACCGGGGCAGCTGCCCTCGGCCTGAGCGTCCTGCCGAAGACGGCAACCGACCTCTCGGCGGCGCTGACCGCAGCCGGGGCCGCGGTAACCGCCGCTGCAGCCGCAACCGGATCCACCACCGTGACCTCGGCCGGCACGATCGCCGACGCCGTCTCGCAGTTGGGCGCGGGCAAGGCCACCGCCATCGACCCCGCGACGAACCTCCCCTTCACCTCACCGAGCGCGGACTGGTCCAATGTCGTGACCCGCCTCGCGGTGACCACGAAGTCCGAGCTCCAGGGCGCGTCCCTGGCCGACATCACGTCGACCGCGGCGGTCAAGGCCCAGCTGTCCAACGCATCCGTCGACCTCGACGAGGAGAACGTGAGCCTTCTGATGTTCCAGCACGCGTACCAGGGCGCCGCCCGGGTCATGACCGCCGTCGACGAGATGCTCGACGTCCTCATCAACAAGACCGGATTGGTGGGCCGCTGACGATGATCTCCCGTGTCACCACACAGACGCAGATTCGCGCCGCGCAGACCAGCCTGCAGAGCAACCTCGCGAGGCTCACCCAGCTGCAGGAGCAGGCCTCCTCGCTCACGACGCTGAAGAACCCCTCGGACGACCCGACGCGCGCCGCGGATTCGCTCGCGGTGCGCGCCCAGCAGACCGCGGTCGCCCAGTACACCCGCAACGTCGACAATGGCACCGGCTGGCTGACGACAGCGGATGCCGCGCTCTCCGCCACCACGAACATCATGAACCAGGTGCGCGACCTGACCGTGCAGGGCGGCAACGGCTCGCTCTCGCAGACCGCGAAGAGCGCCCTCGCCACGCAGCTGCAGGGGCTCAAGCAGGACCTGCTCACCCAGGCGAACACCCAGTACCTCGGTCGCAGCGTCTTCGCCGGAACCTCGGACGAGGCCGTGGCCTTCAAGACGACCGCGGCGATCCCGGCGAACGGGGCGACCCCGGCGATTCCGGCGACGGTGACCTACACGGGCACCTCTGGTTCGACCGTCGAGCGCCGCGTCGCCGCGGACTCGACCGTCCGCGTCGATTCCAACGGATCGAAGATCTACGGGCCCGACACGAATTCGGTATTCACTCTCATCGACAACATCAGCTACGCCCTCGACCCCACGACCGGAACCGCCGGGGCGACCCCGACGGCGACCGCGAGCGACTACCTCGCGACCGTCGACACCCGACTGACCACGGTCATCGCCGCGCAGTCGGACAACGGCGTACGACAGGCGCAGATCGAGAGCGCCGGCGCCGGCCTCGTCACCAAGGCCGGAACGCTCGAGGCCCAACGATCCGGGATCGAAGACGTGGACCTCGCCCAGGCCGCCCTTGATCTCAAACTCCAGGAGGTCAGCTACCAGGCTGCACTCTCCGTGACCGCGAAGGTATTGCAGCACACCCTGATGGACTTCCTCCAGTGAGCGCCTCCCTGACATTCGTCTCCCCACCGCCCGGCCTCGCGCCGCTGACCGAGTTCGATCTCACCGAGATCGCCGGAGCCGACGGCCTGTACACGTTGCAGTCCGCCGAGGACCGGCATACCCGGCTCTTCGTGCTCGACGCCTCGATCTACCTGCCGGACTACTCCCCCGTCATCACCGACGAGCACGCCAGCTCCCTCGACCTTGCCGGCGCCGATGAGGCTCTCGTGCTCGTCGTGACCAACCCGCGCGAAGGCGGGACGACCGTCAACCTGATGGCGCCGATCGTCGTGAACTCGACGACCGGCCGCTGCGCCCAGATCATCCTCGAGGGACAGGACTGGTCCCTCCGCGCCGAGCTCGGCGCCGCGTCGGCGGCCTGAGCACACAGTACGGGCGTGCGCGCTCCGTCCTCAGGTGCGCGTTCCTGAACGGAGTCTCAGGGCATTTCCGCGACCAATGATGAGCGATTCCGGCCGAACGGGAATAGCGTGAGGTCCATCGGGGCATAGCCGCTCGGATTCACCCAACGGCTGGCCGATATCCCGAGCAATGGAGCCGTAATGCATCCGCTCATCAGCTATTTTGCAGCCCAGGACAGTCCGGGCATCTATCTCGGCTTTGGTGCCTTCCAGATCCAGCTCGGCAACCTCATCGTGATCCTCGTGATGATCCTGCTGTTCGTGCTGGCCCTCTTCCTGCCGTTCCCGAGCGGGAAGAAACGGCCATGAGCATCCGTGAGGAACGGAAGACCGAACCGGTCGAGGAGTACTACACCTGGACAGGGAAGGCCAGGGGCTGGCTGCTGAAGCACCTGCCCGCCGACAAGCTACTGCCGCAGGACCAACCGAGCTACGTCGCATCCTGGATCTACGTCTTCGGAATGGGCGCGATCGTCTCGCTCGTCTTCATCGTGGTCTCCGGCGTCGTGCTGAGCCTGAACGGCCCGGCCTGGTACCACGTCTCCGACTTCGGGCACTTCGTGAACAGCGTGCACCTCTGGAGCGTCGAGCTCTTCTTCATGACGATGGTCGTGCATCTCTGGGGCAAGTACTGGATGGCCGCCTGGCGCGGTGGGCGCACCCTCACCTGGATCACCGGGATGGGCGCCTTCCTCGTCTCGATCGTCGCGGCGTTCACCGGCTACCTGCTGCAGACCAACTTCGACTCCCAGTGGATCGCCTTCGAGGGCAAGGATGCGCTCAACGCCTCCGGCATCGGCGCGTGGTTCAACGTGGCCAACCTCGGCCAGATCTTCGGGTTCCACATCGTGTTGCTTCCCCTCGCCGTCGGAGCCGTCGTCGCGCTGCACGTGATCCTGGTGCGGATGCACGGGGTCGTCCCCCCGATCGACGCGGCGGAAACCGACGCCCAGCTGAGCGGCACGGACCGGACGGAGGCGACCCGATGAGCGCCCCGACCATGTCCCGTTCCGACCGGGATGGCCTCGCGCGCCGCCCGTGGCGCGGCACCGTGCGCGAGTACGACCTCTTCAAGGAACTCACGGTCGCCCTCGTCGTCGTCGGGCTCGTGATCGTCGGTCTCTCGGCGATCGTCGGCTCGCCCGACGAACCGAGTGTCACCCTCAAGTCCTGGGCCCAGGCCCAGCCCGCCGACTTCGTGGCCACCGCGACCGCCGAGCTCGGCGGCACGAGCGAGACCGCCGGTTACGGCCCGCCGTACAACACCACCGCCGACGCGACCCAGACCATCGGGGCATTCGACCTGCAGAGCTTCTCCGGCGTGCAGCTGCCGATCGATACGGCCCAGGACCTCGTGATCACCCCGCTGACGACCCTCAACGCTCCGCCGAGCGCCGCTCTCGACGCGTGGAACGCCGGGAGTGACACCGAGAAGGCCGACTGGACCGCCGCATACACGGATGCCCTCACGAACGCCCCCGATGGTGACCCGGCCCAGGTCGCCACCGGCGACTACGGCCCGGTGCCGGTCCTGACGGATGCGCTCCTCACAATGGCGAGCCAGGGCGCCCTCGACGGCGTGCTGAACGCCCAGGAGTCGTTCTACAACTCCGACTACACCCGCACGATCCTGTTCCTCGGCGACGGAGCCTACTTCGGTGACCTCGCGACCGCGGCGCATCTCACCGGCGACCAGTGGGGCATGATGAACGAGACCGGGAACACCCCCGGTCAGTCCTGGCTGTGGCTGTTCTCCTTCTGGTACCAGATCGAGCCGTTCGCCTCCGCCCCCAACGCCGACCTGCTCGTCGTGCTCCTGATGCTCGTGCTGAGCGTGCTGTTGACGCTCGTGCCCTTCATCCCTGGCCTGCGGGACATCCCGCGGTGGATTCCGATCCACCGCCTGATCTGGCGGGATTATTACAAGAAGCGGGCAGCGGGCCGGAGTTGAGCGGAGTGCGCCAACACTAGGCTGGGGACGAGATCGATCGTCGCCGAGGTGTCTGCGCGGCTGGTCGCATCCGTGCCTCACCGAAAGGCTTTCCGTGTCCCGCTACGACCTCAGCCTGCCCGAGCTCCGCGACTACCGGCCGGTCGTCGCTGAGCCGGACGACTTCGACGAGTTCTGGGAGGACACCCTCGCGGACGCCCGCCGTTTTCCCGACGAACCGCACTTGACCCGGGTCGACTCCCCGCTCAGCCAGGTCGAGGTCTACGACATGACCTTCAACGGTTTCGCGGGACAGCCCGTGCGCGCCTGGTTCCTGGTGCCGGCGGGCACGACCGGCCCGCTGCCGGCCTTCGTCGAGTACAACGGCTACGGCGGAGGCCGCGGACTCCCCCACGAGAACCTCGCGTGGGTGACGGCGGGCTATGCCTACCTGTTCATGGACACGCGGGGCCAGGGCAGCGTCTGGGGCTCCGGCGGCGAGACGCCAGACCCGAACGGCACCGGGCCGTCCGCCCCCGGGTTCGTGACCCGCGGCATCGAACGGCCGCACGACTACTACTACCGCCGGGTCTTCACGGATGCCGCGCGCGCGATCGACGCCGTGCGCACGATCGACCGGGTCGACCCGACCCGCGTTGCGGTGTGCGGCGGCAGCCAGGGCGGCGGCATCGCGCTCGCGGCCGCTGGCCTCAGCGAGGGGCTCATCGGGGTCATGCCCGAGGTGCCGTTCCTCTGCCACTTCGAGCGGGCCGTCGAGATCACCGACGGGGACCCGTACCAGGAGATCGTGCGGTACCTCTCGGTGCACCGCGACCTCGTCGAGCAGACCTTCACGACTCTTTCCTACTTCGACGGCGTGAACTTCGCCAAGCGCGCGACCGCTCCCGCCCTCTTCTCCGTCGCCCTGATGGACCCGGTCTGCCCGCCGTCGACGGTCTTCGCCGCCCTCAACCACTACGCGGGCGAGGCGGACATCGAGGTCTACCCGTTCAACCAGCACGAGGGCGGATCCGGGCACCACTGGCTGCGGCAGGCCGCCTGGCTCGAGGAGCGCATCCTCTAAGCACGCGTCTGCTTGCCCTGTGGATAACTCGAGCGGGATATCCCGAGGTGTTCTAACGTGACCGCATGCGGATCCGCGCGAGGTACCGGCTGGCGATGACAACCCTGGGTGCCGCCGTGTGCGCCGCCGGTCTGATCGCCCTGTCCGGGTGCGCATCGTCGCCGGTGCCGTTCGCGAGCCCGTCTGCGTCTCCGACAGCGGATGCGCCCGCTTTCGCCTCAGACGCCGACGCCCTTGAGGCCGCGCGAACCGCCTACGCCGCCTATCTGGCGCTGTCGACGACAGTCGGTCACGAGGGTGGGAAGTCGCCGGAACGCATGGCTGCTGTTGCGACCGGCGAGGGGCTCAGCCACGATCTAGAAACGCTCCAGAAGCTCGCAGATCAAGGACAACATGGCGTTGGAGAGTTCAGTTTTGATTCCCTGAAGCTTCAAACGGCAAATTTGGATGCGGGAACGGTCACAACCTATCTGTGCCTGGATGTTTCTGGCGCGAACGTCGTCGACGCTTCCGGCACGAGTACGACCCCCGCCAATCGCCCCCTTCGGTATCCGCTTCAAGTGAGTTTTCTATTCGATGCATCCGAACGGCGCCTCCTTCTACTGAGATCTGAATCATGGCTTGGCACAAACTTCTGTTAGCCGTAAGTACCCTTCTGCCGCTGTGGTTTGTGCCTGGTAATGCCGTTGAAAACGTCTCAACCGACAGCCTCTGCAGCGTCTGGGACTCCGCGAATACAGCTTGTCAGGCCCCAACGCCACCTCCTGTGACCGGGGTCGTGAACGGCGGGGGCGTGGACTTGTCCACGGGATTCGACTCAAGGTCGGGACCCGGAGGCGCTGCTTCGGGAACGGCTGGCGGCACGGGTAGTGCAAGCGGGACGGGTGGCGCGGGCGCTCCGGGCTCGACCCCGACACCGACTGTGGGGCTGCCGTTCGTGCGGGACGGGTTCGCCGTCAACTGCCCGCTCTGCGACCCGAATCTCGTGGTCCGCATCAGTGATCTCGTCAATTTCCCGGCGGCAGCACCCGGCCAGGGCATGGAGCCCAACGGCTGGGCGATCACCGGGCTCCCGGCGAATTTCCTGGCCCAGGCATCCGTGCATGTGCGCACGGGCCTGTTGCTCGGGTTCGCCGCCGAGGTGCGTTTCACGCCGACACGGTTCCACTGGGACCTCGGCGACGGCGCGGCCATCGACTCCGCGACGGGTGGCGCGAGCTGGGCCGCCCTCGGCGTGCCGGAGTTCTCGGACACCGCAACCAGCCACGTCTTCAGGTCAACGGGCCGGCACACCGTGGTGCTGTCGGTCGTGTACTCGGCTGAGTACCGCGCCGGCGGTCAGCCGTGGCGTCCGGTGCAGGGCACGCTCACGATCGCGGCGCCCCCGATCGCGGTCGTCGTCAGCACGGCCTCGACGGTCCTCGTCGGCCAGGACTGCACGGCCAACCCGTCCGGCCCCGGCTGCTGACAGCGAACTACTTGCGGCGCGCGAGCCGGATGGCGATGACGATGATGGCCACAGCGATAGCCGCCATCACCACGAAGCCGCCAACCAGAATCAACACGTGCCAGACCGTCAGGTTGTTCAACATTTCTCCCCCCAGAGGCCGGCTGTTGGACCGGCGATACCAGAAGGCTAGCCGACCCCGGAGTCGCGCGCACGCCCGTCTGCGAGGTCCGGCTCCGGGACTGGCCGTGCGGGGACTGCCCTCCGGGCACGGCAACACGGAATGATAGGGACTGTGCACCGACACCCTCGCTGGTCGCACCGCAGTTTCGATTCGCCCCCACGACCAAGGACGCCCCGCGATGACCGACGTATCCCGCTCCCTCACCATTGATGCCGGCCAGACCGGCATCCGCGCCCTGCTCCGCTCGGCCGACGGACGCCACGACACGTTCGACTTCGCCGGCATTCGCACCGACCGGGCGCTGATGCCCCAGCTCGCCGATGTCGTCAAGGCCGTCGCCGCGACCGAAAGCGGGCTCTCCGACGACCTTGGCATTCGTACCCTGAGCGCCGGCATCTCCGGTTTCACGCAGTCCGACGCCGACGCCGCCGAACTCCGCCATCTCACCCACGGGCTCGGCGTTCAGGACGTCTTCCTCGCCCACGACTCGGTGACCTCGTACCTGGGCGCCCTCGGCGACACCCCCGGTGCCGTGATCGCCGTCGGCACCGGCGTCGTCACTCTGGCGGTCGGCGTGGGCGCCGTCGCCCGGGTCGACGGCTGGGGGTACCTGATCGCGGATGCCGGCAGCGGCTACTGGCTCGGACGTGCCGCCCTCGACGCGGTCATGCGCGACTACGACGGGCGCGGACAAGTGACAGCCCTCCGCGATGCCGTTCAAAAGGAATTCCCGAACCTCGAAACCCTCTACCTCGAGCTGCAGGCAGACCCCGCCCGGGTGAGCCGGATCGCGGCGTGGTCGCGCTCGGTCACCGCCCTCGCGGCAACGGATGCCGTCGCCGCTGCGATCTGCGACGCTGCGTCCGCAGAGCTCGCCCTGTCGGTGCGCACGGGACTCGAACGGGTCGGCCAGTCGGTGGTCGACGCACCCGTGATCGGCGGGCTCGGCGGAGTGCTCCGCTCACCCGAGATCGCGACCCGCTTCGAGCGCGATCTCCGCCTGGTCTGGCCGGCCGCGGACATCCGCTTTCCCACGGCCAACGGTCTCGACGGCGCCGCGCTCCTGCCGAACCTGGCCGCCGACAGCGCCGTCCTCAGCCTGGTCGCGCGCTCCCGCGCCTGACCCGCGCCCCTCCCGCCCCCTCCCGCCGCGCGCCGCTCGCACGGCGCGCCCCAGAGACTCCGCGAGAGCGCACTTTTGGCCCTTAAGACTCGGTCTTAAGGGCCAAAATCGTACTCTCGCGGGAGAGAATCAGCCGGGATACGGCGACCCGATCGTGCCGGGCGCGGCTAGGCGAGCGGGGCCGCGGGGGCAGCGGATGCCGCGGCGACCTGCATCAGGGCGGCCTCGAACGCTACCCAGGGCAGCATCGCGCACTTGACCCTGGCCGGGTACTTGGAGACCCCGGCGAAGGCCGCGGCGTCGCCGAGCACCTCTTCGTCGGGCTCGATCGTGCCGCGCGAGCGGAGCAGCTCGCGGAAGGTCGTGACGAGTGCCTCCGCCTCGGAGACGGTCAGTCCCGTCATCGTGTCCGCGAGCACGGATGCCGACGCCATCGAGATCGAGCAGCCGTCACCCCGCCAGACGAACTGTTCGATCACGGGAGCAGGGCCGGCGGCATCCGTCACCGCGGCATCCGCTGCGGCACCAGAGCCGGCGCGGACGCCGACGCGAACGGTGATCTCGTCGCCGCAGGTCGTGTTCACCTGGTGCGACTCGGCGAGCCGCAGGCCCGGCGCACCGTCGGCGTCGAACACGCCGAACGGCTCGGACGACGCGCCGTGCCGGTACTTGGCGTGGTCGAGGATGATCTGCTGGTACAGCTGCTGCAGTTCGCTCGAACTCATGGCTTCACTCCAAAGAAGGGGGCGACCTCGTGCATGGCGGCCAGGAACTGGTCGACCTCGTCGGTCGTCGTGTAGAGGTAGGTGCTGGCGCGCGTGGACGCCGTGATGCCGAGGCGGCGGTGCAGCGGCTGGGCGCAGTGGTGGCCGACCCGCACGGCGATGCCGGCCTCGTCGAGGAACTGGCCGACGTCGTGAGCGTGCACCCCGGCGACGTCGAAGGCGGCGAGGCCGATGCGGTCGATGCCGGCGGCCGGGCCGAGCACCCGAACGCCGGGGATCTCGGCGAGCCCGGCCACGAGGCGCTGGCCGAGTTCGGCCTCACGGAGGGCGATCCGGTCCATGCCGGTTTCGGTCAGGTAGTCGACGGCGGCGGCGAGGGCGATCGCCTGCGAGATGCGCTGGGTGCCTGCCTCGAAGCGCTGCGGCGGCGCGAGGAACTCGGCGTGCTCCATGTCGACGGTCGTGATCATCGAACCGCCGGTCAGGAACGGCGGCAGGCCGGCGAGCAGCTCTGCCTTGCCGAAGAGCGCTCCGATGCCGGTCGGGCCGAGCATCTTGTGCCCGGAGAAGACGGCGAAGTCCACGTCGAGCGCGGCAACGTCGACCGGCAGGTGCGGAACGGTCTGGCAGGCGTCGAGCAGCACGAGGGCGCCGAAGCGGTGGGCGAGCTCGACGAGCTCGGCCACGGGATTGATCGTGCCGACGACGTTGGACGCGTGGGTGAACGCGAGCAGGCGGGTGCGCGGGCCGACGATCGTTGCCGCGGCCGCGAGGTCGAGGGTGCCATCGTCGATAACGGGGATGAAGCGCAGGGTCGCCCCGGTGCGCAGGGCGAGCTGCTGCCACGGGATCAGGTTGGCGTGGTGTTCCATCTCGGTCACGACGATCTCGTCGCCGGCCCCGATGCGGAACCGGGCGGCATCCGGGCCGCCGAGGCCGAGTGAGGCGTTGGAGATCGCGTACGCGACGAGGTTGACTCCCTCGGTCGCGTTCGAAGTCCAGACGAGTTCGTCGGGCTGCGCGCCGATGAAGGCGGCCACGGTCTCCCTGGCGCTCTCGAAGACCTCGGTCGCCGCGAACGCGAGGGTGTGAGCGCCGCGGTGCACGGCCGCGTTGCGTTGCTCGTAGTACTCCTGCTCGGCTTCCATCACGCTGATCGGGTTCTGCGAGGTGGCCCCGGAGTCCAGATAGTTGAGCGGATGCCCGTTGATGCGCTGCTCGAGGATCGGGAAGTCGTTGCGGATGCGAGCGACCTCGTCCTCGGTCAGCGCCACGGCGGCGGCACGACGGAACGATGGGGCGGAAAGCGTCATGCTCCTAGGTTAAGCCGTCTTCGCGGGATTCGGCCGTCCCAGGGGTGAGGCCGAAGGTCAGGGCGCGGGTGAATGCGGCGCGAGGGTTCGCGAAGACCTCGCGGGTGGGGCCGGCCTCGACGATCCGGCCGTCCTCGAGCACGATGACCCGGTCGGCGAGGGCGAGGGCGTCGAGCGGATCATGGGTGACCAGGATCACGGAACGGTCGGACAGCATCCGGTGCAGCAGCTGGCGTTGGGCCGGCACGGCTGCGACGTCGAGGGAGGTCATCGGCTCGTCGAGCAGCAGGAGGCGCGGCCGGGCGGCGAGGGCGCGCGCGACGGCGACCCGCTGCGCCTGGCCGCCCGAGAGGGCGCCGGGCTTGCGGTCGGCGAGGTCGGCGACGTCCGCGGCGACGAGCCATTCCTCGGCGAGCTCACGCGCCCTGGCGCGGGGGGCACCTGCGCTCCGCGGGCCGAAGGCGACGTTGTCGCGCACGGACAGGTGCGGGAACAGGAGCGGCTCCTGGGCGAGGAGCACGGTGCCGCGGGAGTGCGGCGGAGTCCAGGTGCCGGCGCGGGAGACGGTGCCGGTGCGTCCGCCGGGTGCAGCGGATGCCGAGGGCAGGTCGAAGAGGACGTGGCCGGCGAGGCTCGCGCGGCCGGAATCGGGTCGCAGCAGGCCCGCGCTGATCTGCACGACGGTCGACTTCCCTGCCCCGTTGGAGCCGAGGAGCGCGACGGTCTCCCCCGGCTGCACGCTGAACGCGACATCGAGGTTTCGGCGTGCGAGGACCGCCTCGAACTCGAAGGTCACGAGAGCCCTCGCGGCCGGTGGGTCGCCACCATCACGACGACGGCGACCACGACGAGGACGAGCGCGAGCGCGACGGCGGCATCCGGATCCGTCTCGCGCTGCAGGTAGATCTCGAGCGGCAGCGTGCGGGTGACACCCTCGAGGCTGCCCGCGAAGGTCAGGGTCGCACCGAACTCGCCGAGCGCCCGCGCGAAGGCGAGCACGGCCCCCGAGACGAGCCCGGGCACGACGAGCGGTAGGGTCACCCGCCAGAACACGGTGTTCGGGGCGGCGCCGAGGGTCGCGGCGACGGCCTCGTATCGCGCGCCAGAGGCCCGCAGCGTCGCCTCGACACTGAGCACGAGGAACGGCAGCGCGACGAACGCCTGCGCGAGAACGACGGCCGTCGTCGAGAACGCGATCTGGATTCCGAGCACTTCGAAGGTCTGGCCGAGCAGCCCGCGGCGGCCGAATGTCGAGAGCAAGGCGATGCCGCCGACGACGGGAGGCAGCACGAGCGGCAGCAGCACGAACGCCCGCACGAAGCGCTGGCCGCGGAACCGACTCCGGGCGAGCACGACCGCCATCGGCACCCCGAGCAGCAGGCAGAGCGCCGTGCTCGCCGTGGCCGTGCGGAGGCTGAGCAGCAGTGCCGCGATCGCGGACGGCGAGGTGACGAACGCGCCGAAGTTCGCCCAGTCGACCCTGGCGGTCATCCCGACGATCGGCAGCACGATGAAGAGCGCGCCGACGGCAGCGACAGCGACGATCCAGCGCGGCACACCGAGCACCTCGGCATTCTCCCGCGCCGTGCCGCGCAGAGAGACCGCCGCCCCGCCGCTGGCCCGTGTCATGTGACGCTCACGGGGTGCCGAAGCCGGCGGCCGCGAGCACCTTCTGCCCGGTCGGTCCGGTCACGAAGTCCGCGAACAGGGTCCCGAGGTCGCGGTGCGGGCTCGTGGCGACGACGCCGATCGGATACGAGTTCACGGCCGAGCCGGATTCGGGAAACGGGATGCCGAGGACGCTCGTACCCGCTCCGGCGATGTCCGTGACGTAGACGAGGCCGGCATCCGCTTCACCGGAGGAGACCTTGCCGAGCACGTCGGTGACGGCGTTCTCTTCGCTGACGGGCATCAGGGTCACGCCGGTCGCCTTCTCGATCGTGGTGGTCGCGGCGCCGCAGGGCACCTGGGCGGCGCAGATGACGACCTTGGTGGCGGGGTTCGCGAGGTCGGCGAAGCTCGTGACGCCGGCCGGGTTGCCCGGCGGTACGGCGATCTCGAGGGTGTTGGTCGCGAACACCGTCGGGGCGTCTGCGACGAGGCCGGCATCGGTGAGCTTGGCCATGTTCTTCGTGTCGGCAGAGGCGAAGACGTCGGCGGGGGCGCCCTCGGTGATCTGGGTGACGAGGTCGGCAGAACCGGCGAAGTTCAGCGCAACGGTCACGCCGGGGTTCGCGGCCTCGAACTCGGTCGCGAGCTCGGTGAAGGTCTTCTTCAGGGAGGCCGCAGCGAAGACGGTCAGGGTCTCCGGCGCACGGCTCGCGGCACCCGTCGACGCAGCGGATGCCGCGGCGGACGCGGACGCGGACGCGCCGGCCCCGGCCGGGCCGGCACACGCCGTCGTCAGCGCGGCGACGGCCAGGACGGCAAGCGAGGCAAGAACGTAACGGCGAGCGGGGTGACGTCGAGCGGGGTGACGGCGAGTGCTCACGAATGCTCCTGGGGGATTTCGACGATCACGGTCGTGGCCTTCACGACGGCGACCGCGACGGACCCGGGCACGAGGCCGAGTTCCCGCACGGCCTCTGTGCTCATCAGGGAGACGACGCGGTGCGGCCCGCACTGCAGCTCGACCTGGGACATCACCGGGTCGCTCACGACGCGCGTGACGAGTCCGACGAACCGGTTGCGGGCCGAGCTCGCCGTGCCGGACGGGTCGGTCGGCACGGCGGCGTGTTCGGTAGCGAGGCGGGCGAGGTCGACGCCGTCGACGACCATGCGGCCGGCGGCATCCGTCGTGGCCGGCAGCACCTCGTTGTCGATCCAGCGACGCACGGTGTCGTCGCTCACGCCGAGGAACCCGGCGGCCTCGCGAATCCGTATTTGCGACATAAGCAGCACTATATTCCCTCATCTACGGATTCGCTGCCCGTTCCGCTTCGATCGGCTGTCCGTGCGGCACACTGGGGACATGACGACGAACACCCCGACGGATGCGACGCCGCGCGTCGCGCAGATCATCGTCGCGTCGACCCGCGCTGCGGCCGGCATCTATCCTGACCGCACCGGGCCGGTCATCGACGCCTGGCTCGTCGACAGGGGCTGGACCGTGGACGCCCTCCACGTCGTGCCGGACGGCGACCGTGTCGGCCAGGCCCTCGGCGCCGCGATCGCCGCGCGCTGCGATCTCGTGATCACGACCGGCGGCACCGGCGTGAGCCCGCACGACGAGACGCCCGAGCAGACGCTGCCGCACCTCGACCGGCTCATCCCGGGACTCGCGGAGGAGCTCCGTCGCCGGGGCGCGGCATCCACCCCGCTCGCCCTGCTCTCCCGCGGATACGTCGGCGTCGCCCGCGGTCGCACCGTGGTCGTGAACCTGCCCGGCTCGACCGGCGGCGTGCGCGACGGTCTCGCCGTGCTCGACGACGTGCTTCCCCACCTCATCGACCAGCTCCACGGCCGCGACCACTGACGAGCGCTGCACGACCCCGGCGGCGCACCCCCGGATGGGGAGGGTACCGTGGACGAAACCGACCCGGAAATGCGGTTGACTGGATACTCGGCCCGGGACGACTGGAGCAGCAATGGACCTCACTACCGTTGTGACGATCACGCCCGCCCGCGAGCGCGCCGACCTGGGATTGCTCGGCGAAACGGTCGCTCCCCTCGCGGGCGGTTCCGAGCTGTTCGCCGATCCCAGGGTTCACCTCACCGGCCTCGTCGACCTGCAGTCGTTCGGCTGGCCCGCGCTGACCGTGACCCCTGAGGGCCTCGAGATCGCCGCGACGTGCACCGTTGCCCAGCTCGCCGCGCTCCCGACCCGGCCGGGCTGGACCGCGCATCCGCTGCTCTTCGAATGCTGCACCGCTCTCTACGGTTCATTCAAGGTCTGGAACGTCGCAACCGTCGGCGGCAACCTCGCTACCGCCCTCCCCGCCGGCCCGATGACGAGCCTCGCCGCGGCCCTCGACGCCGAGGTGCTCGTCTGGCGCCGCGACGGGAGCGACGAGCGCCTTCCCGCCGCCGGCTTCGTCACCGGCGACATGACCACCGTGTTGCGCACCGGGGACGTGCTGCGCTCCATCCACATCCCGGACGCGTCGCTGCGCGCCCGCACCGCGTTCCGCAAGATCGCACTCTCCCCCATCGGCCGCTCGGGCGCCGTCGTCATCGGCCGCCTCGACCGGGACGGCCGTTTCACCCTCACCGTCACGGCCGCGACCCTCCGGCCGGTGCAGCTGCGCTACGCAACCCTGCCGACCGCGTCCGCGCTCCGTGCCGGCGTCGACGGCATCGACGCCTGGTTCACGGATGCCCACGGCGCGGCCGACTGGCGCGCCGCGGTCAGCGCCGTGCTCGCCGAGGAGATCCGCCAGCAGCTCGAGGGCCCGGAAACCGTTCCAGCTGCGATATCGGCAGAGACTCCCGCGACCGGAAGCGAGGCCCGCCCGTGAGGTTCGAGATCAACGGCCAGTGGGTCGACGCCGCGGCAGCGCCCGGGCAGTGCCTGCGCACCTTCCTGCGCGAACTCGAGCACTTCGAGGTGAAGAAGGGCTGCGACACCGGCGACTGCGGCGCCTGTTCGGTGCTCGTCGACGGCACCCCGGTGCACTCCTGCATCTACCCGGCTTTCCGCGCCGAGGGCGCCGCGATCACGACCGCCGCCGGCCTCGGCACGCCGGGTGACCTCGCGCCCGTGCAGCAGCGCTTCGTCGACCACGCCGGCTTCCAGTGCGGCTTCTGCACCCCGGGCATGGTCGTGACCGCGTCCACGCTCACCGAGCACGACCTCGAGGACCTGCCGCGCCTGCTCAAGGGCAACATCTGCCGGTGCACGGGCTACCGGGCGATCGATGACGCCGTCCGCGGGCGGCACACCCCGGCCGACGGTTCGGCCCCGTGCACCCTTCCGCCCGACGGCCTCGGTCCCGTAGTCCGCACCGGCGCCCGCGCGACGCCCACGCCGGCCCGCGGCTACGTCGGCGCCTCCACGCACGCCCCGGCGAGCGAGCGGGTCGTGAGCGGACTCGAACCGTACACGCTCGACGTCGCGGTGCCCGGCCTGCTGCACGTGAGCGTGCTGCAGAGTCCGCACGCGCATGCCAGCATCCGTTCGATCGACACCGGGCGAGCCGCCGACCTGCCCGGAGTGCGTGCCGTGCTCACCCACTCCGACTCTCCCGCGACCCTGTTCTCGACGGCCCGGCACGAGGACCGCAACGACGACCCCGACGACACCCTCGTCTTCGACCGGGTGCTCCGGTTCCGCGGCCAGCGGGTCGCGGCCGTCGTCGCGGACACCGTCGCGATCGCCGAGGCCGCCTGTCGCCTGATCGACGTCGAGTACGACCTGCTCCCCGCCGTCTTCGACCCGGCCCGCGCCGCCGAGCCCGGCGCTCCCCTCGTGCACGGCGAAAAGGATGCCGCGGCGAGCCGCGTCGCCGATCCCTCCCGCAACCTCGTGGCCGAGCTGCACGGCGAGTACGGCGACCTTGAGGCCGGCCTCGGCGAGGCGACCCACCTGGTCACGGGCACCTGGCAGACCCAGCGGGTCGCCCACACCCACCTCGAGACCCACGGCACGATCGGCTGGCTCGAACACGCCGGCACCCCCGAGCAGCGGCTCGTGCTGCGGACGAGCTCCCAGGTGCCGTTTCTCGTGCAGCGCGAGATCTGCCGCGTCTTCGACCTCGACCCGGCCGCGGTCCGCGTCTTCACCGCCCGCGTCGGCGGCGGGTTCGGCGGCAAACAGGAGATCCTCACCGAGGACCTCGTCACCCTCGCGGTTCTCGCGACCGGGCGCCCGGTGCAGTACGAGTTCAGCCGCGCCGACGAGTTCCGGGTCGCGCCCACCCGGCATCCGATGCGGGTCGGCGTCACTCTCGGCGCGACCGACGACGGTCGCCTCACCGCGCTCGCCCTCGACCTGCTGAGCGACACCGGCGCCTATGGCAACCACGGGCCCGGCGTCATGTACCACGGCAGCTCCGAGTCGGTGAGCCTGTACTCCGTGCCCAACAAGCGGGTGGATGCCCGCAGCGTCTACACGAACAACCTCCCGTCCGGCGCCTTCCGCGGTTACGGTCTCGGCCAGGTCATCTTCGGTGTCGAATCGGCGCTCGACGACCTCGCCCGCGACCTCGGCATGAGCCCCTTCGACCTGCGCCGGCTCAACTCGGTGCGTCCGGGCGACCCGCTCGTCGTCACCCACGTCGAGGGCGAGGACCTGATCTTCGGCAGCTATGGGCTCGACCAGTGCCTCGACCTCGCCGAGGCCGCCCTCGCCCGCGGCAATGACACGCCCGTACCCGACGGACCCGAGTGGCGGGTCGGCGAGGGCATGGCGACCGCGATGATCGCGACGATCCCGCCGCGCGGACACTTCGCCCAGGCATCCGTCACTCTGGGTAGCGACGGCCGCTACGCCGTGCGCGTCGGGACCGCCGAGTTCGGCAACGGCACCACGACCGTGCACACCCAGCTCGCCGCGACCGCGCTCGGCACGAGCCCCGACCGGATCGACATCCTGCAGTCCGACACCGACACGATCGGCTACGACACCGGCGCGTTCGGCTCGGCCGGCATCGTCGTCGCCGGCAAGGCCGTGCTGGGTGCGGCGACCGCACTCGCGGCCGTGCTCCGGCAGGCGGCGACGGATGCCCACCCCGGCGCCCCCGCCGACGCTTGGCTCCTCGAGCCCGACGGCCTCCGCTGCGGCAGCACCGTCGTTTCCCTCACCGACCTCGCCGCGCGCGCGGCGGCCGGCACCGTTCTCCGCGGCACGAGCTCCGAGGAGGGCGCCGTGCGTTCGGTCGCCTTCAACGTGCAGGCCTTCCGGGTCGCCGTGAGCACCCTCACCGGCGAGGTGCGGATCCTGCAGTCGATCCAGTCCGCGGATGCCGGCGTCGTGATGAACCCGGCGCAGTGCCGCGGCCAGATCGAGGGCGGTGTGGCCCAGGCGATCGGCACGGCGCTCTACGAAGAGGTCCAGCTCGACGGCGCGGGCACCGTGACGACGAGCGTGATGCGCAACTACCACGTGCCCCTGCTCGCGGACCTGCCCGTCACCGAGGTGTACTTCGCGGAGACGAGTGACGACCTCGGCCCCTATGGCGCCAAGTCGATGAGCGAGTCGCCGTACAACCCGGTCGCTCCTGCGCTCGCGAACGCGGTCCGTGACGCGATCGGCATCCGCCCGTACGAGCTGCCGATGTCCCGAGACCGCATCTGGCGTCTGATGCACCCCTGAGAGTCACCTTTCCGGTCGAGAGCGCCCGGTGCACGGGTACCCCTCGACCGGAAAGGTACCCCTCGCTACGCGCGGGCGGGGGCAGGCGATGCGAGCAGCAGGTGGTACGCGTCCGGGCCGTGTCCGACACGGAGATGCCGGGTCTGCACGAGGCCCGCGGCCTCGAGGGCGGAGGTGATCTCCTCGGTGGGACGCACCCGGAAGCCGTGCTCGACCACGGGCATCCGCTGCATCGCGGCCGGGTCGAAAACGCCCACCACGAGACGGCCGCCGGGCCGGAGCACGCGCGCGAACTCGGCCGCCGCCCGGCCGAGGTCAGGCAGGAAGTAGAACGTGTTGAGGGTGATCACCCCGTCGAGGCTCGCATCCGCGAGCGGGAGGTACTCCATCGACGCCTCGAACAGCGACAGCCGACCGGCGGTGAGGTCGTCGCGGAACCTCCGATGCGCGGCATCGACCATCGTTTCCGACTGGTCGACTCCGGCGACGTGCCCGTCCGGTCCGACCGTGTCGAGCAGCAGCTCGATCCCGACACCGCCGCCGAAACCGACATCGGCGAGCCGGGCATCCGGCGTGGCCTCGAGTGCGTCCACGGCGGCGCGGATGATTCCCCGGTTGCGTCGGTTGAGCATCCGCCCCACCAGCCGCCCTCGCCACCCGCTCGGATGCCCGAGCTGGGCGGCCAGTGCTTTGAGCACCGGGGTCGGAGTCTTGAGACTGCCCATCGGCTTACGGTTCTGTGACGTCTCCATGCCAGGAACAGTAGTCCCGCGCCGATGCGCCCACTACGGCTGTCGCAACCGCCGAGCGCGAGGCTAGGCCCCGGTGCTGCTCTCCATGCCCATCCGGCGCAGCACGAGGTTCTCCACGAGCTGCGCGACGCCGTACAGCACGATCGACACAAGCGTGATCGCCACGACGGATGCCCACACCTCGTAGTTCTTCACCTGGGCGACGGCGATCACGATGCCGTGGCCGAGGCCCTGTCCGGTCGAGAGCCATTCGGCGAGGAGCGCGCCGGTGATCGCGCCGGGGATCGAGATCTTGACGGCCGCGAAGAACGACGGCAGCGAGCTCGGCAGCGCGACCTTGCGGAGCGCCGTGAAGGCGTTGCCGCCGTAGACCGCGATGACGTCGTTGATCTGCGGCGACGACGACCGCAGCCCGAACGCGATGTTCACGAGCGCGGGGAACAGCACCACGATCGCGCCCATCACGACGACGAGGCTCGGTCCGCGCCCGGTGATCAGGCTGATCACCGGCACGAGGGCGACGAGAGGCACCGAGCGCAACAGCAGCGCGATCGGCATCAGCGCGCTCTCGATACCGCGGGAGAGCGTGAACGCGATCGCAAGCACGAGGGCGACGACGAGGCCAGCGACGAAGCCGAGGAAGGCATCCCCGAGGGTGACGGTGAGGTTGGTCAGGATCGTCGTGCGGTTGACGGCGGCGTTCGGAACGGTGAACAGCCAGTTCCAGACGTCAAGGGGTCCCTTGGCGATGAACGGGGACACCCCGAGAAGCAGGATCAGGCCCTGCCAGGCGACGAGGACGATGACGAGGGTGATCAGGCCGGTGAGCGCGGCGCGCCCGATGACGGCGCCGAGGCCGCGGGCGACCTTCGCTGCGCTCGGCGGGCGGGCCGCCGACATGGTCTCGAGGGCCATCAGGAGCTCCGTCCAGTCAGCCAGGGTGTCGCGAGCTTGCTGATCAGTCCGAAGAGGCTGTAGCCGAGACCGGCGAGGAGACCGGCGACGAGCGCGAGCCCCCAGACCCTGTCGACGTTCGCCGCGGACCCGGCCGCGAGCATCGCGATGCCGAGGCCACGGTCGACGCCGCCGAGGTATTCGCCGAGGATCGCGCCGAGCAGCGCGGCGGGGGCCGCGATCTGCAGGGCGGAGAGCACGCTCGGCAGCCCGGCCATCAGCCGCACCTTGCGGAGCTGCATGAACCGTCCGCCGCCGTAGACGGTGACGAGGTCGAGACTCGCGGGGGTCGCGGCCTTGAGACCGACGAGGGAACCGACGACGGTCGTGAAGAACACGGACATGGCCGCGAGGAAGATCGCGGTGCCGGAAAGCTCACCGCCGCGCGGGGCGCCGATCACGATGTAGGCGATCGGGCCGATCGCGACGATCGGGATGCAGTACGTGATGACCGCGATCTGCAGCGCGACCTTCTCGATCCGGGGAACGACGAGCACGAGGCCGGCGAGGACGAGCGCGGCCGCATTGCCCCAGAGGAAGCCGACGATCGCCTCACCCACGGTGATCGACACGTGGGACAGGTAGAACGCCCACCCGTCCGAGACGAGCTGGGCGACGACGGCGCCCGGTGTCGGGATCGCCCCGCCGGGTACGGTGCCGATGCCGCGGAAAATCGTGGCGGCGCCGAGCCACCACAGGACGATGACGACGACGACGCCGATCAGCCCGGTCGCCCAGGCCGGGAGCGTGCGGAACGAGGCGAGACCGCGCATCAGTCCGTCTCCGCCACGGAGAGGGCGTCGGGGCTGAAGAGCAGTTCGGAGGCGCGGTCGTGCAGGGCGTGGAATTCGTGGGAGCGCATCATGTCCGGATGCCGCGGACGGGGCAGGTCGATGTCGATGACCTCCTTGATGCGGCCGGGTCGGGGGCTCATCACCGCGACCTGGTCCGAGAGGAAGATGGCCTCCGAGATGCCGTGCGTGACCATCATCGTGGTCGCGGGCTTCTCGGTCCAGATCCTGAGGAGTTCGATGTTGAGGCGTTGGCGGGTCATGTCGTCGAGGGCGCCGAAGGGTTCGTCGAGCAGCAGAACGGAGGGCTTCAGCACGAGCGACCGGGCGATGGACACCCGCTGCCGCATTCCGCCGGAGAGCTGCGCGGGTTTGGCGTGTTCGAAGGCCTTGAGGCCGACCAGGTTGATCAGTTCGGAGACGTAGTCCTCGTCGACGGGCATCCGTGCGACCTCGAAGGGAAGCTTGATGTTGCCGCGCACGCTGCGCCAGGGCAGCAGCGCGGCGTCCTGGAAGGCGATGCCGAGTTCGTGGCCGCTGCGCAGCTCGGCGGGCGTCTTGCCGTCGACCTTAGCGGTGCCGCTCGTGGGCTCCTCGAGGCCGGCGAGGATGCGCAGGATCGTGGACTTCCCGCAGCCGGACGGGCCGAGCAGCGACAGGAAACTGCCCTTGTCGGTGTGCAGGGTCGCGTCCTCGAGCGCGGAGACTTCCTTCCGGCCCACGGTGAAGACCTTGTGGAGCCCGGAAATGTGGAGGCCGGTGCCCAGAGCGTTGCTCTGGACACCGGCATCGGTCGTACTCACAGGGTGCGTTCCTTTACTGGGCGTCGTCGGCCGCTTTCGGGGCGGCCTCGTTTCGGTGTGCCTGCGTACTGCTGGTGGTGCTGTCGTGCTTGAAGAGGAACCGCCTACTTGGCGTAGTTGACCAGGTCGGGGTTCTCCGCGTAGACCTCGGACAGCAGGCTCATGTCGAAGAGCTTGTCGGCCGTGATGGTGACACCGGCGGCAGCGAGCGTCTTGATGCTCTCCTGCTGCAGCTTATCGCTGATGGTGAAGAGGCCGTTCTTGACGGTGTCGTCGCTGACGATGAGGTCGGTCGACTGGATCGTGGCCTGCTTCGTCTCCTTCTCGATCGTGAGGCCGAGGTCTGCCCCATACTTGTCGATCGTGAGCTTGGCGGAGGCGGCCGGGTCCTTGATGGCGGCGGCCCAGCCCTTGATCTCGGCGATCAGGAGGCCCTTGAGTTTCGCGCGGTCACCCGAGATCTCCTTGTCGGAGGCCGTGAAGGTCTCCGCTACGAACGGGAGCCCGTTGTCGGCGAGCGGCAGGTTGACCGGGCCGAGGCCCTTGAGGTCTGCGTCGATGCCCTCGTTGGTGAGGTAGGAGAACCAGCCGTCGACCTCGCCGTTGAAGAGCGGGGTCGGGTCGTACTCGACGGGGACGGTGGTCAGCGAGGTCGGGTCGATGTTGTTGACCTTGAGGAACGCGTCCCAGAGGCTCTGGTTGCTCGCCTGCACGCCGATCTTCTTGCCCTTGAGGTCGGCGAGGGTCTTGATGTTGCCCACCTTGGCGAGCGAGAGGATCGAGAACGGGTTCTTCTGGTACGTGGCGCCGATGATCTTGATCGGGGCGCCTTCGTTCGCGATGACGGTTCCGGTGGAGATCGCGTTGCCGATGCCGAGGTCGACCGTGCCGGAGATGACGCCGGCTTCAGCGGATGCCGGGCCGGCGATGAGGTCGACGGAATCGAAGCCGGCCTTGGTGAAGTCGCCGTTGGAGTCGGCGAGGAACTCACCCATGAACTCGGTGTTCTTGATCCAGGACAGCTGGATGCTCGCGGTGCCGAAGGACGCGGGCGCACCGGAAGCCGAGGCTGCCGGCGTGGAACTCGTCGCGCAGGAGGTGAGCGCGATGGTCACGGCTGCCGCAGCGGCGATTCCCTGCAGGATGCGACGGGCGGGACGCCCTGCCGGTGAACGGTGTGCTGTTAAACCTTGGGTCCGGGTCATGAAGCTGTTCCTCTCGATGATGCTCGTGGGGTGCCGTTGGGGGGGTGCCGTCAGGGAAGACGGCTGCTGTGTAATGCTGTGCGGCACACGTGCGGGTTCCCTGAATTTAGGCCCCGCAGATGACGCTGCGACCTCGACAGTGTTTCCGTCGTGTTGCAGCATGCTGGGTACCCGTCGCGGGAGGAAAAGTGCATCTGCCGCGTGATACGGTCACGGCGTCCGCCCGAAAAGGAGCCCCGATGCCGTCCGTTACTGAGCCTACTGCCGCGTTTGTGTCCGGATTGCCCAAAGCAGAGCTGCATGTGCACCTCGAAGGCACCCTCGAACCCGACCTCAAACTCGCCCTCGCCACGCGCAACGGTGTCGATATCGGCCAGTCGACGGTCGAGGAGGTGCGCGCGAGCTATGCCTTCGACTCCCTCGCAAGCTTCCTCGCGGTGTACTACCCCGCGATGAACGTGCTGATCACCGAGCAGGACTTCTACGACCTCGCCACCGCGTACTTCCGTCGCGCCTCCGCAGACGGGGTCCGCCACGTCGAGGCCTTCTTCGACCCGCAGGCGCACACGACGCGCGGCGTGCCCTTCGAGACCGTGATCACCGGACTGCACCGTGCTGCAGCGGATGCGGCCGGTTACGGTCTCTCCGCCGAGCTGATCCTCTGTTTCCTGCGTGACGCATCCGCCGAGAGCGCCCACGAGACCCTGCTGGCCGCCCTGCCCTACCGCGACCTGATCGTCGGCGTCGGGCTCGACTCCGACGAGCGCGGCAATCCCCCGGCGAAGTTCGCCGAGGTCTTCCGGCTCGCCCGTGAGGCCGGCCTCAGGCTCACGATGCACTGCGACATCGACCAGGTCGGCAGCATCGAGAACATCCGCCAGGTGCTCGGCGAGGTCAGGGTCGACCGGATCGACCACGGCACGAACATCCTCGAGGACCCGGCGCTCGTCGCCCTCGTCCGGGAACGCCGGATCGGCCTGACCTGCTGCCCGGTCTCGAACAGTTTCGTGACCTCGGACATGAAGGCGAGGGAGATCGTCGAGCTGCTCGGCCTCGGCGTGCTCGTCACCCTCAACTCCGACGACCCCGCGTACTTCGGGGCTTATGTCGCCGACACCTATACGGCATTCGCCCGGCAGGCCGGCATCGGCAGGGACGAGCTCGTCCAGCTGGCCCGGAACTCCTTCGAGGCGAGCTGGTTGTCCGACGCCGACCGACAGGGGTACCTCTCCGAGATCGACGCCTTCCTCGCGGCGAACCCGGCCTAGCCGGGACCGGAGGCCGGTCCGGCCCGCGAAACCGGTCCCGCAGAACCCTGCCAGGGAGGCGCGGCGGGGCCCGTATTACGGACAACCGTCCGGCGTGTGACGATCGCGTTTCAAGAGTCCCGATTGGCACCCCGCGGTCCTCACCAGGGTGTTTGCTAGACCATCTGGCCAGCGTCACGGCCTGAGATTCCAGCAGGCAGGAGGACAGATGCGCGAACGAGTCGACCGGGTGATCCGGGCGGACGCCGTGCTCACGCCTGCCGGCTTCGTGCGCGGGGCGGTGACGATCACGGGCGGGATCGTCACCGCGATCCTGCCGATCGACGAACCTGTCGAGACCCGGCCGATCGCTGACTCCGGCCTGTCCGACGGGGCGGCCACGGACATCCGCCTGCCGAGCGGGCGCGTGCTTCTGCCCGGTCTCGTCGACACCCACGTGCACGTCAACGAGCCAGGTCGCACGGACTGGGAGGGCTTCGCGAGCGCCACCCGCGCCGCCGCGGCCGGCGGGGTCACGACGGTGATCGACATGCCGCTCAACAGCATCCCGCCGACGACGACGGTCAGCGGCCTCGACCTCAAGCGTGCGGCCGCCGGCCCGCAGGCGAGCGTCAACGTCGGCTTCTGGGGCGGGGCGGTCCCCGGCAACCTCGGCACCCTGCGCGAGCTGCACTCAGCCGGTGTATTCGGGTTCAAGGCCTTCCTCTCCCCCTCCGGCGTCGAGGAGTTCCCCGCGCTCTCCTCCGCGGAACTCCTCGCGGCCGCCGCCGAGATCTCCGCATTCGGCGGCCTGCTGCTCGTGCACGCCGAAGACCCCGCCGAACTCGACGCGGCCCCGCCGGCCACCGGGCGCTCCTACGCCGGCTTCCTCGCGAGCCGCCCGCCGCAGGCCGAAGCGAGCGCGATCGACCGCGTGATCGACGCGGTCCGCCGCACGGGCGTGAGCGCGCACATCCTGCACCTTTCGGCGGGCGCCGCGCTGCCGCGGCTGCGGGCGGCACGGGCAGAGGGACTGCCGATCACGGTCGAGACCTGCCCGCACTACCTGTCCTTCGCCGCGGAACAGATCCCGGACGGAGCGACGGCCTTCAAGTGCTGCCCGCCGATCCGGGACGCCGCCAACCGCGAGCTGCTCTGGGCCGGCCTGCTCGACGGCACGATCGACCTCGTCGCCTCCGACCACTCGCCAGCGACCCGGGAGCTCAAGCTCGGCCACGGTGGCGACTTCGGCCTCGCCTGGGGCGGGATCTCCGGCCTCGAGCTGAGCCTGCCCGCGGTCTGGACGGCCGCCGGCGCGGCCGGGATCGGCCTCGACCGGGTGATCGGCTGGATGTCGACCGCGACGGCGCGCTTCGCGGGGCTCACCGGCAAGGGGATCATCCGGCCGGGGGCGGATGCCGACCTCGTCTCCTTCGCGCCGGAGGAGTCGTTCACGGTCGACGTCGGCGCCCTGCAGCACAAGAACCCGGTGAGCGCGTTCGACGGCGCGACGCTCAGGGGACGGGTGCACGGCACCTGGCTCGCCGGCGCGCTCGTGCACGACACCGGGGCGGGTAACGGGATCACGTCGCCCGCGGCATCCGCCCGCCCGGAACACCCTCCCCGGGGCGCCCTGCTCCGCCGCCCGGCGCCCACGCGCCCGGCCCCCACGCGCCCGGCCCCCACGCGCCCGGCCCCCACGCTCTGAATCCCCACCCTTCCCCACCCACCAGAAGGAGCACCACCCGATGTCGATCATCCTCGGACCCAACCGGTACGGAAAAGCGGAAAACCGGGTTGTGCGCATCTACCGCGACTCCCCCCGGCACGAGATCCACGACATCAGCGTCTCGACCGCGCTCCGCGGCGACTTCGCCAGTGCGCACCTCGCGGGCGACCAGCTGAACGTGCTGCCGACCGACACCCAGAAGCAGACCGCATACTCCTTCGCGAAAGAGAAGGGGCTGCTCTCGATCGAGAACTACGGCCTCGACCTCGCCGCCCACTTCGTCGACACGGTCGAGCCCGTGCACACCGCCAGGGTCGAGATCGAGGAGTTCGCCTGGCAACGGGTTCTCATCGACGGCAGTGAGCACGACCACACCTGGGTGCGGCGCGGCCAGGAGGTGCGCACGGCGGCGATCACGGTCGAGGGCAGGGGCGCTGACCGGCGCACCTGGGTGGTCGGCGGGCTCAAGGACCTCGTGATCCTCAAGTCGACGGGCTCCGAGTTCGCCGGCTTCATGCAGGATCCGTACACGCTCCTGCAGCCGACCTCCGACCGGGTGATGGCGACCTCGCTCACGGCCGGCTGGCGTTTTTCGACGACGGATGTCGACTGGGAGGCCACCTACGACGGCATCAAGCAGGTGCTCGTCACCCAGTTCGCGACCGTGCACTCCCTGGCCCTGCAGCAGACCCTCTACGAGATGGGCCGGGCCGTGCTCGAGGCCTTTCCCGTGGTCGCCGAGGTGCGCCTGTCCGCCCCGAACAAGCACCACTTCCTCTACGACCTCTCCCCCTTCGGCGTGGCCAACGACAACGAGGTGTACCACGCGGCCGACCGCCCGTACGGGCTGATCCAGGCGACCGTGCTGCACGACGACGCCGCGGACGCAGGATCCGCCTGGGACTCGTACACGGGGCTCGTCTAGGTGGTCATTTTCGTTGCGGGTCCGCCCGTACGATGGCTGTGATGAGCACCCCCGCGCCGGCGTCTGCGGCCTCCCCCGATCCGTCGGCCGTTCCCGCGCCGACCGCCCACGTCTATCGCGGTCACGTCTTCCACATCGCGGGATCCCCGGTGGTCGCCGACGCCCGGGAGCACCTCGTCTCCCTGCCCGACGGCGCCCTCGTCACCGGTGCGGACGGCAGAATCGCCTGGGTCGGGCCATTCGCCGCTCTTCCGGCCGCGTTCCGCGACCACCCGGTGACGGACAACCGCGGCGGGTTCATCCTGCCCGGCTTCGTCGACACCCACCTGCACTACCCGCAGACCTACTCGACCGACGCCTACGGCGGCGGCCAGCTGCTCGAGTGGCTCGACAACTGCGTGTTCCCCGCCGAGACCCGGCTGCGCGACCCCGAGTTCGCGGCGCGCATCGCCCGCGACTTCACCCGGCGACGGGTCGCGGCCGGCACCACGAGCGCCCTCGTCTTCGGGTCGGCGTTCCCGCACGCCCAGGATGCACTTTTCGCCGAGAGCCAGGCCGCCGGGCTCCGCCTGGTCAGCGGCCGCGGGGTGCAGACCGTCGGGTCGGGCCCTGCCGGCGCGCTCCTGACCGGCGAGGCCGAGGCCCTCGACCTGATCGGGGCCGAGATCGATCGCTGGCACGCCGTCGACACCGGCGACCCCGCGACGGCGCTGCTGCAGGTCGCGGTCGTGCCCCGGTTCAGCCTCTCGGTGACCCCGAAGACCCTCGCCGGCCTCGGCGAACTCTACGACGACGCGCGCGAGCGCGGCGTGTACTTCCACTCGCACCTCAACGAGAACAACCGGCCCGGCACCGGCGAGATCGACGCCGTGAAGGCGGTGTACGGGGTCGACACCTACCTCGACACCTACGACGGGCTGTTCCTGCCGGGGTCGAAGCGGGGCGGGTCGAGCCTGCTCGGTCGGCGCAGCATCCTCGCCCATGCCGTGCACTGCGAGGATGCCGAGCTCGCCAGGCTCGCCGAGACCGGCACCTCGGTGGCGCACTGCCCGACCTCGCAGCAGTTCCTCGGTTCCGGGACGATGCCGTGGCTGCGTACGACCTCGTTCGGCGTGAACGTCGCGATCGGCTCGGACATCGGCGCCGGCGACGAGTGGCTGGTCTCGCGGGTGCTCAACGACTGCTTCAAGGTACACCTGTCGGAGCCGGGCGACGCCGGTCTCTCGCTCGACCCCGCCGCGCTGCTCTTCACCGGCACCCTTGCCGGCGCCCGCGCCCTCGACATGGAGGCCAGGTTCGGCAACTTCGACGTGGGCAAGGACGCCGACTTCCTGCTCATCGAACCGGACCGCTGGGAGCCGCTTGCGACCGTCCTGAACCGTGGCATCCGGGCAGACGACGAGCGGATGGCCACGGACCAGACCCTCTTCGCCCTGCTGCTCGCGCTCCGCCAGCCCGCGATCACGGGAGTGTTCGTGCGTGGACGCCGCGTGCTCGCCCCCGAGTAGCGCGGCCCCGCCCCGCGGCACCGAGCTCCCGGCGCCGATCAGGGCTCGGGGTGCTCCTTCTCGAGGGCATTCGCGAGCGCGATCGAGAACGCGGCAATGAGCACGAGGAAACGAATGGTCGCCGTCCCGTCGTTGTGGCCGGTCGCGACCATCCCGATCACGTCGAGTCCGGACCAGGCCAGCGCCACCACTCCGACACCTGCGAATGCCCGGCTCCCGAGTGCCCGGTCACGAGCGTCGCGGTATTCGAAGGTGCCGATCCGGTCCCTGTCCCGTGCGGTGGCCCGGCGGGCATAGCGGGCGACGCCGACCCAGAACACCGCGGCCCCGAGGAGGGCGAACGCGCCGGCCACGTTGCCCTGAAGCGCAGCGATGACGGCACCGATCAGTATGGCGCATGCGATGAGGGTGTTGGCCGGTGAGACCGGCAGTCGTTCCCGGATCCTGGACACGAGCACCTCCTGAAACACTGGTCGGGCCGAACTTCGGCACGCATCACCGCACGTGCGAACGAGTGAGGACACCGACCCCGCCAGTCTCTCATCCGGCGGTCGTCCCGGATGACTTTGGCCGGTCAGGGGCGGGCAGACGCCTCGGTCAGCCGCTCGGGTCAGCTGCCGCGGTACGTCGAGTACGCGAAGGGGCTGAGCAACAGCGGCACGTGATAGTGCTCGGCCGGGTCGGTCAGGTCGATGGTCACCGAGACTTCCGGGTACAGGGTCGGCTGGCCGGTTCCGGCGAAGTAGCGCCCGGTGTCGAAGGTGAGGCGGTACCGACCGGCGGGGAGATCGACGGGACCGAGCATGGAGACCCGGCCGTCGGCATCCGTGCCGGCGTTCGCGAGCACGTGCCAGCCGGTCTCGAGCTTCCGCTCGAGCTCGACGGGAACCCCGGCTGCGGGCCGGCCGGACACGGCGTCGAGGACGTGGGTCGTGATGCGGCTTCGGGGAGTCGCGGTCGCGGCGGCGGTCGCGGCGGCGGAAGGGGTCGCCGGAGCGGTCGTGGTGCCGGCGGCCGCCGTCGCGGCGACGACGTCGGCGACCACGCTCGCGACGAGATCCTCGGAGTCCGGCGAGTCGGCGGCGCCGTTCCGGGCGGCCCGCTCGGCGGCGAGGCGTTCTGCGACGGTTCCGGCGAGCGTGGCCAGCCGGAGCAGGGCGATGTCGCGCAGTTCGGTGCCGACGATCTTCAACTCGGCGGCGTCGTCGAGCGCGAGGCGCCGGTGCAGTTCGGCGAGGATCTCGGTGCGCGACCGGCCGGATGCGCGGATCAGGAAGACCCGGCCGAACCGCTCCTCGTACGCCCGGTTGCCCTCGGCGATGGCCGCGGCGAGGGTGGAGTCTGCGGCGTCGGCGGATGACTGCTCGCTGCGGGAGAACCGCGCGGCCTGCGAGTCTCCCCGCGGGGTCTCGCCGATCCGCGGGTGCGCGGACAGCGCTTCGTCGATCTCGCTTCGGCTCAGCGGTGTCGCGGCCGTGCGGGCGGCGGCGAGCAGGGCGGCTGCCGAATCGAACGGTGACTGCGACGCGACCTCGTCGACCCAGCGGGGTACGGCCAGGCAGGTCAGGAGCGCCTCGCGAAGCTCAGGTGTCGACATCCTCTTCATGGCAGTTCCCCTCGTCCTGGTCCAGCCTAGAGTGCCCGTGGCGAGAGCGCATACGATGGCGGGCATGGTGAATGCAGACGCAGCGCGCGACCGGGCGGATGCCGGGAAAGCCCCGGTCGCGGGGCTTGTGCTGGCAGCGGGGGCCGGTTCCCGGTTCGGGCAACCGAAGGCGCTCGTGCGCGGGGCCGACGGTGTGCCGTGGCTCGTACGGACCGTCCGCGTGCTCCGCTCGGCGGGTTGCTCCCCCGTCGTCGTCGTGCTCGGAGCCGAGGGTGCCGCGGCCGCCGCGCTGCTCACCGAGGCGGGTCTGATCGACGCGGCGGCCCCTGCGGTTGCCGGCCCCGACCGCGCGACGCTCGTCGTTCATGCCGCCGACTGGGCCGAAGGGCTGTCGGCCTCACTGCACGCGGGGATCGACACGGTCCTCGGTCTCGCCGGAGCCGTGGGCGCCGTTGCGGTCGTTCCCGTGGACGTCCCCGACCTCGACGCCGCAACGGTCGCGCGGGTGCTCGACGCTGACGCGGGCGTGACCCCGGATAGCCTGAGGCAGGCCGTTTTCGGCGGCCGGCCGGGGCATCCGGTGCTGATCGGGCGCGCGCACTGGGAACCGCTGCGGGCGCAGCTCACCGGCGACACCGGGGCGCGGCCCTTTCTGCTCGCCCACGGCGTGCTCCCGGTCGAGTGCGGCGACCTCACGACGGGCGCCGACGTCGACACGCTCCCCGGCGTGCCAGAGGCGTGACCGCGGCGAGGTGACTACCGGGCCGGGTAGTCTGCGGCGAGGGCTCGGACGGCGGCCTCGAGGGCGTCAACGGCGAGGGCGACGTCGGCCGCGGTGACCGACTCGTCCGGGTGGTGACTGATGCCGCCGGCACAGCGCACGAAGAGCATGCCGACGTCGGTGATCGCGGCGATCGCCATCGCGTCGTGACCGGCGATCGAGGGCAGCTCGCGCGGGGCCGGCTCGGCCGGGGCCTCCGCGCCAGCTTCGGTCGAGCGGATGCCCGCCGCAATCGCCGCACGCAACCGCGGCGAGCAGGCCACGGCAGCCGCCTCGTGAACCTGGTTGCTGTCGAGGTGCAGGGCGCGCGTGGCGCAGACGTCGGTGAGGGTGTCCTCGATCAGGGTCCAGCCCCTGTCGCGGTCGGCGTCGTCCGGCGCACGCAGGTCGAGGCTGAACTCGACCTTCCCTGGGATGACGTTGACGGCGTCCGGAAACACCCTCAGGTGGCCGACGGTGGCGGTGAGACCCTCGGCGCGGGCGATGCGTTCGATCGTGGTGATGCACTCCGCGGCCCCGGCGAGGGCGTCGCGGCGGCGGGGCCACGGGGTCCCGGAGTGCCCGGCGGACCCGGTGACCGTCAACAGGAAACGACGGGCCCCTGCGATCCCGGTCACGACGCCGAGGGCGCGGTTCTCCTCCTCGAGCACGGGCCCCTGCTCGATGTGGGCCTCGAGGTAGCCGACGAGTTCCTGTGGGGCGCGGGCGGCGTCGCCGACCTTGGCGGGGTCGAGCCCGAAGGCGGCGAATGCCTCGCGGAGGCTCGTGCCGCTCGCGTCGCGCAGGTCCCACCAGGACTCGAGCCAGGTGCCGGCGACGGCCCGGCTGCCGAGCAGGGTCGTGCCGAAGCGGGTGCCCTCCTCGTCGCCGAATGCGGCGATCTCGAGGGCGAACGGCAGCGGGCGGCCGGAGGCGGCGATCCGCCCGGCGACCGTGATGGCCACGAGCACGCCGAGGATGCCGTCGTAGCGGCCCGCCGCGCGCACGGTGTCGAGGTGGGAGCCGAGCATCAGGGCCGGAAGCCCGCGGGTGCGGCCGGAGAGCCGTGCGCACTGGTTGCCCGCGGCATCCTGCCAGGTCGTGAGTCCGGCAGCGGCCATCCAGCCGGCGACGCGGTAGTTGACGGCGGCGTGCTCCGCGGAGAGGTAGGTCCGCTCGATCCCGTCGGTGAGGGACGAGTGCCGGGCGAGTTCCTCGCACCGGGCGAGGATCACGGCCGCGTCGGCATCCGACACCGTCGGCACCGCCGCCGTCATGAGAGCACCGCAGCTGCGTCGGCGGCGGCCCCGGAGGCGTCGGCACCGGCACGGTCCGCGTCGGCGTACAGGTCCCAGGCCGCGCCGACTCCCCCGCCGCCCGTGACGGATGCCCCCGCGCGCCGGAGCACCTGTTCGAGCGCCGCAAGGGTGGTCAGCACGGTGTCCTTGCGGGCGTTGTAGCCCATCACGCCGATCCGCCAGACCTTGCCGTGCAGCGGACCGAAGGAGGTACCGATCTCGATGCCGAAGTCCTCGAGCAGGGAGCCGCGCACCGCGTCACCGTTGACGCCGTCCGGAATCTCGACCGCGACGACGTTGTTCATCCGGTGGGCCGGGTCGCCGAAGACGGAAAGCCCCAGCCCGTGCACTCCCGCGAGCATCGCCGAGCCGTGCAGCCGGTGCCGGGCGACGGCGTCCGCCAGCCCCTCCTCGACCAGGAGGCGCGCGCACTCCCGGGCGCCGTAGAGGGCGGTCGTCGCCTCGGTGTGGTGGTTGAGCCGACGGGGACCCCAGTAGTCGAAGAGCATCGCGAGATCGAAGTAGTTCGAGCGGATCCGGTTGGACAGCACCGCGTCCCCGGGTTCGCGGATCCCGGCCTCGATGCTCCGGCGGGATTCGATCACGTCGACGGCGCGGGCCGAGAACGTTGCCGGCGCAGAACCGGATGGCCCGGCGAGGCACTTCTGCAGGCCGGCGGTCACGGCGTCGAGGCCCCAGGCATCCGCTTCGAAGGTGTTGCCGCCGAGCGAGGCCGTCGCGTCGGTGTAGAAGAGCACGCCGTGCCTGGCGCAGATGTCGCCGAGCTCGTCGAGCGGCTGGGCGAGGGTCGTCGAGGTGTCGCCGTGCACGATCGCGAGCAGCGCCGGCCGGGTCTCGATGATCGCCTGTTCGATCGCGGCGGGCGTGAACACGGTGCCCCACGGCACCTCGCGCACGTGCACCTCGGCGCCGACGCGTTCGGCGATCTCGCGGAGGAGGTGCCCGAAGCGCCCGAAGATGGGCACGAGCACGCGGTCGCCCGGCTGGATCAGCGAGACGAGGGCGGCCTCGATCCCGGCGCGCGCGGTGCCGTCGATCACGAGGGTCTGTTCATTACCGGTGCGGAATACGTCGCGGTACAGGCCCATCGTTTCGGTCATGTAGCCCGTCATCGCCGGGTCGTACTGGCCGACGAGCTGCGCGGACATGGCGCGCAGCACCCGGGGATCCGCGTTGATCGGCCCCGGCCCCATCAGCAGGCGCTGCGGCGGGTTGATCGGAAGGCTCGGAACGGGGGTCGACTGCAGCGGATACGTCACATCATCAGCTTAGGCACGGAGCGTTTCCACGGTGTTACCCACGATCCCCGCCGTGCCGGTCCCGACATCCGCCGCGACTTCGGCGGCCAGCCCCTGGGAAAGGCCTGCGGCATGGTCGAGCAGCGCGAGGTCGCTGTGCCGCGGCCCGACGAGGCTGAGCCCGAGCGGCGCCCCTGCGACGGAGAGGCCGGGAAGGGACACGGCGGGGTATCCGCCGATCGCGGCGAGGCAGGTCAGTGAGAGTGTCGCGGTGCGGATCGCTTCGATCCTGGCCCCTGACGCGGTGCGGGCCGGCGCGGTCGACGAGGCGGAGGGCAGCAGCAGGATCCGGCCGTCGAGGGCCGCGTCGAGCCGTTCCCTGGCCTCGGCGAGGTCGATCCGGTGCCCGGCGGCTTCGTCCTCGTCGATGAGGGAGGCGAACGCGAAACGGGAGCGCACGTCGGGGCCGAGCGTCCCGGGGTGGGCGTCGACCCAGTCGCCGTGGGCCCGCCAGGCCTCGGCCGCCTGCACGGTGCGGAAGGTCTCGAACAGGTCGGCGAGCGGGTCGAGGGAGATGATCTCGACCGCGGACATGTGTCCGCTCCTCTCGAGGCGGTCGACCGCGTCGACGAACGCGGCCTGGACGCCCTCGTCCGCGGCGAAGACGGTCTGGGCGCACACGGCGAACCGGGCGAGCACCGGCAGCTGCCGGTCGGTGTCGAGCGAGGCCGCTGCGGCGGTCCTGAGCACCTCCTGGCCCCTCGCGAGCCAGCCGACCGTGTCGAATGAGGGCGCGAGCGGCAGGACCCCGTCGCGGCTGACGGCGCCATGGCTCGTGCGCAGCCCCCAGAGCCCCTGGTACGAGGCCGGCACCCTGATCGACCCTGCGGTGTCGGTGGCGAGGGCGAGGTCGGCCTGGCCGAGAGCGACGGCGGCGGCCGGCCCGCTTGACGAACCGCCCGGAAGCCCACCCGGAACGCGCGGATTCGGGGGCGTGCCCGAATGCACGTTGGCCCCGGCGATGCTGTACGCGAACTCGTCGGTCTGCGCGATGCCGATCACGCTGGCCCCTGCCCGGAGGAGTGCGGTCAGCGAGGGCGCGCTCGCGGTCGCGGGTGTCGCGCTCTCGAGGTAGGACGGGTTCCCCGCCCCGACCGCGAACCCGGCCACGTCGAAGAGGTCCTTGACCGCGACCCGAACGCCCGCGAGGGTCCCGCCGGCCTCGCCGGCGACGAGCGGCGTGCCGGCCACCCGCCAGATGCTGCGGTCGATCGCGGGAGCGGACGCTGCGACCTGCGCGGTCTCGATCCGCCAGCCCGCGGCTGTCCGGCTCCACAGCTGGGTCACGAGCCCGGCCCCGCCGGCGAACGGCTCGTTCTCCGAGACGATCAGGGCGTGGTCTGTCCCGATGGCGCGCACGTGCAACGAGCGGATGCTGCGCCGCACGACACCGGGACGGCCGGCGCGGAACCCGGCGATCGCATCACTCCCGACGAGCAGGCCGGCCGCGTCGCCGCGGAGCGTGTGCGGTCCGGGCACGAAGAACCCGGCGAGGGCCCCGAGGTCATTGGCGGCGAGCGCGGCCTCGTAGTCCTCGAATGCGCTGAGCAGGCCGGCCGGCAGCTCGCCCGTGACCGAGGTCGGCACGAGGTGGGGTGCGAGGGTGCGCTCAGGCACCGAAGTCCGCCGTCCGGATACGGCCGTGCACGCCCGTGACACGGTCGACGACCTGGGAGATGTTGAAGTCGGTCGCCGCGCTCAGGTAGGCGTACGCGAGGGTCGGGTCCATGCCGTACCGCGCCCCGAGCAGGGCGATCGCGGCGCGCACACAGGCCCGCATCGCTTCGTCGAGGTCGGGGTCGAGGCCGGTCGGCACGAGGAACTCGCCCGTCTCGGCGAGCGGTCCGGTCAGTTCGCCGAAGAGTGCAGCCGCCTCGACCGCCGGAATGACGTCGAAGCGGATGCGCACCCGCAGGCTGGCCTCGAGTGCGGTCAGCGCCACCTCGCCATCGCCCTGGGCGAAGTGCGGGTCGCCGACGTAGGCGAGCGCGCCAGGCACCTGCACGGGCAGGTAGAGCGCGCTGCCGACGGTGAGCAGGCTGATGTCGAGGTTGCCGCCGTGCGCGCCCGGCGGGACGGAGTGCGGCCGGGCGTCTCCCGCGACGCCGACGCCCATGATGCCGAGGAACGGGTCGAGCGGGAAGCGCACGACCCGGTCGCCACCGGGAACGAGCGGGAGGGTGCCGAAGAGCGCCCCGGCTTCCGTCCCGAAGTCGGGATCGGTGTCGACCTCGGTGAACACGGAGACCGTCCCCGGTCCGACGGGGTACTCGCCGGGGAGCGCCCCGCGACCGTGGCGACTCGAGATGACGCCGTACGGCACCCGGGGAGTCGCCTCGAGCAGGGTCATCCGGAGCAGGTCGCCCGGCAGCGCCCCGCGCACCTCGATCGGCCCGGTCACGACGTGCGGGCCGTCCGCCTCAGCATCCCGCGGGTAGTTGCTTGCGGCGAGCGCGACGGCATCCGCCAGCACATCGCCCGCTGCGATGCCGTGGCCGCCGAAGAAGGCGAGCGGGTCCCGACCCTGGTCCTCGAGCAGTCCCTCGTGGCTGAGAGTGTCGATCGTGACTGTGTCACCGGATCCGATCGAGAACACCGCGGCATCCGCTGCGCAGGGCAGGCGTCCCCACAGCACGGTCTGGGGGGTGGCCGGAAGGTAGTGCCCGGGCGCGATGCTCCCCATGCCGGGCTGCAATACGACGTGCGACATGGGAGCGCCTTCCAGGAACACGGAAACAAGAACGTGGTTCTTCACACTATTGGTGCCTCGCGATCGAGGCTATCTCCCGTTTGCGTGCCATTCGACCAGCCGGTACGTTTCAGGTCACTGTTGACACGATCGACATGAGTTTTACCTCCAGGAAACAATTGCAGCAGTCCCCGTCCCGAAGGATCACCCGTGCTCGAGAAGCTCCGCCGCCATCCCGCGAACCTCCACCTCGGCCTCATGCTCGCGCTGACGTTCTCCACCGGCCTGGCGGATGCCGTCGGGTACCTTGGGCTCGACAAGGTGTTCACCGGCAACATGACGGGGAACGTCGTCATCCTCGGGATGGCCCTCGCCGGCGCGAGCAACCTGCCTGTGCTCGGCCCGCTGCTCGCCCTGTTCACCTTCATGCTCGGGGCCGCCGTCGGCGGGCGGGTGCTGCGGCCCGTTGCGATCGGCTGGACGACCCACGCGACGGTGCTGTTCGCGGTGCAGGGCGTGATCATGGCGGGACTGGCGATCGCCCTGTTCCTCGGGGGCGGGCATCCGCCACAGCCCTTCGACCTGGTGATCACGAGCCTCCTCGCCGCGATGATGGGACTCCAGGCCGGGGTCGCCCGGCACATCGGGGTCAAGGACGTCACGACGGTCGTCGTGACGTCGACGATCACGGGACTGGCCGCCGACTCGAGGCTCGGCGGAGGAAAGGGCCAGCCCTGGTTCCGCCGGGTGGCCGCGATCCTGCTGATCTGCGCCGGCGCCGCCGTCGGGGCCCTGCTGCTCTCGGTGCACATCGGCTGGGGCGTCGCCCTCTCTGCCGTGATCACCCTCGTCGTCGCGTCGCTCGGGCATGCGGCCGGGCGCCCGCACCATGCGCCGGAAAACAGAGCGAGTGCATGAGTTTCCGGTCTTGGTGGCGGGAATGACCCCGGCGTGTGAGGCTTAACCGGTGCCGAAGACTTCTGAAAAATCGGACCTGCGTGAAGCCGTCTCCCTCGACCGCCCCTGGGTCACCATCGTGTGGGACGACCCGGTCAACCTGATGTCCTATGTGTCCTACGTGTTCCGCAGCTACTTCGGGGTCGCCCCCGAGGAGGCCGAACGCCTGATGCTGCGGGTGCACAACTCCGGCAAGGCCATTGTCTCCACCGGGAACCGGGAGTCGATGGAGCGCCACGTCGAGGCGATGCACGGCTTCGGGCTCTGGGCGACGCTCTCGCGCGAGGACTCCTGATGCTCTTCACCCGTGACCCGGCCGGAACGGTGTCCGCGAGCTTCGAATCGGTCGAGCTCGGGCTGCTCCGGCTCGCCGCGAGCCAGCTGATCGAGCTCCTGCTCGCCGCGGAGACCCATGCCCTCGGGACCAGCGCCGATCCCGCGCTGAGACGCCTGCTGCCGGACGCCTACCCTGACGACGCCGAAGCCTCGGCAGAGTTCCGCCGGTTCACCTCCGGGGATCTCCTCGACGGCAAGCTCGCGAACGCCCGCGTCCTGCTCGCCTCACTCGGCGAGGAACCCCTCGATAAGATCGCCGACGAACCGTCGCTGCCCTTCCTGGACGACCGCTTCGAGGTTCCGCCGATGCCGATCGCCCTCGACGACGTCGGCGTGCAGTCCTGGCTCCGCACGCTCACCGACCTTCGGCTCACGCTTGCCGAGCGTCTGCAGATCTCCCCCGACGGCGAACAGCACCTCGACGCCGACGAGGCCCCGCTGCTCAGCAGCATCTACGAGTGGCTCGGCATGGTCCAGGAGTCCCTCGTCTACGCCATCGACCGCTGAGCAGACGACCGCAGAGCAGACGGTGGCAGAGCAGACGGTGGGCGGGCCGGCGGTGGGCGGGCCGGCGGTGGGCGGGCCGGCGGTGGGCGGGGATCGTGGACGACTTGACAAGGCCTTCCGGCGATCTTAGATTTGTGAATACCTACCAACCATTCGGTATTGGGTAGGCAGACCCCGGGGTGACTCTTCGTCAGGGAGAATCCGAACGCCGTCTGTGCCGCACGAGCTGGCCCAGCACCACCAGCGTCGCGCACTTCGACAGGTCAAAGAGGATCATCATCACAGCCACCAGCACTCTCACCCCCGAAACGGGTCGGGCTATGACACCCCGTCATCGCATCCGCTTCTCGGCGGGCTTCTTCTTCTTCTCCCTGCTCTGGATGACCGCACTCGGGATCGTAGCCTCCGTTCTCCTGCCGCAGCGGCTGGCCGAGATCGCACCGGATTCCAAGGAAGCGGTCTTCGGCGTCCTCAACGCCGCAACCGCGGTGGTCTCCCTGATCAGCAACCTCATCGTCGGCAACCTCTCGGACCGCACCCGGTCAGTCTTCGGCCGGAGAGCACCGTGGATCCTGTCCGGCGGAGTCCTGGCCGGAATCACGCTGTTCCTCATCGGCGTCCTGCCCAACGCCTTCCTCATCGGCGTCAGCTACTGCCTCGCGATGGTGGGATTGAACATGATGATCGCCCCGGTGATGGCGTCACTCGCCGACCGGGTGTCCGAGTCGATGCGCGGAACAATGTCGGCGTTCATCTCGGCGGGCACGCTCGTCGGCCAGTCCGTGGGAACACTGATCGGCGCCGTCTTCATCACCTCTGTCCTCCCCGGCTTCGTCATTTCCGGTGTGGTCATGGCGATCTCGGGGCTGGCGGCGGTCATACTCTGGCCGCGCGAGAAGTCCGCACAGGACCTTCCCGTGCTGGAAAAGGACTTCGCGTCGATTCTGCGGTCGTTCCGACCGCCGCGCAACGCACCGGACTTCTACCGCGCATTTGCAGGACGCTCCCTCGTCATCCTGAGCTACTACATGATCCTGAACTACCAGCTGTACATCCTCCAGGACTACATCGGCCTGTCCACGGAGAATTCGGCAGCCACGATCGGCACCATGTCGATCCTGCTGATGATCGTGTCGTTCGTCGCCGCGCTCACTGCCGGTCCGATCTCGGACAGGCTCGGGCGCCGCAAGCTGCCCGTCGTCGGCGCGAGCATCCTCCTGGCCATCGGCTACGCCCTGCCCTGGATCTTCCCGAGCGTGCTCAGCATGATCCTCTTCGCGGCGATCGGAGGCGGCCTGGGCTACGGAATGTACGGCTCGGTGGACCAGGCGCTCAACGTCGACGTCCTCCCCAAGGACGAGAATGCCGGCAGGAACCTCGGATTCCTGAACATCGGCACCACCCTCGGCCAGATGGCCGGCCCGATCCTCACCTCCGTCATCGTGTCCGTCACCCAGTCGTATCAGCTTGTGTTTCCAACGGCTATCGTCCTGGTCGTTGTCGGGTGCTTGTTCATCCTGCGTATCAAGTCCGTGCGATAACGCTGCCCGAAAGGTCTCCCCGTGCTCATCTCCATTGATCCGGCCCGCACCGCGGGCACCATCAACCCCGCCGTGCATGGCCAGTTCATTGAGTTCCTCGGCTCGTGCATCACCGACGGAATCTGGGTGGGCGAAGATTCTGAAATCCCCAACATTCGCGGGTTCCGCTCCGCGGTGATCGACGCGATGAAGGCGCTCAGGCCGCCGCTCGTGCGCTGGCCGGGCGGGTGTTACGCCGACACCTATCACTGGCGCGATGGCATCGGCCCCCGCAGCGAACGGCCGGTCGGCTACAACGAGAACTTCGCCACCTTCGAGGTCGACACGCACGAATTCGGCACTGACGAATTCATGGACTTCTGCCGCCTGATCGATGCCGAACCGTGGCTCAATATCAACCTGATGTCCGGCTCGACCAGTGAGATGCGCGAGTGGATGGAGTACTGCAACCGCGAGGGTGAAACGGATGCTGCGCGCGAGCGTGCCACGAACGGATCCGTCACGCCATACAAGGTGAAGTACTGGGGCATCGGCAACGAGGTCTGGGCCGGCGGCGGCTTCATGACCCCGGGCGCGTACGCAGACGAGTACCGGAAGTTCGCCACCGCGATGCCCTCCTTCAAGACATCCGTCTTCGACGAGGATCACCTGTTCCGGATCGCCAGCGGGCCGGACGGCAACAAGCCCCTGGAGCGGGTGACCTGGACCCGCGACTTCTTCGACCGCCTCGCCGAGTACCGGCAGCCGGGCATCCAGGGCTATGACCTCCACTTCTACAACTGGAACCTCGACAACCCCGAGGACACCCCGGTTGATTTCACCGAGGCCGACTGGAATCGAGTGATTCGCGGCTCCCTCGAGCTCGAAGACGTCATCCTCGAGCAGGGGCGGCTCATCCGCGAGGGGCTCGCACGGATGCCCGAACCGGAATCCGACATGGACACCCGGCTCACCGAGGTGCAGTTGGTCGTGGGCGAATGGGGCAACTGGCATCGAACCGCATTCACGGAACGCCCGGCACTGTTCCAGCAGGTCACGATGCGGGACGCGATCACCACGGCGATCACCCTTGACATCTTCCATCGGAACTGTGATCTCGTCTCCATGGCCTGTGTCGCCCAGACGGTCAACGTGCTCAACGCCCTCATCATCACCGACGGGCCGAGCACGGTGCTCACACCCAATTACGACGTCTTCATGATGTATCGCGACCATCGGGGTGCCGAGGCAGCGGATCTCCGACTCGGCGACGGCGACCCGGACGTCTTCTCCTTCGCGTCGGTGAAGGACGGGCAGGTGGTCGTGAACCTCGTCAACGCGAGCATGCTCCTGCCGAAAACCATCGAGCTGGAGTTCGAATCAGCGGTCGTCGCCACGGGTCGCGAGGTGCTCGTCGCCGGCCATCCGACGGATCACAACACGCCCGGCGATCCCGACCGGGTGCGGCGTGCCACCGTCGCGGTGGACGGAACGCCGGTCTCACGGGTGAGCATCGAGCTGCCCGCAGCCTCGGTGAGCGTTCTGCGGTTCTCGCTGACCGCCTGACCCGCAGCCAGCGACCGGGGTTCAGCTCGCTGCCGGGACCGCCGCAAGCGCGGTGAGCGCCTCGTAAGCCCGACGCGGGCCCGCGCCGCCCCGCAGTGAGTCGCTGAGGGCGTCGAGACGCGCGCGGTCGCCGGCCGGAAGCCCGAGCACCGAGAGGACTGCGGCGCGGAGCTCGAGGCTCGTCGCGGTGTTGGGCGCGAGCGACAGCCCGAATCCGCTCGTCTCGACGCCCTCGGCCCCGGCAAACTGGTCGGTGGAGAACGGCAGCACGAGCAGCGGCACTCCCGCGGTCATCGCCTCGGTCACGCTGTTGTTGCCGCCGTGCGTGACGGCGAGGTCCGCGGCGCCGAGCAGGGCGACCTGGGGCAGGAAGCCGCGCACGAGCCAGGCGTCCGGGATCCGGCCGAGCTCGGCGGGGTCCGTCGACCCCGTCGCGAGGGCGACCCTGACGGAGAGGCCGCTGAGGGCATCCGCCACCCGGGCGAGCACGTCGCCGCGCACCGAGAGGAAGCTCCCGAAGCTCACGTAGACGAGGGGACGGTCGTCGCCGGCCGCGACGGCGTCGGCGAGCCACGCCTCGACCTCGGCGTCGTGGGCCTCCTCGCGCACCGCGGAACCGAGGAAGACGTGCTGCGGCAGCAGTGCCGTCCGGGCCGGTGCGTGCAGTTCGGCCGGATAGTTGAGCATCAGCACGTCGCCGGATTCGGTGAAGGCGTCGCGGCTCGGCTCGGCCGCCGGGTCGAGTTCGAGCAGGGCGGCGTTCCACTGGGCGGTGAAGGTGTCGCGCACCGCCTCGCAGGTGCTGTGAAGCCCGGCGAGGTCGTCCGGCTCCGGCGCGAAAGCATCGGGCCAGGAGGACGGGAAGCCATAGACCTCGGTGCCGACCGGAAGGGCGCTCGGGTGCCCGAGCACGACGTCGGCGTGGCGGATGCCGGCGCTCACGAGCGCGAGGCGGGCGCTGAAGGCCAGGTGGTCGACGATGATCTGGTCGGGGCGCACCTCGGCGACGATGCGCTGTACCTCCCTGGCGATCTCGACCGGGTTCCAGAGCAGGTCGTTGCTGCGTGCCTCGGCCTGGAACTGCAGAGTCGGCACGAGGCCGAGCCTCGTCGCGGCGAAGAAGCCGCGGAGGGCGTCGTCCTCACCGCTCGGCTGCTGTTCCGCCCGGATGGTGCCGGGGTTCGAACCGCGGCCGAGCTGCAGGTTCACCCGTTCGAAGCCGAACTCGGCGACGATTCCGGCCGTCGCGGGGCCGCTCGCGACGACGACCCGTTCCCCGGCGGTCTGCCAGGCCGTGCCGAGGGTCGCGAGCGGGAACAGGTGCGAGGCGTAGTCGGGGCTGATGATGAGCAGGGTCATGAGGCGCTCAGCGTCCAGTTTGACGCCAGTCCCCGGCCGTAGCCGTTCCCGGCATCCGCCCTGAGGCGCTCGTGCGCTTCTGCGACGTCGCGGTACACCCCGGAGAGGGTCGCGGCCATCGCCTGGATCGTGAACGAGCCGGAGACCATGGCCATGGCGCGCTCGGCGAATTCGGGGCCGAAGGGGCCGGCCGCGAGATCGAGGGCTTCACGCACCCCGGTGGCGAGGCCTGCCGGGTTCCCGGTGTCGACAAGGAACCCGGTCACTCCCTGCTCGACGTAGGTGGCCGGTCCCCCGCCGTTCGGGGCGACCACGGTGAGCCCCGCGGCCATCGCCTCGAGCAACGCGATGCCGAACTCCTCCTTCATGCTCGCGCAGACGTACACGCCGTTCGCCGCGGCGAGGCCGGTGCGGCCGAGGCGGGTGGCGGCGAGCCAGCGGGCGACAGTGTCGTTGGAGCGGTGCCCGGCGAGGAGCAGCCCCGCAGAGGCGGCGTCGCCGCGCGGCACGACGGCGTGGATCCTGTCGAGCTGGCCGGCTTCGTCCGGAGTGGGATCCGTGAGGTCGCCTCCGACGATCAGGAGGTTGCAGGCGGACTGGAGCGCCGGGTCGGCCGCCCAGGTTTCGACGAGGGTTGCCATGCCCTTGACCCGGTGCAGCCGGCCGACGGTGATCGCGAGCGGCAGTGCGCGGCGCTCCAGCGGGAGGGTTGCGAGGAGTTCGTCGAGCTGGCCGAGGGCGAGGGCACCCTCGACGCTCATCTGGGCGGGAACCACGGACGAGGGCGGGGCAGCCAGGTCGGGCTCGGCGTACGCTGCGGCCACGACCTCCGCGACCGGCGTGCCCTCGCTCGCCCCGGCGTCGACGAGCGAAGCCTCGATCACGCCGATGTCGATGCCCTCGGCGACGATCGAGTGGCGTTCCGGGTGCTGCGTCACGTCGATGCCGACGAGCTCGTGCAGGTCACGCTCGAGGTCTGGCCGGGGGAAGAGCACCGTGTGCGCGGCATCCGCTGCGAGGCGCTGCACGAGCCGGACGCGGAACCAGAAGTGATCGGCGGCATCGGCCGTGCCGAAGGTCGCGCGGGTGAGGGCACCGGCGGACTCGAGCGAGCGGATGAGGCTGTGCGGGTCCGGCGCGACGGTGAACACGACCGGGATGTCGAGTTCCCTGGCGACCGTCGAGGCGGCGAGGGTGCCCACGTCCGCCATCCGCAGGTGGATCGCGTCGACCGGCCCCGCGGCGCGGAGCACCCGGCGGATGCCGCGCTGGGTCGCGATCCGGCGGGACCAGGCGTCGGCGGAGGCGACGGGCTCGCCAAGGAAGGGAACCGTCGCGAAGGCGTGGCCGGACAGGGTAGACGCGACCTCGGGCAGGCAGTCGAGCGCGGAGGCGAAGCCGCCGCGGGAGAGGGTCAGCACCCGGCCGACATCACCGGCACCAGTCCCGGCACCGCTGCCGGACTGTCCGGAGACGAGCGCGTCCCCGAGCCGGACCAGCAGGGTCGCGATGCCGCCGTTGTCGCCGGAGCCGACCCGGGTCAGCGCGCCGTCGATGTCAGCGTGCAGGAAGAGCTGGGCGACGGTCGTTCCGCTGCTCCACGGTGCCCGCGGGTAGCGCGGCACGGTCAGGTCGATCACGGCGAGCCTGGCGACCTCGGCGAGGACCCCGCTGCCTGCGGCCAGTCCGGTGACGATTCGGAGGCCGGTGTCGTTGGAACCGATCCCGGTTCCGATCCCGGTTCCGATACCCGCGCCGGCGCCCGAGAGGGAGCCGGGACCGGCATCGGCGAGGCCCCGGTCGCCGATCGCGGCGATCGCGGCGGCCCGCACCTCTGTCGCCTCGGCCGGGTCGACGGCGACGCGGAACAGCATGCGTTCGGGAATGCGCCCCGAGATCTGGCCGATGGTTTCGACCAGTCTGGCCCGGGCGCCCGGCTCGGTGACGCCCAGCAGGGCGCCCTCGACGGCGAGGGCGACAGGGGCCGCGACGGCAGCGCTCCATTGCTCGAGGGTGCGCTGGGCAATCATCCCGGCGAAACCGCCGTCGATGACCATCCCGAGCAGGGGCGCGACCGCGTCGAAGCGGGGCAGGCGGGCGCCGAACGCCCAGGCCGCGTGCTCGCGGAGGAAGAGCTGCTCGTGCCCGAGGAGGGAGACGAGGACCTCGTCCGCCGTCTCGTCGAAGACCTGGGCGAGGGCGTGCACCGCGGCGATCGCGGTGACCTGGTCTGCCGGATCGACGGCGGCCTCTGCGAGCAGGCGCACGGCCCTGGTGCCGCCGTCCCGGCTCGCTGCAACGGTGAGGTCGTCTGCGGCCATGATCGTGGCGAGGATCGAGTCCGCGCTCCGGAGCGAATCCAGTGTGCTCTGCGTTCCCATGGTCGAACTCCCTGTCTGCCGGCGATGCCGCGGCTGGTGTCGGCCGGTGGGCCGAGAATGGCCCGGTGGGCCGGGACAAAAGCCCCTTGTCGATTCAACGCCACTTTCCCGGTTCGCGCGCCCTTCCGGGCTGGGAATCACCCGAGAGGACGCATCGCCGTTCTCAGACCCTGCGACGGCTGCCGTTGTGCCGGTACGCAGTCAAAAGGAGCATCATGGATGGCATGACACGTCACGCCCCGATCCAGGACATCAACGAAGACTCCCTCGTCGTGAAGAAGCCGGAGACCAGCGCGGCGGGCCTCGAAGCCGTCGTCGTAGCGCTCGAGCGCGGCGTCGCCCAGGCCGGGATCGGCCGCACCACCCGGGCCCTGCTCCGGCTCAACCAGCGCGACGGGACAGACTGCCCCGGTTGCGCCTGGCCGGAGTCGCAGGGTCACCGCAAGACGGCCGAATTCTGCGAGAACGGCGCGAAGGCCGTCGCGGAGGAGAGCACCGTGCGCCAGGTGACCCCCGCATTCTGGGCGGAGCACTCCATCGCCGAGCTCGCGACGAAGACCGAGTACTGGCTCGGCAACCAGGGCCGCATCACGCACCCCGTCGTCATCCGCCCCGGTGACACGCACTACTCGCAGATCTCCTGGAACGACGCGTTCGAGCTCATCGGCGAGCAGATCCGTGCCACGACCCCCGACCGCACCGTCTTCTACACCTCCGGCCGCACCGCGAACGAGTCCGCGTTCCTCTACCAGCTCTTCGCCCGCTCAATCGGCACGAACAACCTGCCGGACTGCTCGAACATGTGCCACGAGTCCTCCGGCTCGGCGATGAACGCGACGATCGGCATCGGCAAGGGCACCGTCTCCCTCGAGGACATCCACCACGCCGAGCTCATCCTCGTCGTCGGCCAGAACCCGGGCACCAACCACCCGCGGATGCTGTCAGCCCTGAAGGAATGCAAGGACAACGGTGGACGGGTCGTCGCGGTCAACCCCCTCCCCGAGGCCGGGCTGTTCAAGTTCAGGGACCCGCAGTCCGTCTCCGGACTGATCGGCGACGGCACCGCGCTCGCCGACGAATACCTGCAGATCAAGGTCGGCGGGGACCTCGCCCTGTTCCAGGCCCTCGGCCACCTGCTCCTCGAGGAGGAGAAGCGCGTGCCCGGCTCCGTCGTCGACCAGGCCTTCATGGACGCCAACACCCAGGGACTCGAGGAGTACCGGGCCGCGCGCGGCGAGATCGACTGGGAGGAGACCGAGAAGGCGACCGGGCTGTCCCGGCTGCAGATCGGCGTGGTCGCGAGCATGCTCGTGACCTCGAAGGCCACGATCATCTGCTGGGCGCTCGGTCTGACCCAGCAGCCGCACTCGGTCAACACTCTCAAGGAGATCATCAACCTGCTGCTGCTGCAGGGCAACTTCGGCAAGCCGGGCGCGGGCGCCTGCCCGGTGCGCGGCCACTCCAACGTGCAGGGCGACCGCACCATGGGCGTCTGGGAGAAGCCGAAGGAGGCGTTCCTCGCCGCCCTCGACACGGAGTTCGGGATCGTGAGCCCGCGCGCGCACGGCCTGGACTCCGTCGCGACGGTCGAGGCCTTCGAGAACGAGGACGTCGACGTGTTCGTGTCCCTCGGCGGCAACTTCGCCCTCGCCTGCTCGGACACCGCGAAGCTCGAGGCCGCGATGCAGCGGGTCGGGCTCACGGTCCACATCTCCACGAAGCCGAACCGCTCGCACGTGATGCATGGGCGCACCTCCTTGATCCTGCCGACCCTCGGCCGGACAGACACCGACGACAAGCACCCCCGCGGACGCCAGGTGCTCTCCGTCGAGGACTCGATGTCGGTCGTCCGCACGACACAGGGGCGCCTCGATCCCGTGTCGGAGCACCTGCTCGCCGAGCCCGTCATCGTCGCCAGGATGGCGAGCGCGACCCTCGGCGCCGAACACCCCGTCGACTGGAAGGCGATGAGCGAGGACTACGACCTGATCCGCGACCACATCTCCCGGGTCGTCCCCGGCTTCACCGACTTCAACCGCCGGCTGAAGACGAAGAACGGCTTCGTGCTGCCGAACCCGCCCCGCGACACCCGCAGCTTCGCGACCGACATCGGCCGCGCCCGGTTCACGGTGAGCCCGCTCGAATACCTGACTCCGCCGGCCGGGCACCTCATCCTGCAGACCATCCGCAGCCACGACCAGTACAACACGACCTTCTACGGCCTCGACGACCGGTACCGTGGCATCTCGAACGGGCGCAGGGTCATCCTGATCAACAAGGACGACATCGTCGAGCTCGGCTTCCACGACCGCGACCTCGTCGATGTGATCAGCACCTTCCGCGGCGAGGAACGCCGCGCGGACGAGTTCCGGCTCGTAGTGTACCCGACCCCGCGCGGCTGTGCCGCCGCGTACTTCCCCGAGGCGAACGCTCTGATGCACCGCGAACTCGTCGCCCGCGAGTCGAACACCCCCGGCTACAAGGCCATGGCGGTGCGCTTCATCGCCCACGAGCAGGCCCCGGTCCCGACGGCCGGTTAGGACGCCGGGCCGAGCACCACGCGGAGCATGCCGGTGAAGACCGCCCGCTCGGCGCCGAGCGGAGTGAAGAAACGTTGGTCGACGCCTTCCACGGCCGCGTTCGCGTGGCGGGCGAGCTCGGCTCCCGTCACTGTCACCCTGAGGGACTTCGCCCGGGCATCCGTCGGGTGACCCCGCCGTTCCACGAGGTCCTTCCGTTCCAGGGTGCGCAGCACCTGCGAGGTCATCATCGGGTCCGTTCCGGCGTGGCGGGAGAGTTCCCGCTGGGTGGTCGGCCCGTCCGTGTCGAGCCACGCGAGCGAGGCGAGCAGCACGAACTGCACATGGGTCAGGCCGAACGGCCGGAGCGCCGCCCGCTGGGCCGCCTGCCAGGCGTTGGTGACCCGCCACAGCATCAGCCCCGTGCTGTCCTCCGCGGACGCGAACTCGCTGTCGAGCCCGCTCTCCTCGGCGTCCGGCATCAGTGGTCAGGGTCTTCAGGGTCAGCAGGGTCAGCAGGGTCAGCAGGGTCAGCAGGGTCAGCAGGGTCAGCGGATGCCTCGGCGAGCGCGAACAGCCCGGCCATCGCCTCGGGGAAGTCCGCACTGATCTCCGGGCCGAGCCCCGGTCCGATCTCGTCAGCATCCTGCCCGGTGATCACGAGTTCGTGGGTGACCCGCGTGCCGCCGTCACTCGGTGTGAACACGTGCCGGAACGTCAGCACGACGTCGCCGAATGTGGTCTCGTCGGCATACCGTTCGTTCGGGGCCAGTTCGATGATGCGGGATCGGAACGTGTCCTGCCCGACCGGCGTCACGCTCAACTCCGTGCCGACGGTGAATGCACCGTCCATCTCGAAGACGTCCCCGCCCGCGGCCGCGGCGACCCCGGTGTGGATGTCCCGAAACGCCGCCCAGACCGCGGCGGGTGTGGCGCTGGTGTCTGCCGTGTACTCAGTTCTCCACATCAGATGACCTCTCGTCCGAAGCTGCCCCTCGCAGCGGGACAGTTAGTATGCGCACATACTAATTCGGCGCTGCGGAACCGGCAAGGGCCGATGGGGCAGAACTCGCAACACTCGCAGCACCCTCGGCACCCTCAGCACCCTCGGCACCGGCGAAATCTTCCGCTGCGCGACCGCCACCGCCGGTGATCCGCTCGGCGCCCGCATAGATCACCATCGAGTCGCCGCGCAGGAAGCCGACCAGGGTCATGCCCACCTCGGCGGCGAGTTCCGCCGCGAGGGAGGACGGCGCGGAGACCGCGGCCAGCATCGGGATGCCGGCCATCGCCGCCTTCTGGACGAGTTCGAAACTCGCCCGGCCGGAAACCTGGAGCACGGTTCCACGCAGCGGCAGCCGGTCCTCCTTGACCGCCCATCCGATCACCTTGTCGACGGCGTTGTGTCGCCCGACGTCCTCGCGCAGCACGAGCAGTTCCCCGGTGGCGGCGTCGAAGAGCCCGGCAGCGTGCAGGCCGCCGGTCTTCTCGAATACCCGCTGGCCGGCCCGGAGCACCTCCGGGAAAGTGACGAGGCGTTCGGCGTCGAGGAGCACAGGGTCGTCCGAGACGGTGAAGACCGACCGCGTGCGCACGGCGTCGATGTTCGCCTTGCCGCAGAGCCCGCACGCGCTCGTGGTGAGGAAGTTCCGCTCGAGGCTCGGGTCGGGAGCAGCCACGCCCGGCGCGAGGCTCACGTCGAGAACGTTGTAGGTGTTCTCTCCGTCGACGGTAGCGCCGGCGCAGTAGCGCGCCGCGAAGAAATGCTCGCCGCGGCTGATCACGCCCTCGGAGACCAGAAAGCCCGCGGCCAGGTCATAGTCGTTGCCGGGCGTGCGCATCGTGACCGCGAGCGAGGTGCCGTTCACGCGGATCTCGAGCGGCTCCTCGACGGCGAGCACGTCTTCCCGGCTGGTCCTCCGGCCGCCGACCGTGAGCCGGACAACCTTTCGTCGTGCCGTGATTCGTGTCATTGTTCCTGGTCACCCTCCGATGTACGACATCTCGATCTTCTTCTTACCGGATGCCCGCAGTTCGCTCGTTTTCGCGCTCCGCAGGTCCGAATACCGGTCGGTCCGCTCTCGCCAGACCGCGGCCATGGCGGCGGAGAGGTCGTCGTCCGTTGCGCCGCCGCGCAGGAGCGCGCGCAGGTCGTGTCCCTCCGTCGCGAACAGGCAGGTGAAGAGTTTGCCGTCCGTCGACACCCGGGCGCGGGAGCAGGTCGAGCAGAACGACTGCGTCACGCTCGAGATCACCCCGATCTCGCCGCTGCCGTCCCGGTACCGCCAGCGGCTCGAGGTCTCCCCTGTGTAGTTCGGGGCGATCTCCTCCAGCGGCAGTTCGGCGTCGATCCGGGCGATCACCTCGCGGGACGGCACGACGGCGCCCATCTCCCAGCCGTTGCTCGATCCGACGTCCATGAATTCGATGAAGCGGAGGATGACCGGCGTGCCCTGGAAATGCCGCGCCATGGCGAGGATGTCCCCGTCGTTCTGGCCGCGCTTGACGACCATGTTGACCTTGACCGGGCCGAGCCCGACGGCCGCGGCGACGTCGATGCCGTGCAGGACCTTCGCGACCGGGAAGTTCACGTCGTTCATGGCCCGGAAGGTCGCGTCGTCGAGGGAGTCGAGGGACACCGTGACACGGCGAAGTCCCGCGTCCTTGAGAGCCTGGGCCTTGACCGCGAGCGCCGAGCCGTTGGTGGTCAGGGCGATGTCGATGGGCCGTCCGTCCGGGGTGCGGAGTACCGCAAGCTCGGCGACGAGGTCTTCGAGGCCACGGCGCAGCAACGGCTCCCCTCCGGTCAGCCGGATCTTGCCGACCCCGTGCGCGACGCTCACCCGGGCGAGCCGGGTGATCTCCTCGAAGGTGAGCAGTTCGTCGCGTTCCATGAAGGCGAAGTCGCGGCCGAAGATCTCCTTCGGCATGCAGTACACGCACCGGAAGTTGCACCGGTCCGTGACCGAGATCCGCAGGTCGTGCAACGGCCGACCCCGGGTGTCCGTGAGTGTCGGGTTTCCGGTCATACGCTCCACCCTAATCTTCCGTCACCACGGCCCCGCGACACGGATGCCCGACCGGGGCGGCCCCGGCCGGGCATCCGCTCGAAACGGTTGCTCTTACGTCACTGATTCACTACTTGACGTAACCGTTCGGGTTGAGCACATATTTCACGGACTTGCCGGCGTCGAACTCGGCGTAGCCGCGCGGCGCGTCCTCGAGGCTGATCGCCTGGGCGTTGACGGCCTTCGCGATCTGCACCTTGTCGTGCAGGATCGCCATCATGAGCTTGCGGTTGTACTTCATCACCGGGCACTGGCCCGTGGTGAAGGACAGCGACTTCGCCCAGCCGAGCCCCAGCCGGATCGAGAGCGACCCGACCTTCGCAGCCTCGTCAACCCCGCCCGGGTCACCGGTGACGTAGAGCCCGGGGATGCCGAGCGCGCCGCCGGCGGCGGTGATGGTCATGAGCGAGTTGAGCACCGTCGCCGGCCGCTCCTCCCCCGCCGCCTGGCCGTGCCCGCGGGCCTCGAAGCCGACCGCGTCAACGGCGCAGTCGACCTCTGGCACGCCGAGGATCTGCTCGATCTGGTCCTGCGGGTCGCCCTTGCGCAGGTCGACCGTCTCGCAGCCGAAGCTGCGGGCCTGGGCCAGCCGCTCCTCGTTGAGGTCGCCGACGATGACGGCGGCCGCTCCGAGCAGGTGCGCGGACGCCGCAGCCGCAAGGCCGACGGGTCCGGCACCGGCGACGTAGACAGTCGACCCGACGCCGACGTTGGCGCTCACCGCCCCGTGGAACCCGGTGGGGAAGATGTCGGAGAGCATGGTCAGGTCCATGATCTTCGCGAGGGCCTGGTCCCGGTCCGGGAACTTCAGGAGGTTCCAGTCGGCGTACGGCACGAGAACGTACTCGGCCTGGCCGCCGACCCAGCCGCCCATGTCGACATAGCCGTACGCGCTGCCGGGGCGGTCGGGGTTGACGTTCAGGCAGATCCCGGTCTTGCGCTCCTTGCAGTTGCGACACCGGCCGCAGGAGATATTGAACGGGACCGACACGATGTCGCCGACCTTGATGAACTCGACATCGGGCCCGGTCTCGACGACCTCGCCGGTGATCTCGTGACCGAGCACGAGGTCGGCCGGGGCTGTCGTGCGTCCACGGACCATGTGCTGGTCCGAGCCGCAGATGTTGGTGCTGACCGTGCGGAGGATGACCCCGTGCGGTACCTTCCGGCCGACGTTGGCCGGGTTGACGCCGGGCCCGTCCTTCAGCTCGAAGGTGGGGTAGTCGATGTCGATGACCTCGACGTGCCCCGGGCTCTTGTAGGCAACTGCTCTGTTCCCTGTCATTACATACCTTCCTAGGTTCTGCGTAGTGATCCTCTGTGCACGGCCGTTTCGATCGTGCGAGATTGCAGTGGTGCTAGTTGGTGCGCTGTGGGGTGGCGCTTACTCGGTGGTGCCGTCTTCGACGAAACACCCATCGGCTGGGGATATCAAGGGGGTTGCCGAGACTCTGGGCGGATGCGGATGCGCCGGCCGCCGGGAGCGCCTAGCGTAAGGGGCATGGCCCTTCCTCCCCTTGTCGAACCCGTCGCCCGGCTCACCCCGACCGAATCCGTGCGCACCGCCCGTCAACGCCGCCTGCCGCAGCTCGACGAGCTCGGCCAGCGTCGCCTGGCGAACGCGAAGGTGCTCGTGCTCGGCGCGGGCGGCCTCGGCTCCCCGGCCCTGCTCTACCTGGCGGCGGCCGGGATCGGCACGATCGGCATCGTCGACGGCGACGACGTCGAGCCGAGCAACCTGCAACGCCAGATCGTGCACGGCCAGGCGGATGTCGGCAGGCCGAAGGTCGTGAGTGCCGCGGAGTCCATCGCGGCCATCGCCCCGGCGACCATTGTCATTCAGCATGCCGAGCGGCTCGACCACGGCAATGCCCGCGCGCTCATCTCCGGGTACGATGTCGTGATCGACGGCACCGACAATTTCCCGACCCGGTTCCTCGTGAACGACGTCTCCGCCGAACTGGGGAAGCCGCTCGTCTGGGCATCCGTGCTGCGCTTCGATGCCCAGCTCTCGGTGTTCTGGGCCACCCCGCCCGAAGGGAGCGGCGTTGCGGGCGTGCAGCTGCGGGACCTGTTCCCGAATCCGCCCGCCGAGGGCGAAGTGCCGAGTTGCGCGGAGGCCGGTGTGCTCGGCGCCCTCTGCGGCCAGGTCGGTTCGCTGATGGCGACGGAGGCGATCAAGCTCGTCGCCGGCATCGGCGCACCGTTGATCGGGCGGGTGCTCGTGATCGACGCCCTCTCCGGGCGGTTCACCGAGGTACCGCTCGTCGGCGGAGACGCGGAAGGGCACGCCCGGGCCGCCAGGAAGGCCGCCGCGGCTGCCGCGACCGACTCCGGTACGGCAAACGTGCAAGCCCCCGTGCCCACCTGGCCGACACTGTCGGCGGCCGAGCTCGTCTCCCGCCTGGTCGCGCGCGCGAACGGTGCGGACGACTTCATCGTCCTCGACGTGCGTGAGCCGGGTGAACACGCCGAGAGTGCGGTGCCCGGCTCACTGCTGCTCCCCCTCGACCAGCTGCGCACCCCGGAGGGCCTGGCTTCGCTGCCGCGCGACGTTCCCCTCGTGCTGCACTGCGCGCAGGGGCCGCGCGCGCTGAGCGCCGCCGCGGCGCTCGCCGCGGACGGCTTCACCGACCTGACACTGCTCGAGGGCGGGATCATCGCCTGGGACGCCGCCGTCGCCGACGGCGGAGCTCCCGGTTTCGGCCAGAAGTGGTCGACCCAGTGGTCGGGGACCTGGTCCCCCGAGTGGTCCGTCGAAGCGCGGAGCTGACCGTGGCAGTAGCAGAGGGCGCTGCGGGGAACCACGATCACGCGAGGCGCGGCGGGCACGCTGACGCGGCATCCGCCAGCCCGGTCGCCGAGCACCTCGACTGGATCCTGGGGCAGTTGCCCATTCTCGAGCCCGTCCGGGTCCCGCTCGAACACGCGCTCGGGCTCGCCCTTGCCGAGGACGTCACAAGCGCGACGGACACCCCGCCGTTCGACAACTCGGCGATGGACGGCTACGCCGTGCGGCGCGCCGACCTGCTCGCCGCGACCCCCATGAGCCCGGTCGTGCTGCCCGTCGTCGCCGACCTCGCCGCCGGTACCGCACAGAACCCGCGCATCGACGCCGGGCAGGTCGCCCGGATCATGACCGGGGCGCCGATCCCAGACGGGGCGGATGCCGTCGTGCCGATCGAGGACACCGACCGGGGCATCGACCGGGTCGGCATCCTCAGGGTGCCGGAGCCGGCAGCCCACATTCGCAGGGCCGGCAGCGACGCCGCAGCCGGCGACACCATACTGCGGGCAGGGACGACGCTCTGGCCCACCCGGATCGCCGCAGCCGCGAGCGCCGGCCGCGCTGAGTTGCTCGTGCACCCGGCGCCCCGCGTCGCGGTGATCTCGACCGGCGACGAGCTCATCGTGCCCGGCACCCCCGCGCGGCGAGGCCAGATCCCCGACTCCAACTCGTACCTGCTCGCCGCTGCAGTGGCCCAGGCCGGCGGCGTCGTGCACCGGATCGGGGCGGTCCCCGACAACGAGGAGTCCCTGCGCACCGTGCTCGACTCCCTCATCGGCACGGTCGACGCGATCATCCTCTCCGGAGGCGTCAGCGTGGGAGCGTACGACGTCGTCAAGGCGGTGCTCGCCCCGCTCGGCGTGTGGTTCGGCCCGGTGCGGATGCAGCCCGGCAAGCCGCAGGGCTTCGGCCGCCTGCCCGCAGCCGGCACCGGCAGCAACAGCACCACCGGGAAGAAAGGCTCCGCCGGAAGCGCCGCGCTCGGCCCGATCGTGTTCGCCCTGCCCGGCAACCCGGTGAGCGCGTTCGTCTCGTTCGAGGCCTTTGTACGCCCGGCGCTCCTGTTCATGGGCGGCCACGGCACCACCACCCGTCCGACGATCACGGGGACCGTCGCCCGCGGTTGGAGCTCACCGAGCGGCCGCCAGCAGTACATGCCCGTCGTCTGCGAGCGTCGTGGCCAGGAGACCCTCGTGTGGCCGGCCACCTCCGGCGGTTCCGGCTCGCACCTCGTCGCGGGACTCGGCCAGGCCGAGGGTCTCGCCATCGTTCCGGAGGAGTCCGACACCGTGGCTGAGGGCGACCTGCTCCCGGTCATGCTGGTGATATGAGTCATGCTGGTGGTATGACTTCCGCCCGAGACGAAACCGCCGCCGCCAGACCCGAAGGGCACGCTGCGCCGAATGCGCAGGCCGGGCAGCCGTTCACGCATCTCAATACCGCCGGCCAGGCCCGGATGGTCGACGTGACCGAGAAGCAGCCGACCGTGCGCAGCGCGACCGCCGCGGGTTTCGTGTTCTGCGGGCCCCGCGTGGTCGCCGCGCTGCGCGACGGCACGACGCCCAAGGGCGATGTGCTCGCCGTCGCGCGCATCGCGGGCATCCAGGGCGCGAAGAAGTGCGCGGACCTGCTCCCCCTCGCCCATGTGATCGGGGTGCACGGCGCGGCTGTCGACCTCACGATCGAAGACACCGGCGTGCGGGTGGCGGCGACCATCCGCACGGCCGACCGCACCGGCGTCGAGATGGAGGCGCTCACGGCCGTGTCGATCGCTGCACTGGCGGTCGTCGACATGGTGAAGGGACTCGACAAGTCCGTCAGCATCGGGGACATCCGCCTGATCAGCAAGACCGGCGGCAAGTCCGGCGACTGGCTGCGCCCCGCGGAGTAGGACCGCCCATGCCTGAAGCCCTCACCCCTCAGGTCGACCTGATCGTGCTTGCGGGCGGCCGCGGCAGCCGGCTCGGCGGCGCCGTCAAGGCCGCCGTCGACGTCGCGGGCCGCACACTGCTTTCCCGGGTGCTCGACGCTCGGACCCTCGCCCGTCGAGTCGTCGTCGTCGGGCCGGCGTCAGCACGGGTCGCCGCCGGCCCCGAGGCGGCCGGAGTGCTCTGGGCGCTCGAGGATCCCCCGTTCGGCGGCCCCGTCGCGGGCATCGCCGCCGGCCTCGCGGCCCTCGCGGCACCCTCACCCGCAACCTCAGCCGGCGCCCCGGCCGATGCCCCGGCCGAGTGGCTGCTCGTCCTCGCGTGCGACCTGCCCTGGGCGGCGGATGCCGCCGGCACCCTCGTCGCAGCCCTCGCCGACCAGGCCCTCGCTGACCGCGCAGGCAGGAACACCACCGGCACAGACGCCCTGGACGGCCTGCACCTGTCCGACCCGGACGGTCACCCCCAGTGGCTCGCCGGTCTCTACCGGGCGAGCACCCTCCGGGACGCCGCGGCACGCCTCGGCCCCGCAGCGAACGGCGCGAGCATGCGCGCCCTCCTGTCCGGGCTTCGGCTCGTCGGGGTCCGTGACGACTCGGGAAGCAGCCGCGACGTGGACACGTGGCAGGATGTTGAGTGGAGCACCGCGCTCCTGTCGGGACCCAGCCCGGTCAGCACCACCCCTCCGAGGAGCGACACCCCATGAGCACCTCCACCCCCCTGCCTCCCGAGGCCCTCGACGACTGGCTTGCCGTCCTCGCCGCCGGGCTCGACCTCGATCCGGCCGACGTGCCGGTCGGCACTCTCCTCGACGTCGCCCGCGACGTCGCGCACGGCGTCGCCCGCCCCGCCGCCCCGCTCAGCACGTTCCTCGTCGGTTTCGCCGCTGCCCGCAACGGCGGCACCGCAGCAGACATCGAGCAGGCCTGCGCCACCGCCACCGGGCTGGCCCTCGAGTGGGCGAAGACACACCCCACCGAGACCCGCTAGTGGCCGGCATCCGCTTCTTCGCGGCCGTGGCAGAGTCCGCGGGCACTGAGACCACGACCGTCGACGTTGCCAGCATCGGCGATCTCCGTACGCTCCTGGCCGACCGCCACGGCACCGAGTTCGCCAGGATCCTGTCGCGCTGTTCCCTGCTGGTCAACGGCATCAGGGCAGCGGATGACGCGGTGCCCCTCGCCGGGACCGACACCGTCGACGTGTTGCCCCCCTTCGCCGGCGGCTGAACCGCAGATCGACGCGGACCGGGTGTGAGCGGCACGATCCGACTGACCGGGCCTGATCGGAGGGGAATGATTTTTCACGGTGTTCCGCGATTGTCGAGGTCCGCACGCACGGTCAGGGTGGTAGTTACGCGGGCCGCACGGCCCGAAACCACCTAGTCCGAGGAAGCACATGTCAGTCCCTTCCGCACTCGTCTCGTCGAAGCTCAAACCAGACCTCTCCAACTGGGATCCGGAGAATGAAGAAACCTGGGATCCCAAGCTCGCGTGGCGCACCCTGTGGATCACGACCTTCAGCCTGACGCTTGCCTTTGCGGCCTGGTACCTCGTGAGCGCGATCGCCCCACGTCTGAACGACATCGGCTATTCCCTCGCGCCCGGCCAGCTCTACTGGCTTGTGGCCATCCCCGGACTCGCCGGCGGATTGCTGCGACTCGTCTTCATGTTCCTGCCGCCGATCATGGGCACCCGGTCCCTCGTGGCCATGTCGTCCGCCCTCCTCGTCCTGCCGATGCTCGGTTGGACGCTCGCGGCCCGCGACACTGCGACCCCATACTGGGTGCTGCTCGCGCTCGCCTTCTCCGCCGGCATCGGCGGAGGGACGTTTTCCGGATTCATGGCCTCGACCAGCTACTTCTTCCCCAAGCGCCTCGCCGGCACCGCGCTCGGACTTCAGGCGGGCATCGGTAACTTCGGGATCGGCCTCATGCAGCTGCTGCTGCCGTGGGTCGTCGGCTTCGGCCTGCTCGGCACCGCGGCGCTCACCCCTCAGAGCAGCGCCAAGGGCGACCTGGTCTGGCTGCACAACGGCGGCCTCGTCCTGATCCCCTGGGCACTCCTCGCCGTCGTCCTCGCGATCGTCTATCTGCGCCGGGTCCCGGTCACGGCGAACTTCCGCCAGCAGATGGACATCTTCAGGATCAAGCACACCTGGATCATGACGGCCATCTACCTGATGAGTTTCGGTGCGTACAGCGGCCTCGCTGCACAGATGGGCCTGATCATCCTGAACGTCTACGGGCACTTTCCCGATGCCCCGAATCCGCTCGCCTTCGCCTTCATCGGCCCCGTCGTCGGCGCCCTCGTGCGCGCGGCCAGCGGTCCGTTCTGCGACAGGTGGGGCGGCGCGATCTTCACCCTGATCGGGGGTATCGGCATGACCGTCGGCACCGTGGTCACCGCGTTCTTCCTCAGCCCGAGCAGCGTGTCCGACTTCTGGGGCTTCCTCACCGGGATGCTCATCATCTTCACCTTCGCGGGATTTGCGAACGCCGGCACGTTCAAGCAGATGCCGATGATCTTCCCCAAGCGGCAGGCCGGCGGGGCGATCGCCTGGACGAGCGCCATCGCGGCATTCGGCCCGTTCATCGTAGGCATCGCGCTCACGGCGATCAGTCCCACCGCGTTCTTCGTCGGCTGCGCGGTCTTCTGCGTCTTCTGCACCTGGCTCGCGTGGCACTACTACGCACGTCCCGGCGCTCCGTACCCGAGCTGACCGGCACCACCCGGCCGCCGGCTCAGCGCACCACCTGGCACCACCACGACGAAGGCCGCCGCTCTCTGGAGCGGGGGCCTTCGTCGCGCCCGCCCGGTCTTCCTGAGTTAACACGGGGATGAGCGAAGACCAGCGGGGACGACGAAGCGCCCGCACGATTCGGTGTCGTGCGGGCGCTTCTCTGGAGCGAAGTGAGGCGGGTCCGGCTAGCGGCGAGCGTCGTCCCTGTCCCTGGCGGATGCCGGCAGTACGCTCTTCTCCCAGCCGCGGCGGGCCTTGCGCGCGCCGGATCCCCGGTGAGAGTCGCGCGACCTGTAGACGATGTACGGTCTCACGATGTAGCCGATCGGGGCCGAGAACACGTGCACGAGCCTGGTGAACGGCCAGAGCAGGAACAGCAGGGTCGCGGTCAGTACGTGCAGCTGGAAGAAGAACGGCACATGAGCCATCAGCGACGGGTCCGGCTGGGCCGAGAGCAGCCCGCGCACCCACGGTGAGATGGTTCCGCGGTAGTCGTAGCCGGCACCGAGCACCTGAAACAGCACGGTGGCGGTGGTCCCGAACAGCAGGGTCGCCCCGAGGAGCAGGTACATGACCTTGTCCATCACCGTTGTAGCGAGCAGCACCCGGGTGTTCAGCCGCCGCCGGTAGATCAGGATCGCAAGCCCGGCGAGGGTGAGGACGGCCGCGATACTGCCGAGCCAGGTCGCGCCGACGTGGTAGATCTCATTGGAGACGCCGACGAATTCGAGCCATTCCTTGGGAACCAGGAGCCCGACGACGTGGCCGCCGAGAACCATCAGGATGCCGTAGTGGAACATCGGTGATCCCCAGCGAAGCAGCCGGTTCTCGTAGACCTGGCTCGACCGGGAAGTCCAGCCGAACTGGTCGTGCCGGTACCGGAAGATGTGGCCGACCACGAACACGGCCATGGCCGCGTACGGGAACGCCACCCACAGTAGAAAGTCGATCGGGTTCATACCCTGAGTTCCTCACTCGCGATGCCGGACGGCGAAAATGGTTTGAGATTGCCGAGGAAGGTCATGCCGACCGTCTCCGTCGGCGGGCCCTCGTTCACGAGGTTCAGGTAGCGTTCGCGGGTTTCCTCATCGATGCTCGGGAGTGAGAGGGAGACCGCTTCGACGACGTGCGCGTACGGGCTCTCGATGGTCTCGAGTGCGGTGCGGAGCACCTCGATCCCGTCGCGGTGTGCCGCCAGCAGCTCCTGTGCGATGGGCGAATCGCTGAGCGCCGAGAATTCGAGCACCATCGGAAGGTAGTCGGGCAGTTCGTCCGCCGCGACCTCCCAGCCGGCCGCGCGATACGCCTCGACGAAGCGCACCAGCGCCATGCCCCGGCGACGGGTGTCGCCGGCGGCGTAGTACGAGAGGTACGGGCAGCACTTGCGTTTGAGGTCGAACGTGGCCGTGAAGTGCACCTCGAGCTGCTGCTGGTCCATGGTGTCGGCCGCGCCAAGGAACGCCTCGAAGGCGTGCCGAAGCGGGTCGGGCAGCAGCGTGACCGATTCGGCGACGACCGCAAACCGCGCCCGGCGTTCGATGGTCGGATAGTCGAGCAGGATCGACGCCGCCATGTGCGCGATGGCGCCGTCCTCCGCACTGAGCGGAATCGCCCTGACGGTGCGCGGCGGAAGCTTTGGGAGCCTCATGCGGGGCTCCCGGTGTCGGCGACGGGCGGAATGATCGGCGGGATCGGCGGGAACAGGCCCTTCGGCGCCCCCGAGCCGTTCCAATTCAACAGGTTGAGCCGGCCGGGCGTTGTCGGCTTGGTCTTCTCCCCGCCCTTGCCGATCATCTCGTTGTAGTTGTCGACCGTCGCGTTGAACGGCATTCCCGGTGTCTTGCCATAGGGCCCTGCGGCGGTCGACGTCGGGCCGCCCATGCCGGGGCCGCCGTCGGTGTCGAGCGAGCACGCGAGCTCCTCGAGCTCGCGCGCCGTCTCGACGTGCGCCTTCGGGATCACGTAACGGTCCTCGTACTTGGCGATCGCGAGGAGGCGGTACATTGCTTCGATCTCGGTGCCGGTCATGCCGACGGCCTCGGGGATGGACTCGTCGCGGTCCCGGCCGAGGTTGATGTCGCGCATGTACGAACGCATCGCGGCGAGCTTCCGCAGCGAGGATTCGACCGGGACGACATCTCCGGCCGAGAACAGCCCGGCGAGGTATTCGACGGGGATGCGCAGCTTGTCGATTGCGGCGAACAGGGTGCGGGCGTCCTCACCGTCGTTGTTCGTCGTCGAGATGACGTCGACGACCGGGGACAGCGGCGGGATGTACCAGACCATCGGCATCGTTCGATACTCGGGGTGCAGCGGCAGGGCGACCTTGTACTCGGAGATGAGCTTGTAGATCGGGCTGTTCTGCGCGGCGAGGATCCAGTCGTCCTCCATGCCCTCCGCCTTCGCCGCGGCGATGACCTCGGGGTCGAACGGGTCGAGGAACACCCCGCGCTGGGCCTCGAGCAGGTCCTGGTCGTTCTCGATCGCGGCGGCGGCGAGCACGGCGTCGGCGTCGTAGAGCATCAGGCCCAGGTAGCGCAGTCGACCGACGCAGGTCTCCGAGCAGATGGTCGGCTTGCCCTGTTCGATCAGCGGATAGCAGAGGGTGCACTTCTCCGCCTTGCCGGTCTTGTGGTTGAAGTAGACCTTCTTGTATGGGCAGGCCGAGACGCACATCCGCCAGCCGCGGCAGGCATCCTCGTCGACGAGGACGATGCCGTCCTCCTCGCGCTTGTACATCGCACCGGATGGGCACGCCGCGACGCAGGCCGGGTTCAGGCAGTGCTCACAGATCCGTGGCAGGTAGAACATGAAGGTGTTCTCGAACTCCATCTTCACGTGCTCGCTCATCGTCGCGAGGATGGGGTCCTCCGCCGCGGTCTCCTGGGAACCACCGAGGTCGTCGTCCCAGTTGCCTGACCACTTGATGTCCATGTTCTTGCCGGTCAGTAGGGATTTGGGTCGGGCGACGGGACTCTCGGTGCTGAGCGGAGCTTTGGTGAGCATGTCGTAGTCGTAGGTCCACGGCTCGTAGTAGTCGTCGATGACGGGCAGGTCGGGGTTGTTGAAGATCGTGGCGAGCCGCTTGAGCCGGCCGCCGGAGCGCAGTTTCAGGCGTCCGCGCTTGTTGCGCACCCAGCCGCCGTTCCACTTCTCCTGGTCCTCGTACCGCTTCGGGTAACCGAGGCCTGGCCGCGTCTCGACGTTGTTGAACCAGACGTATTCGACGCCGGTGCGGTTGGTCCATACCTGCTTGCAGGTCACGGAGCAGGTGTGGCAGCCGATGCACTTGTCGAGATTCATGATCATCGACATTTGGGCCATTACGCGCATTTAGTACTCAACCTCCTGGCTGCGTCGACGGATCACGGTGACCTCGTCGCGTTGGTTCCCGGTCGGGCCGAGGTAGTTGAAGGCGAAGGACAGCTGGGCGTAGCCGCCGATCAGGTGGCTGGGCTTGAGCAGGATCCGGGTCAGCGAGTTGTTGGTTCCGCCGCGCATGCCGCTCGTCTCGGCGATCGGTACGTTGATCGTGCGGTCCTTCGCGTGGTACATGTACACGGTGCCCTCCGGCATCCGGTGCGAGACGATGGCCCGTGCGACGACGACGCCGTTGCGGTTGTACGACTCGATCCATTCGTTGTCGCGCACGCCGATCTTGTCGGCGTCCTGCGGTGACATCCAGATCGTCGGCCCGCCGCGGGACAGCGAGAGCATCATCAGGTTGTCCTGGTATTCGGAGTGGATCGACCACTTCGAGTGCGGCGTCAGGTAGCGCACGGCGACCTCCGCGCGGCCCTTCGACCCCGTCGAACCGGTCGCCGCCGTGGAACCGACGATCGAGTCGTCAAACAGGCGGTGCATGTCGAGCGGCGGCCTGAAGATCGGCAGCTGCTCCCCGAGCTCGATCATCCAGTCGTGGTCGAGGTAGAAGTGTTGCCGCCCGGTCAGCGTGTGCCACGGTTTGAGGTGCTCGACGTTGATCGTGAAGGCGCTGTACCTGCGACCGCCGTGCTCGCTGCCGGACCACTCCGGGGAGGTGAGGACGGGGACGGGCGCGCCCTGGACATCCGGGTATGAGAAGCGCCTGCCCTCGTTGTCGCTCGCGAGGTGGGCGAGCTTCATGCCCGTGCGCTCCTCGAGCTGCCGGAAGCCCTGGGTGCCGAGACGGCCGTTCGTGGTGCCGGAGAGGGCCAGCACCATCTCGCAGGCGTGGATCGCGGTCGTGAGGCGCGGCCGGCCGGCAGCGGGGCCGCTCTCGACGAGACCGTTCTTCCGGCCGAGGTACTCGACCTCGACATCGGGATTGAACTTGACGCCCTTCGTGACCATGCCCAGTTTCGCGGTGAGCGGGCCGAGTGCGCCGAGCTTGTCTGCGAAGCCCGGGTAGTCGCGCTCGACGACGACGAGCTTGGGCATCGTGATGCCGGGCACGAGCGGCTGGCCGTACTGCACGGTTCCGTGCGGGGTCGCCATCGCATCGGGGGTGTCGTGCGTCAGGGGCACGGCGACGATGTCCCGGCGCACGCCGAGGTGGTCGACCGAGAGCTCGGAGATCTTCTTCGCGAGGATGTGGAAGATGTCGAAGTCGGTCTTCGCCTGCCACGGCGGCGTGATCGCGGGGTTGAACGAGTGGATGAACGGATGCATGTCCGTCGTCGACAGGTCGTTCTTCTCGTACCAGGTGGCCGGCGGCAGGACCACATCGCTGAAGACGGTCGTCGAGGTCATCCGGAAGTCGCTCGTCACGAGGAGGTCGAGCTTTCCCTCCGGAGCGGACTCGTGCCACTTCATCGTCTTCGGGCGCTTCTCCGGCGGGGATTCGGGCGCGCGCACGGCACTCGTGGTGCCGAGCAGGTGCTTGAGGAAGTATTCGTTGCCCTTGCCGGAAGAGCCGAGTACGTTCGCCCGCCAGACGACCATCACGCGAGGGAAGTTCTCCGGTGCGTCGGGGTCCTCGACCGAGTACGCGAGGCTGCCGTCCTCCAGCGACTCGACCACGTACTGGGCCGGGTCGACCCCGGCGGCGACGGCGTCGTCGACGAGGTCGAGCGAATTCCGGTTGAACGTCGGGTAGCTCGGCATCCAGCCGCGCTTCGTCGATTCGACAAGGCAGTCCGCGGTGGTGCGGCCGGCAAAGGTACCGACTCCGAGCGGGCTCGAGAGGGTGTCGGCGGACAGCCCGTCGTAGCGCCACTGGTCGGTCGCGAGGTAGAAGAAGCCGGTGCCGATCATCTGGCGGGGAGGGCGCACCCAGTCGAGGCCGAAGGCGTATTGTCCGTAGCCGGTGAGCGGGCGGACCTTTTCCTGCCCGACGTAGTGGGCCCAGCCGCCGCCGTTGACGCCCTGGCAGCCGGTCATCGTCGTGAGGGCGAGGAAGGCCCGGTAGATCGTGTCGGAATGGAACCAGTGGTTCGTGCCTGCCCCCATCAGGATCATCGAGCGACCGCCCGATTCCTCGGCGTTCTGCGCGAATTCGCGGCCGATGCGTTCAGCAGCCTGCATCGGCACCGAGGTGATGGCCTCCTGCCAGGCAGGGGTGCCGGGCGAGGACGCATCGTCGTAGCCCGTCGGCCAGATGCCCGGCAGCCCGTCGCGACCGACGCCGTACTGGGCGAGGAGGAGGTCGAAGACGGTCGTCACGAGTTCGCCGGCGACGCGCCGCACGGGCACGCCGCGGCGGATGATACCGGCGCCGCCGGCCTGCTGCTCCCCCGCGTCGTCTGTCGTCGGCGACACGTCGAAGCGCGGCAGGTCGACCGAAGCGGATGCGCCGTCGTAGTCCGGCGCGTCCATGATCGAGAGCAGCGGGTCGACGCCCTCGAGGTCGAGGTTCCACCTGCCGACGTCGGTCTCGGAGAAGCGGTGTCCGATCGATCCGTTCGGGATGACGGTGCGGCCGTCCTGGTCGAGGAGGATCGGCTTGAACGCCGCGCTCGCGACCGTCGGCTCGGTGTCGGGGAGGGCATCCGCCGTCATGAACTTGCCGGGCACCCAGGCGTCGCCGCGTTTCGTGAGCGTGATCAGGTAGGCGGAGTCGCTGTAGCGCTTCATGTAGTCGACGAAACGCGGGGTCCGCCGGTCGACGAGGAACTCCTTGAGAACGACGTGGCCCATCGCGATCGCAAGGGCGCCGTCGGTGCCGGGGTGAACGGCGAGCCATTCGTCGGCGAACTTGGAGTTGTCGGCGTAGTCGGGAGAGACCGTGATGACCTTCTGTCCGCGGTACCGGGCCTCGACCATGAAGTGGGCGTCGGGGGTGCGGGTGACCGGCACGTTCGAGCCCCACATGATCAGGTAGGACGAGTTCCACCAGTCGGCGGATTCCGGGACGTCGGTCTGGTCGCCGAAAACCTGCGGGCTCGCGACGGGGAGGTCGGCGTACCAGTCGTAGAAGGACAGCATCGTGCCGCCGAGCATGGAGATGAAGCGGTTGCCGACGCCCTGCGAGACGATCGACATCGCCGGGATCGGCGAGAAACCGGCGATCCGGTCCGGCCCGTAGGTCTTGATGGTGTGCACGTGGGCGGCGGCGACGATTTCCGCGGCCTCGTCCCAGCTCGCGCGCACCAGGCCGCCCTTGCCGCGAGCGCTCTTGTAGGCCTTGGCAGACTCGGGGTTGCCGGTGACGTCGGCCCAGGCGAGCACCGGGTCGCCGAGGCGTGCCTTCGCCTCACGGTAGAGGTTGAGCAGCACGCCGCGCACGTAGGGGTACCGCACCCGGGTCGGCGAGTAGGTGTACCAGCTGAATGCTGCGCCACGGGGGCAGCCGCGGGGTTCGTACTCCGGCGAGTCAGGGCCGACGGAGGGGTAGTCGGTCTGCTGGGTCTCCCAGGTGATGATGCCGTCCTTGACGTACACCTTCCACGAACAGGAGCCGGTGCAGTTCACGCCGTGGGTGGACCGCACCTCCTTGTCGTGGGTCCAGCGGTCGCGATAGAAGCTGTCGGCGTCCCTGCCGCCTTCGAGGAACAGGGAGCGCAGGTCCGGCGAGGTCTCGCCCCTGCGAAGGAAACGGCCGAGGTTCAGGATGCTGTCCGCGATCGGGCCGTCGATGCCCGGTTTGGTGTCGGGCTGGCCGGCTTTGCGCTTCGAGAAGCTCGAGTTCTTGAGAGTTTTCACGACATACCCCTTGCGGTGCCGGGCATTGCCGATTCAGCAACCACCCTCGCATCCGAGTCTCACGGGCACCCGAACGGGCTACAAGCGGAAAACGCCGTGAATAATAACCACGTCGGTCTCGGTGGGCACCCGGACGGGTCCGGCATCGGCCCCCTCGGATTCCTCACACTCAGCACCCTCGTCGGAGTGCCGGAGGTCCAGTGTGCAGGAGTCCGGCTCGTCGAGCGGATGCAGCGCGTCGGCCGTCAGCGGACCGCCGGTCTGCTGCAGGATCCCCTGGAGCAGGCCGAGGTGCACGCGGCAGACCTCCGGGTGTTCCTTGACCATCTCGCTGTACGGACAATCGTGCAGCCTGACGTGACGCCCGCCCGCGTCGATCCGCCCGTCGAACCCGGTCTGGTCGAGGTGGTCGTCGAGGGCGTCCAGTTGCCGCTGCAAGGGCGAGTCGATCGCGGCGCTGACCGGCAGCATCCGCCGGACCAGGTCGCCGCGCCGTTCGGCGGCCTCGATCTTCGCGACCCGGATCGAGCCCTCCCGATGGTCGACGCCGGCAGCCGCACTGTAGAGCATCCGCGGCCGGCCCTTGACGTCGCGCTCTTCGGGTTCACAGGTGACGAATCCGTCATTGATCAGGCGTTGCAGGTGTTCGCGTGTCGTGTTGTGGTGCAGCCCGGTCGCCTCGGCGAGGTCGCCGACCGTCATCGTCCCGCGCTGTTGCAGAAAGTACAGCAGTTTGATTCTGCTGAACGACGCGAGCGTGCGGTAGCTCGACGGTGGGCTCGAAGACATGGGTCTACTATCCGCTCTTTGTCAGGAAGCCGCCATGGTGTGCCGGGTTTGAGGAGTAGAGCACATGGGCGACGCATACCCCCGGGCGCACGAACGGCTCGAGGCGGATGCCGATGGTGGGCGCGTGCATCCGGTCCAGTGCACCCTGCATCAGTCCGCGGTGCACGGAGCACACGATGGCGCTGTGGTCTTTCGCGACGTCCAGGAACGGACAGTGATGCAGTTCGATCGCGGTGCGGTCCTCCGACAGGGCGGGGGCGAAACCAACGCCGTCGAGGATCTCGACCACCCGGTCGATCGCTCCAGCGGGATCAACCGGACCGGCAGCTGGCTCGTCGGCGGGCACGAACTGTTCCGACCAGCGTCGCCCGGCGTCGCCGGCCTTTTCATTGCCGGGGCGCGCGTCGGGGGCTCCTGCGGCAAGGCTGTCCGCGAGGAGGCCCGCGAGGAGTCGGTAGGAGTCCTCGGAGGTCCCGGATTCTGCCGGCCCGGCGGAACCGGGCCCGGCGGGTTCCGCCTCGGGCGGTACCGCGGCGTAGAGCAGGCGGGGACGGCCAGGTCGCGTCCGCGCCTCGACCGTCTCGGTCACGAGGCCGACCTCGAGGAGCCGTTCGAGGTGCGAGCGAACGGTGTTGGGGTGCAGGCCGACCGCCGCCGCGAGTGCGGGAACGTCCAGCGGCATCCGGTGGGTACGCAGCACGTCGAGGACGGCGACCCGGCTCACGCCGGAGAGGGCGCGGTGGGTACGGGCATCGAGGTCGGAGGCAGGCACACCCCTAGTTTTCCCTATAAGTGTGGTAAAAACAACTGAGGTGCGCATTCGAGCTGTACCGGACCAGGATCACGTGACTGACACCGCAATGCGCGCCGTTCGACACCTGCACCACGATGCCGGCGAGCGTCCCTTCATCGTGATCTGGGAGGTGACGCGGGCCTGCCAGCTCGTCTGCACGCATTGCCGTGCGGACGCCATTCGCACCCGCAATCCCTTCGAGCTGACCACCGACCAGGGCCGGAAGCTCCTGGACGATCTCGCGTCGTTCGGCACGCCCCGCCCGCTCGTCGTCCTCACCGGCGGCGACCCCTTCGAACGCCCCGACCTCCCCGAACTCGTGGCCCACGGAACGGGCCTGGGCCTCAGCATGGCCCTCTCGCCCTCCGTCACCCCACGCCTCACCCGGGAGGTCCTTGTCGAGCTGCACGACGCCGGAGCGAAGGCGGTGTCGCTCTCCCTCGACGGGGCATCCGCGGCGACCCATGATGCCTTCCGCGGTGTCGACGGGGTCTTCGACGACACGATGGTCGCCGCACGGATGGTGCGCGACGTCGGCTGCCGGCTGCAGATCAACACGACCGTCACCCGCGACACCGTCCACGAGCTGCCCGCCATCCTGAAGACGGTCCTCGAGCTCGGCACGACGCTGTGGAGCGTGTTCTTCCTCGTCCCGACCGGGCGCGGCAAGCTTCTCAACGCGCTCACCTCCACCGAGGCCGAAGAGGTGCTGCACTGGCTGCACGATGTCTCCGAACTCGTCGCGATCAAGACGACGGAGGCGCCGCACTACCGCCGGATCGCAATCCAGCGCGCCGGTGTCGCCGATCTCGATGCGGCGTTCCCCGTCGGCCCGCTGCGCGCCCGGTTGCGGTGCGACACCGCGGAACTGCTGACCGGGGACGAGCCCAGGCGCCGCGCGCCGCGCGCCCCGATCGATGTCAACTCCGGCCGCGGCTTCGCATTCGTCGACCACGTCGGCGCGGTCTACCCGAGCGGGTTCCTGCCCGTGTCCGTCGGTTCGGTGCGTGAGCAGTCGTTCCCCGAGATCTACCGGGAGGCGCGGCTACTCCAGGAGCTGCGCACCCCGGATTCATTCGGCGGCCGGTGCGGAGCGTGCGAGTTCCGCACGGTCTGCGGCGGTTCCCGCTCGCACGCGTACGCAGTCACCGGCGATCCTCTCGCCGAGGATCCGAGCTGCGCGTACCGGCCGGTCGCCACCGTCCCGGTTTCCTGACCCAGTCGACGGACTCGTGGGGTTTTCGGCACCTGGGCGGGCGGGGCGACCCGAACGGCAAGAACTCCGTCGAATTGGTTCGGAGCGCTATTCGAGGTGGTGGTTGCCGCGAACCCAGCGCAAGGCGCCGATGATGCCGACCGTGACGCCGATCCCACCGACGATCATGCCGAGGAAGAGCCAGACGAACAGTGGTTCGAGGCCGGCGATAGTGTGGTCGGCGTTGACGATCGTGCCGCTGAGGAAGCCGCCGATGGGACCGAACAGCCCGACGAGCACCCCGATCAGCATCAGGCGGATGCTGACACCCCGGTCGTGAGCCGAACCGATCGTCGGCACATGCGTGCCCCGCTCCGCGTGCACTGTGTCAGCCATGGTCGGTCACATCCGTTTTCTCTCCGTGAGTCTGGCCGGGACGGCCGGGCTCGGTTGGGTCGAGCCACTGCGGTACTTTCTTCAGGAACGGCCCGATGATGTCCATCGGCAGCGGGAAGACCACGGTCGAGTTGTGGTCCGCGCCGAGCTCGAGCAGGGTCTGCAGGTAGCGCAGCTGGAGCGACGCCGGATTGCGGCTGAGGATCTCCGCGGCCTGGCCGAGCTCTTCCGAGGCCTGCAGTTCGCCGTGGGCGTTGATGATCTTCGCCCGCCTCTCCCGCTCGGCTTCGGCCTCGCGCGCCATGGCGCGCTGCATGGCCTGGGGAATCTCGACGTCCTTGATCTCGACGACCTTGACCTGGACTCCCCACGGCTCTGTCTGCGCATTGATACTCCTGGCCAGATCCTCGTTCAGGTCGGCCCGATGCGCGAGCAGGGTGTCGAGGTCCGCTCGCCCGACGACGGAGCGCAGGGTCGTCTGGGCCATCTGTGAGGTCGCCACCGCGTGGTTCTCAACCGCCATCACGGACCGCAGCGGGTCGGTGACCTGGAAGAGCACGACGGCATTGACCCGCGCGGGCACGTTGTCCTTGGTGATGACGTCCTGCGGCGGAATCGTGAGGGTGACGATACGCAGGTCCACCCTGACCATCGTGTCGAGGCCCGGAAAGACCATCTGCACTCCGGGTTCGCGGAGCTGCCGAAGGCGGCCGAACCGGAAGGCGACCCCCCGCTCGTACTCCTGCAGGACCGTGAACGCGACGGTCAACCAGACCACGACGATCAGGAGGATGACGCCGGCCGTCACGAGTATTCCGGTCATCGGGCTTCCTTTCCGGGGACCGTGCGCGGTCCCGTCTTGCGGATGCTGCCGTAGCCGCTCCGCCTGGCGAGTTCGTTCGCCGAGATGGCGGCCCGCTGGTCCTCGTTGTCTTCGAGTCCGAGCGCCGTGAGGTGATCGGGGAAGCGCGCGGGAGCGCGTCGGAGATGGGACCAGAGCGGCCAGCTGCCCGCTGCGATGATCGCGGACACGACTCCCAGGATGAGCAGTTCGAGGCCGGTGCGGCCCTGGAACATGACGGCGATCGGCCAGATGACCCCGAGGACCACGACGGCACAGGCGATCCCCCTGTGGAATCGCTCGGCTTCGGAGCTCGGCCAGGAATCGATGTTCCGCACGACCTCCCGGCCCGCGTGGGACGGAGTGCAGTCGTCCTTGACCGGGCACGGATTGCAGACGGTCGGGGAAGCGCGGTACCGGGTCACCCGATTCTCCGGGTCGAAGGAGATCGGCCAGAGCCACTGGTCTTCGGAACAGGTCCAGGCGTCGTGTCCCTCGTGGTACTCGAATCCCCCGGACCGCGCGCTCGTCGTCGCCGCCGCCGTGCGCCGGGCCAGGATGTCCAGGACATGCGCCACGAGCAGCAGGAAGCCGCCGTAGCCGAGGGCGAACCAGACGTCAGGATTGACCGTCTCCATCACGCGCCCCTGTCCGGCCGGTTCTCACCGTCCTGATCGGCGACGCGCCTGCGGTAGCCCGACCCGTACCCGGACTCCGGTGTCGCGCCATCGACACCCGCATCGGAAGTGCCGCCGACCGCCCCGGCGGGCTGCGCCTCCACGAAGAGGGCCTCCATCGGGACATCCTGGGTGGTTCCCTTGATGCGGTACCGCACGCCCAGCCAGGCGATCCAGACGAACGGAACGACTCCCCCGAAGATGAAGACGAGGTCGCCGGGCATCCGCAGCCATTCCAGGACCGTGTTGCCGGTTCCGGTGATGAAGTTCATGCTGCGGGCCTCGAAGTAGCCATCGCTGACGGAGTGCCACAACTGCAGCACACCGAGCGGCAGGAGCGTCGCGAAGGTCATCCAGGCCAGGCCGATGTTGAGCGACCAGAACGAGATCTTGGCGAGCCGGTCCGGCCAGCGTTTGGCCGGAATCAGGTAGCGCAGGGCGAAGAGGGATAGTCCCACGCCCATCATCCCGTAAACGCCCATCATCGACGCGTGGGCATGGTTGGCGGTCAGGGCGGTGCCGATCTCGTAATACGAGACGATCGGGAGGTTGATCAGGAATCCGAAGACGCCGGCGCCGAGGAAGTTCCAGAAGCCGACGGCCACGAGGAACATCACCGACCAGCGGTGTGGGAACGGGGCGGCGCTTCGGGATTGCTGGCGGGCCCCGAGTTGCAGGAAGCTCCACGCTTCCACAGTGAGGAACGTCAGCGGGATCACCTCGAGTGCGGAGAAGAACGCACCCAGCGCCATGTGCTCGACGGGGGTTCCCGAGAAGTACAGGTGGTGCATGGTTCCGAGGATTCCGCCCGCGGAGTACAGGATCACGTCGAGCAGGATGATCTGCATCGCGATCCGGCGGTGCACGACGCCGAGCATCACGAAGATGTAGGCGACCATGACGGTCGTGAAAAGTTCGAGGAAGTCCTCGACCCAGAGATGCACAACCCAGAAGCGCCAGAATTCGGCGACGCTCAGTGTCACTTCGCTGCCGGCGAGCATGCCGACGGCGTAGAAGGCGGGGATGGAGAGACCCGAATAGAAGAACAGCCACGGCAGGTTGAACCGGTGTTCAGACTTCAGCCGGGCCCGGATACCGCGGTAGATGATCGCGATCCAGATGAACATCCCGACGGTCAGCAAGCCCTGCCAGAACTTCGGCAGGTCGATGTACTCCCACTGCATCCCCCAGAACGGCGAGTCCTTGGCGGCGGTGACGCCGAAGATGCTGAGGGCTTCTCCCGCTAGGGAACCGGCGACGACCAGGGCGAGGGCTCCCAGGAGGATGTATGCGAGCCAGTGCTGCCGCTTCGGTTCGTGACCCGAGATATACGGCGCGAGGAAGATCCCTGCCGCGAGGAACGAGGCTGCTGTCCAGAGCAGGGAGAGTTGCACGTGCCAGGTCCTGGCGAGGTTGATCGGCAACAGCTGGGCGAGGTCGATCCCGAAGAAGCTCGTCAGATCGACCCGGTAGTGTTCGACGGCCGCGCCGAGGAACGCCTGCGCGAGGAACATCAACGCGACGACGAAGAAGAACCAGGCGGTCGCAGACTGGGCGGGGGTGACGGCGACGTCGCCGGGCTGCCTGAAGGACAGCGGCGGGGTCTCTTCTCCGTGCTGCCAGCCCATTCGCTTGCTCCAGCGCCCGTAGAGGGCGAACAGCGCGCCGAGGGCGACCATCAGCGAAATGAGCGACAGACCGCTCCACACGATGATGTCCGCGGTGGGCCCGTTGTCGACGAGCTTCTCCGCCGGCCAGTTGTTGGTGTACGAGTAGTTGTGCCCCGGCCGTTCGGCCGCGGAGCCCCACGCGGTCCAGGCGAAGAACGCCGTGAGCTCGTGGATCTCGGCCGAATCGGTGATCACGCTCGGGATCAGCCCGTTCTGGGTCGTCGGAGTGCCGAAGAAGTCCGCATAGTGTTTCTGGACAGACTCGAACGCACTGATCTGCAGGTCCGTGAACACGAGATTTCCCGTTGCCGGGTCGTACCGGTTGGTCCGCATCATCGTGACGAGTGCTCCGTGCGGGTCCTGCACGCCCGAGGCGGTGAGGGCGTCGAGGACGAAGGTCGAGGACCGGCGGAGATAGTCGGCAGTGTAGTCGGGACCGAGATAGCCGCCGTGTCCGACGATCGAGCCGTATTCCTGAAGGCCGCGTTGCACGAAGGTCTGCTGGCCGGCAGTGATCTCGGCGCCCGTGAAGACGACCGTTCCCCGTTCGTCCACGACCTGTTTGGGCTGGGGCATCGAATCGGTGTACGTCATCACGGCGAGGAATCCCATCACCGCGAAGCCGAAGATCATCACGAGGGCGACGCCCTGCAGCCAACCCTTGGACACCATCAACTCGGAACGAATTCTTCCGACCCCGGATTTCAGTTGGACCATGTCGGACCCTCTCGCTGTTGCCTTGTTCAAGGTCGTGCGGCATGCCCGCGCTCGCGACAGCCGAAGCTCCTCCCCCGAATGGGTCACGCGAGGTGGGGAAAAACTACCACGTCTTAAAACTTATTAACTTCATTTTAATGCGCACAATTCTCGTCGAAGGGAAGTGATCGGAACATAAACACCAGATCAAACGGTGAGGCCCCGGAATAGGACCGCGGCGAAACACCGCCGAAACAAATTCACCGGTGAGGTGCGACACGCCGCATGGGGCGCCTTCCCGGCGTTTTCAGACCGGATTCACGGTGTGGCGGCTAAGACCCCACGGGCACCCTTCTCCGCATCCGACATGACGTGGCTGACGAACGGATAGCGCCCGGCCTCGGGGAAGGTGAGCTCGACGAAGCCGCCCTGCGCCGCGGCGAGGTCGAGCACCTGCGCCAGGTCGGCAGGCTGCGAATATGACGGAATCTCCTCAACACGTACCTGATCAGAGCTAGTTTCCACAGACCTGAGCCTTGCTCAAAGAATGTCGGTGGTCGGTCGTAACGTGGGGGCATGACCAGCCGTCCCGAGTCACCCGCTTCACCCGATCAGCCGCACGGCGACCGGGGGCAGGGTGACCCGGTGCACGGTGGCCCGGTGCAGGGCGGCGTGCTCGACGGGTTGCGGTCGATGGCGGATGTCGTCACCGGCCTGGGCGGTTCGTCTGCAGCTGTCGACACGCTCAGCGATGAAGCGGTGCTCGAGGGGCACGTGTTGATCGCCGGGGCCCGGCGAGCCTTGGACACCCAGGCGGCGTGGTTCGCGGCANAACCCTGGCCCGGCGGTCCCGTCCGGAACTCGGCGGGAAGGGCCTCGCGGCCCGGCAAGGCTTCCGGACTCCGGAAGACCTGCTGCAGAGCATCTCCGGATCGAGCAGAGGGGACGCTGCCAAGCTCTTCGCGGTCGGCCGGTTGCTCTCTGAGACCGACGCCGCCGAGAAAGCCGCCCGCGAAGCCGCCGACGCGAAGAAGCTGCTCGACGAGATCCCGCCCCTCGACGGCGCCGCCCCGGACCTGCCGCCGCTCGAACTGCCGGTTCCGCCGGCCGCCGTGCCGCCCTGGCACGCACCAATCGGCCGGGCCCTGCGCGAGGGCTGGCTGAGCGTGGAGAAGGCAGACTCGCTCCGGAAGGGCCTCGGCGACCTGGACCGGGCGATCACCCCGGAGAAACTCGCCACCGCCCTCGCCCGGCTCCTCACCGAAGCGCGGACCCTGAACGCTGACCAGCTGTTCAAGCGCGCCCGAAGGGTACGGGACGTGCTCGATGAAGCCGGCATCGCCGCCCGCGAGAAAGCCGCCTACGACGACCGGTCCCTGCGGTTCTGGCGACTCAACACGGGGCAGGTGCGCATGGTCGGCCTGTTCGCCCCCGAAGACGGCGAATACCTGATGAGTACCTACGACGCCATCACCAGCCCCCGCCGGGGCGGGGTCCGCTTCGTGGACAAGGAGCAGGCCGCGTGGGCGAAGCAGGTGCAGGACGACCCGCGCACCACCGAGCAGCTCACCGCGGACGCGTTCCTGGCCCTGATGAGACTCGGCGTGAAGGCCGACCCCAAGCGCATCGCCGGAAGCCGCAGCCCCGCCGTCCGCATGATCACCATCCGCCCCAGGAGCACCACACCCGCCGGTTTCGCGCCCAGGGGAACCACAACCACCGATGCCGCGCCAACCGAGGCCCCGTCACCCACAGCCGACGCTGCGGCGAACCCCGAAACCGCGTCACCCGCGCTCCAGCCCGGCGTCATCGAGGGGACTGCGGTCGCCCAACGCGCGGCCCTCGCCATCCGCGACGGCGGCTGCATGTGGCCCGGCTGCGACCGGCCACCCTCCTGAACCGAAACCCACCACATCCAACACTGGAAAGAGGACACCGGCGAGACCAACCTCGACCAGGGCATCCTGCTCTGCCGCGGCGACCACCTCAGGCTCCACAACGAACACTGGCGCATCACCCGCGACGACACGGGCGGCTACTGGCTCACCCCACCACCCGGACTCGACCCCGAACAGAAACCCATCCCCCTCACCAGCAGGAGCGAGATCCTCCGCGACGACGACTGAATCAGCGGAGATGACGGACAGGACGGGCTCGGACGCCCGGGCGGAGTACGCGCCGGGTCCACCCCCGGAACCCGGGTTCGGGCGAAGCCCGATCGAACGCGCGCGACGGGCTTCACGCGGAAGGACGCCAGAGACGCTCGAGACGCTACAGGCCCAGGCCGACCCAGGAGTGGGTGCCGTCGACTTCGTACTGCTTCTTCCAGATCGGGACCTCGGCCTTGACCGCCTCGACGAGACGCTCGCAGACCAGGAAGGCGTCGGCGCGGTGCGCACTCGCGACGGCGGCGACGAGGGCGAGGTCGCCGACCTCGAGGTGGCCGATCCGGTGGCTGACGACGAGCTCCACCGCGGGGTTCCCGGCCCGGAACCGCGCGGCGATCTCCGTGAGGATACGTCCGGCATCCGGATGGGCGCTGTAGTCGAGGCCCGTCACGGCGCCTGCGGCGTCGGGGTCGTGATCCCGCACCTGGCCCACGAAGGTGACGACGGCGCCGGCTGACCGCGAGGACACCGCGAGGACGTGCGCAGCCACATCGAGCGTCTGCTCGGTGACGAGGGATAGCGGCGGTATGCGTTCGGATTCCACAGCCCCACAGTACCCGCGCAGCATCCTCGCCGCGCGGACGCACCCGGCAGTATGCTGGCGCCGGCGGAATCCCCGCTCCGCCGAACCGACTGCCGGAACGAGGTTCACCGATGCCCCACCAGCCCCACAGACTGATCCCCGCGAGTTTCGCTCCCGGACCCTCCCTCGACCTGCGCACGCGGGTCGAGATCACGCCCGACTTCGGTCAGGGCGCCACGATCGCCGGCTACGCCGTCTCGAGTGACGGCCCCGTCCCCGCGGCGATCGGACTCGACCGTGCCGCGCTCACGGAGGCCGGGTTCACCGGTGCGGTGGGCCAGGCGCTCGTGCTCCCCCAGGCATCCGCACCGACCCTCGTCGCCATCGGCGTCGGCGCGCAGGGTCTGCTCACGACCGCGACCCTGAGAGACGCCGCCGCCGCGTTCGCCAGGGCCGGCCGGCAGGGACGCCGTCTCGCGACGGACCTCCTGGACGCCGCGAGCGGGCTCGACCCGGTCGCGGCCAGCGCGTCCGTCGTCGAGGGCGCCGTGCTCGCACGCTATCGCTACCTCGAACTCAAGACGGCGACCACCCACATTCCCCTCGAAGCGCTCGACCTCGTCGGGAGCACCGCACAGGCAGGCGGCGTCGCACGCGGCCTCGCCCTCGCCCGGGCGACGGCCCTCGCGCGCGACCTTGCTGCCGCCCCGCCCTCCCATCTCACGGCGACGGTCTTCGGCGACTTCGCAGAGGCTCTCGCACCGCAATTCGGGCTCGAGGTGAGCGTCTTCGACAAGGCGGAACTCATCGAGCTCGGCTGCGGCGGCCTCCTCGGCGTCAATGCCGGCAGCATCGAAGAGCCCCGGATGATCGAGGTCCGGTATCGCCCCTCCGAACAGCCGACCGGGCACCTCGCCCTCGTCGGCAAGGGCATCATGTACGACTCCGGCGGGATCGCTCTCAAGCCGGGCGATGTCACGCACCTCGCGATGAAGATGGACATGTCCGGTGCCGGCGCGATCTTCGCCGCGATGACTGCGCTCACAGAACTCGGCTGCACGAACGCCGTGACCGCCTATCTGATGTGCACAGACAACATGCCCTCCGGTTCGGCGACCGCGATGGGTGACGTCCTCACGATCCGCGGCGGCACGACCGTCGAAGTCAAGAACACCGACGCGGAGGGGCGGCTCGTGATGGCGGACGGGCTCGTCCTCGCCACCGAAGAGGGCGTTGACGCCATCGTCGACCTCGCGACCCTCACCGGGGCCGCGCTCGTCTCGCTCGGCCCGATGATGGCGGCGCTGTTCGGCAACGACCAGGACATCATCGACCAGGTGCGCGCGGCATCCGACCTCACCGACGAGACAGTCTGGCAACTTCCGCTCGACCGCCGCTACCGCAACCAGCTCGACTCGGACGTCGCGGACATGTCGAACCTCGGCGGGCCGTTCGCCGGCGCGACGACCGCTGCCCTGTTCCTCGCGGACTTCGTCGGCGACACCCCCTGGGCGCACGTCGACATGTGCGGCCCGATGCAGTCGGACTCCGACGACTCCTGGCGGACCAAGGGACCGACCGGTTTCGGAGCCCGCCTGCTCGTCGAGCTCGCGCTCGCGTTCCGGCCCCCGGCCGCCTGAGCACGGCCGCCAACTGCGGAGCGCACGGTCGGCTCCTGCTTCGGCTTGCGCGCACCGGATGCCCGGCCCGAGCGACCGGACAGCGATCGCCTCCCATCACACCCGTTCGAAGACGGCGGCGAGGCCCTGTCCACCCCCGATGCACATGGTCTCGAGCAGGTACTGCCCCCCGGTGCGGTGCAGGTGCCTGCTCGCGGTCGCCAGGATGCGTGCGCCGGTGGCACCGACGGGGTGACCCAGGGAGATGCCGGAACCGTTCACGTTGGTGCGTTCCCAGTCGGCGTCGGTGAATTTCCACTCCCGGCTGACCGCGAGCACCTGCGCGGCGAATGCCTCATTGAGCTCGATCAGGTCGATGTCCGCGAGGGTGAGGCCTGCGCGTTCGAGGGCCTTCTTCGTTGCGGGCACCGGCCCGATGCCCATCCGCGAGGGCTCGACGCCGGCCCTTGCCCACGTCACGAGGCGCACGAGCGGGGTGAGCCCGAGCTCCGCGGCGCGCTCAGGGGTCGTCACGAGGCACACGGCGGCGGCGTCGTTCTGCCCGCTCGCGTTTCCGGCGGTGACCGTCGCGTCGGCATCCGTCTTCACGAGAATGGGACGCAGCCCGGCGAGACCGGCCAGGGTCGTGTCCGGCCGCGGGGTTTCGTCGCGGGAGACGACGACGGCGCCCTTTCGCCCCGGAACCGTGACCGGAACGATTTCGGCGTCGAAGCGGCCCTCTGCAACGGCCGCCGCGGCGCGCTGCTGGGACCGCACGGCGAGCTCGTCCTGCTCGGTACGACCGATGCCGTACTCCCGGCGCAGGTTCTCCGCGGTCTCGAGCATGCCGCCGGGAACCGGGTAGTTGCGGCCGCCGGCGGTCTCCCGGCCACGGCTGAGCGCGTCGCGCAGCAGCAGGCCCGGCCCGGCCGTGATTCCGAAACGGGAATCGACGGTGTAGAACGGCGCCTGGCTCATCGAGTCGACTCCGCCGGCCACGACGACGTCGCTGATGCCGGTCTGCACCTGCATCGCCGCGTCGAGCACGGCCTGCAGGCCGGAGCCGCACCGCCGGTCGAGTTGGAGCCCGCCGACGGTCACCGGCAGGCCGGCATTGAGGGCGGCGACGCGGGCGACGGATGCCGCCTCCGCGGTCGGGTAGGCCTGCCCGAGGATCACGTCGTCGATCACACCCCCGTCGATGCCGGTACGTTCCAGCAGGGCCGCGATCACGGCGGCGGCGAGGTCGGCCGGCGCGACCGTGGCGAACATCCCGCCGAAGCGCCCGATCGGGGTGCGCACCGGTTCGCAGATGACGACCTCGCGCATCCGCTCGTTCATGCGCCGACCCCTGACAGCAGGGTGCGGATGACGCCCGGTTCCGCGGGCACGAGCAGCCGCGCCCCGGTCGCGGCCTGCACCTCCGCGACGGTGAGACCCGGAGCGACCTCCCGCAGCACGAGCCCCTCCCCGGTGACGTCGATCACCGCGAGGTCGGTGATGATCCGGGTGACCACGTGCTTGCCGGTCAGGGGAAGGGAGCACTCCGCCACGATCTTGTGCTCGCCGGCACGCGTGACATGCTCCATCACGACGATCACGGTATCGGCGCCGTGCACGAGGTCCATCGCCCCGCCCATACCTTTGATCATCTTGCCCGGCACGGCCCAGTTCGCGATGTCTCCCGTCTCCGAGACCTGCATCGCGCCGAGAACGGCCACGTCGATGACCCCGGCACGGATCATGCCGAAGCTCTGCGCGGAGTCGAAGTACGCCGCACCGGGATTGACGGTGATGGTCTCCTTGCCGGCGTTGATCAGTTTCGGGTCCTCCTCGCCCTCCCACGGGTACGCCCCGACGCCGAGCACCCCGTTCTCCGAATGCAGGATGACGTGCACCCCCTCCGGCAGGAAGTTCGGGATCAGGGTCGGCAGGCCGATCCCGAGGTTGACGTAGCTGTCGGGGGCGAGTTCCTGCGCGGCTCGGGCCGCCATCTCGTTGCGGGTCAGGGGCATGTCAGCCTTCCGTTCTGGCGGTCTGGGCGGATGCCGCGGCCGCGGCGGCGTCTCCCGGCCGTGGCCGGGTCGTGACCTTCTCGATCGGGAGGTCATGCGCATCCGCGTGGTTCAGCTGCACGATCCGTTGCACGTAGATGCCGGCGAGGTGCACGTCGTCCGGATCGATCTCGCCCGGTTCGACGAGCTCGTCGACCTCGGCGATGGTGATCCGGCCGGCCATCGCTGCCGGCGGGTTGAAGTTGCGGGCCGACTTCTCGAAGACCAGATTGCCGTGCCGGTCGCCGCGAGCGGCGCGCACCAGGGCGAAGTCGGTGATGATCGCCTCCTCGAGCACGTATTCCTGCGTCTTTCCGAGCGAGGAGAACACCCGGGTCTCCTTCGGCGGCGAGGACACCAGCACCTCCCCGCCCGGTCCGTAGCGCCAGGGCAGGCCACCGTCGGCGACCAGGGTTCCGACGCCGCTCGCGGTGAAGAACGCTGGGATGCCGCTGCCGCCCGCGCGAAGCCGCTCGGCGAGGGTTCCCTGCGGAGTGAGCTCGACCTCGAGGTCCCCGCCGAGGTAGCGCCGAGCGAAGTCCTTGTTCTCGCCGATGTATGACGCGATGACCCTGCTGATCCTGCCCTCCCTGAGCAGCTCACCGAGTCCCCAGCCGTCGACGCCGCAGTTGTTGGAGACGACCCGGAGGTCTGTCGTGCCCCGGTCGAGCAGGGCGCGGATCAGCACGATCGGCACGCCGACCAGGCCGAAGCCGCCGACGGCGAGGGAAGCGCCGTCTGGGATGTCCGCGACGGCGGCCGCCGCGGAGGTGAACGTCTTATCCATGGAGCAGTCCTTCGGTCCGGTTCAGGGAAGTGTCGGGGTCGGTGCAGGGGCGGCGGCCTCCGCGTCCAGGGCGGCGAACGTCGTGCGGGCTATCGAGAGCGCCGAGTTCGCGGCAGGCACCCCGGCGTAGATCGCGGTATGCAGCATCGCCTCGCTGATCTCGGCGCGGCTGAGCCCGTTGGTGAGCGCGGCGCGCACGTGCATCGCGAGCTCGTGCTCGTGGCCGCCGGTGATCAGGCAGGCGAGGGTGAGGAAGCTGCGGGTGCGCCGGTCGAGGCCGGGCCTGGTCCAGATTTCACCCCAGGCGTATCGGGTGATGAAGTCCTGGAAGTCGGCGGTCTCCGGGGTGATCGCGGCCGTCGCGGCATCCACGTGCGTGTCACCGAGCACGGCCCGGCGCACGGCCAGGCCCGCGGTGTACACCTCGGCCGCCGTTCGTGCGGAGGGATCCTGGGCCACGGCTAGTCCGATCGGCTCCTCCGCAGACGTTGCCGGGGGCGTCGCCGCGAGCTGTTCCCTGAGCAGGCCTGCGAGGTCCCGCGGCCGCTCGAGGGAGGGCAGGTGGGCGACTCCCGCGATCTCGGCGAACCGGGCGCCGGGAATGGCCGCGGCGAGTTCGGTGACGAGGGCACTCGGCGTGGCGAGGTCGAGTTCCCCGGCGACGCAGAGCGTCTGCACGGCGATGCCGGCGACCGCGTCGCACTCGTCGAAGGCGGCGAGCGCCTCGCAGCAGAGCGCGTATGACTCGTCGTCGATGTCGAGCAGCCGGTTCAGCGCACCGGCACCCGCCGCGGGATCGCGCTCCAGGAACCCCGGAGCGAACCAGCGTTCGGCGCTGCCGATCACCATCGAGGGCGTTCCGCTCGCCCGGATCTGTGCGGCGCGCTCGTGCCAGCCCTCCGCTGTGCCGATCCGTGCCGCCGAACAGACGACGGTGAGGCTCAGCAGGCGCCCGGGGTGGCGGATGCCGAGCTCGAGCCCGACCGCTCCGCCGAGCGAGATCCCGGCATAGTGGAAGGACTCCGGTGCCGCGTCCGGACCGAGGGCGGCGGCCGTCGCGGAGTCGACGAGCGCGATCACCGCGTCGGCGAGTTCGGCGACCGTGAACGGTTCCCGCGCGGCCGGGCTGACCCCGTGTCCGGGCAGATCGAAGCTGAGCACCCGCAGGTCCGGATGTGCCGGGTCGCCGAGGGCGCCGAGGGCGCCGAGGGCGCCGACGACCGGGTCCCAGAGCGTCGTCGTGGTGCCGAGCGACGGTCCGAGAACGAGCAGCGACGCCCGGCCAGCCGGGCCAGCCGGGCCAGGGCGAATTGTGCCACGAAGAAGAGGCTGGGTCATCGTTCAACCTTCCGTGCTGGGTGGGCAGGCACTGCCGGTTGACGAGGCACTGCCGGTTCACGAGGCACTTCTGCCTCGACGTGTGCCCGGTATCGGGCGAGCACCCGGTCGATCGCTGACGAACCCTGGCCAAGGCCGGAGTCCGCGTCGAATGCGGCCCAGGCCCGGTCCCGCAGTGCGTCGGTCACTCCCCCGGTGGCGCCCTCTGCTGCCAGCAGGCCACCCAGCGTCACCCGCAGCGGTCGCCGGGTCTCGTGGGATTCCTCGGCGGCACGCTGTACGAGTGCGAAGGCCCTGGTCTTCCCGAGGGCCTCGGCGAGCAGGGTGGTCACGCGTTCGCTGAAGACGAGCCCGTCGGTGAACTCGAGGTTGACCCGCATCCGCCCGGGGTGGACGTCGAGGCGCCCGGCGAGGTCGGCCGCTCCGCTGACCGCGGAAACCGCGAGCCGCTCGAGCTCGCGCAGGGTCTGCCACTCGGCGTGCCAGGCTCCGCTCGGGCGCTGGTCCTCGGCGAGCAGGCTGCCGTAGAGCGACGCAAGCAGAGCAGGGGTCTGGCGCGCTGCGGCCGTGACGAGCACGGCCGTCACCGGGTTGCGCTTGTGCGGCATCGCGCTGGAGCCGCCCTGTCCCGCACCGAGCCGCTCGTTCACCTCGGCGATCTCGGTGCGGGACAGCACGGACACGTCGAGGGCGAACGCCCCGGCGACCCCGGTCACCGCGGCGAGCGCGGATCCGAGTTCCACGACCGGCAGGCGGTCGGTGTGCCAGCTGAGCAGCGGGCGGCGCAGCCCGAGCCGGGCGGCGAACCGGTCCGTGACGACCTCGACGGCCGGGGTGCCCGACGTGGATGCCGCCGGCCCGGCGACCCCGGAGCGGGCGTTGGCGATGGCGGTGAGCACGGCGAGGTTCCCGACGGCGCCGCCGAGCTGCGCTGGCAGCCCCGCGCGCACCCGAGCGAGCGCGGTCGCGGCCGTGAGCACGGCGTCGAGCCAGCCGGCCGCCACGAAGCCGAAGCTCGTGGGCGAGGCCTGCTGGCCCAGGGTGCGGCCGGCCATGATCGTGTCCCGGTGCTGCCCCGCGAGCACGGCGAGCGCGGCGGCGAATTCCCCGAGCCGGTCGGCGAGCTCGCCGCAGACCCGGTCGGCGACGAGCATCGCCGCCGTGTCGAGGACGTCCTGGCTCGTGGCGCCGACATGGATGTGGTCTGAGGCCCCTGCACGCACGCGTTCCGCGGCGAGCCCGAGGTGCTTCACGAGCGGGATCACGGGGTTGCCGCCGCCGCGTCCCTCCCGCGCGATCGCACCGAGGTCGAGCGCACCGGCGTCGGCGAGAGTGTCGCAGACGCCGAGCATCCACTCGGGGGCGAGTGCTGCGTCGACGAGCGCCCTGGTCAGGGCGAGCTCGGTGTCGACCATCGCCTGCAGCCAGGCCGCGTCGCTCGTGAGCGCCCGCGCCCTGCTGCCGTGGTCGAGCGGAGCCAGCAGCCCGGCGTCGAGAATGGGCTCAGGCATCGAAGACTCAGGCAGCACTGACTCAGGCATCGAAATCCAGGAACACGGTCTCGTTCTCGCCCTGCAGGCGGATGTCGAACCGGTACGAGGCAGCGCCCGTCGGCCCGGTCCCTTCCTGCACGCAGACGAGGGTGTGCCGCCGGTCCGCCGGGACCGCGGCGAGCACGGCATCCGTGGCATTCAGCTCCGCATTCCCGGGGAAGTAGGCCCGGGTGAAGAGGTGGTGGATGAGCCCCCTGGCGAACACGGTGACGAGCACGTACGGCGCACCGCCCGCGACCGGGCCGGGCTCGACCGTCGTGAAGGTGTAGTGACCGCCGAAGTCGACGGCCGCCCTGCCGAAGCCCGTGAAGCCGAAGCCGTCGCGGGCGAGGGAGCCCCGTTCGTTCCGAAGGGCGCCGGTCTCGTCGGCCTGCCAGATTTCGAGGATGGCGTCGGGCACCGGTTCCCCTGCGCCGTCGAAGACGGTTCCGTGCAGCCGGATCGCGTGCGGGTGGTGGCCGGGCACGAGCTCGGCTCCCCCGTCGTACGGCAACGCGAACCCGTAGAACGGGCCCACGGTCTGCGCGGGGGTCTGCACGTACCGGGCGGCAGGCGACTCAGTCATGGGCTTCTTCACTTTCCATCCAGGTGGATTTCGGACCGGTGAGCACGATGTCCCACCGGTAGCCGAGCGAGAACTCCGGCACGCTCAGGTCGTGGTCGTACACGCCGATCAGCCGGGCGCGCGCTGCGGGGTCTGTGATCGACTGGTAGATCGGGTCGAGCGCGAAGAGCGGGTCGCCCGGAAAGTACATCTGGGTGATCAGGCGCTGGGTGAACGCGGTACCGAAGAGGGAGAAGTGGATGTGTGCCGGCCGCCACGCGTTCAGGTGGTTCCGCCACGGGTAGGGTCCCGGCTTGATCGTGGTGAAGGAGTATTCGCCGTTGTCCCCCGTGATGACCCGGCCGACGCCGGTGAAGTTGGGGTCGAGCGGGGCGGGATGCTGGTCGCGCTTGTGCACGTAGCGTCCGCCGGCGTTGGCCTGCCAGACCTCGACGAGCTGGTGCCGCACCGGGCGGCCCTCGCCGTCGAGCACCCGCCCGGACACCGTCATCCGCTCGCCGAGAGGTTCGGCGTTGTGCTGGATGGTCAGGTCGCTCTCGAGGGGGCTGACGTCGCTGTGCCCGAAGGCGGGCGAGTGCCGTTCGATCTCCTCGGGGTCCGCCCGCACGAGCTCGTGGGTCGGGTGCCGCAGGATCGAACTGCGATAGGGAGGGTAGTCGCGACGCGGGTGCAGTTCCGGGGCGTTGCCCTCCGCGACGCGGGCCCTGGCTTCCGCCTCGATGGCCTGCATCTCTGCGGAGATCTCGTGTTGTGACGTGGTATCGGTCATGTCGCTGATTCCTCTCGGGAGTATGGGGTCGGGAGTGCGGGGCTAGAACGGGAGTCCGGAATACTGTTCGGCGAGCTCGCGCTGGGCGTGCACCGAGCCCGTGACGTAGTCGAGACGGCCGAGCTGGCTCTGGTAGTCGAACTCCATCGTCTGCAGGTCGGTGCGGTTGCGGTGCAGCAGGTCGGTCATCCACTGCGAGAACTGCTGCACGCGCCACTGGCGGCGGAGCGCCGCCTCGCCGTAACCGGAGAGGAGGGCGTCGTCGTCCGCGTAGTGGGCGGCGAGGGCGGCGGCGAGCATGGTGACGTCGGCGATGGCGGAGTTGAGGCCCTTCGCCCCGGTCGGCGGCACGATGTGTCCGGCGTCCCCCGCGAGGAAGAGACTGCCGTACGCGAGGCGGGACGCCACGAAGCTGCGCATGGGCGTGATCGACTTGTCGGTGATCTCGCCCTCCTGGAGGGTCCAGCCCGGCACGCCGAGCCGGGCGTGCAGGTTCTCCCAGATCCGTTCGTCCGGCCACTGGTCGAGCGAGTCCGCGGTGTCGACCTGCAGGTAGAGCCGGGAGACGTGCGGCGAACGCATCGAGTGCATTGCGAAGCCGTCTTCGTGCAGCGCATAGATGAGCTCGTCGGTCGACGGAGCCACGTTCGCGAGGATCCCGAGCCAGGCGTACGGGTAACTCCGGTCGTAGAGCGTGATGGCTTCGCGGGGGATGCTCGCGCGGCAGACGCCGTGGAAGCCGTCGGCGCCGACGACGAAGTCCGCCGTGATCTCGTGGGCCTCGCCCGCGTGGGTGAACGTCACCCGCGGCGCGCTCGACTCGAGGTCGTGCACGGCGACATCCGCCGCCTCATAGTAGATCGTCGAGCCGGCGGCGTTGTGCGCCGCGATGAGGTCCTTGACGACTTCCTGCTGGCCGTACACCGTGACGCTGCGGCCGATGAGCTCCTGGAAGTCGACGTGGTGGCGTTCGCCCCGGAACTGCAGGTAGATGCCGTCGTGCTCGAGGCCCTCGGTCCTGATCCGCTCGCCGAGCCCCAGGCGGGTGAGGGTCTCGACGGCGCTCTGCTCGAGTACGCCGGCCCGGATCCGGGCGAGCACGTAGTCCTGCGAACGGTTCTCGACCACGATCGAGTCGATTCCGGCGTCCCGCAGCGCCCAGCTGAGGAGAAGACCGGCGGGGCCTGCGCCGATGATGGCGACACGGGTGTTTTCTGGGGACACGGGGTTCTCCTAGCGACGATGACAGGTGATCGCACCATCTTGCGGAGTCAGCAACCCTCCAGCGCAGCCGTTTCCACTGAGTGAAAGATCGCGGGCTGGACTCACGGCAAGCAGATCTTTCTAAGAAAGCTCTCACACGCGTCTCGCGTCTGCCTCATCGAGGACAGGCACACTGTCGGATGATGACCCCGACGCCCGGTGACGGCACACTGGCTGTGGAGCCTTCCCCCGCTGAATAGGAGCAGATCAATGCGCGAGCCCATCCCAGCACCTGACAGTCGTCGGCGGCGGACGCGTGCCGGCCTCGCCGGGGCTGCACTCATCGTCGTCGTCGTCGTCGCCACCGCCGGCCTTGCCGCAGCCATGGTGAGCTCCCTCGCGCTCGCGGACCAGGCGGGGACGCCGCTCACCGTTCCCGGGGTCACGGTCGGAACCCAGCCGCCCGCCACGGGCGACGCCCCGGTCGTCGCGCCGAGCGCGGTCTCCACCGGCGCGCCGTCGGTGGGCACGGTCCCGGCCACGATACCGACCACCGCACCCGTGCCCGAGCTGGTGCCTGCCCCGACGCCGGTTGTCGTCGACGACCACGGCGGTAACCGATCGGGAGGAAGCGGTGGCAGCGGCAGCAGTGGGAGCAGCGGTAAGGACTGAACCGCCCGAACGCTAAGAGAGCTCTCACCGGCGTCTCCTTCCGGGCTTAGAACCACACCGCAGAGTGGAAGCACTCAGTGACATCCGCTGAAGCGCCGGTCCCGGCGCCGTCGAAAGGACATCTCATGGCCCACCTGACAAAGAAGAGTTCCCTCGCACTCGCCACCCTCGGCCTCGCCGGGCTCCTGTCTGCGGGTATCGCCACCGCACAGGCAGACACCGGCAGGCACGGCGACGTCATCCCGACGCCGACCAGCAGTTCCAGCACGACCACACCCGGCACCATCGTCGGCACCGACGACCCGGCGACCCACGACCTCGGCGACGATCACTCGACCGACCCCGCCACGCCGACACCGACGACCCCCGCCGTCACGACCGACGACAACGGAGCCGACGATCCCGCCACCCACGACGTCGGCGACGACCACTCCGCCGCCCCGGCCGTGCCCGCCACGCCTGCGACTCCCGTCCGCACCGATGACCACGGCGTCGACGACCCCGCAACCCACGACGTCGGCGACGACCACGGAACGGACACCTCCGGCTCCACCGACTCCGGCTCAGGCAACTCCGGCCACGACAGCTCCGGCCACGACAGCACCGGGCACGACAACTCCGGGCACGGCAGCAACGGCTAGAACTCCCCGAACACCGACATCCGCCCGGGCTCGTCGCCGGGGACGGGAAATGGGCTGCCGGCTCAGCGCGATCAGCGCAGCCGGTAGCCCATTCCCCTGACCGTTTCGATACGCGAGGCGCCGAACTTGGCCCGGAGATAGCCGACGTAGACGTCGACAACGTTCGAACCGGGATCGAAGTCGTAGCCCCAGACCCGGCTGAGCAGCTGCTCCCGGCTGAGCACCTGGTCGGGGTTGCGCAGGAATTCCTCGGCCAGAGCGAATTCCCTGGCCGACAGGTCCATCTGGTGATCACCGACGATCGCCCGGCGGCTGCGCAGGTCGAGCTGGAGCCCAGGGACGCCCAGGACGGGTTCGAGGACTCTGGCGGCATCTGCCAGACGCAGGCGCACGCGGGCGAGCAGCTCATCGAACCGGAACGGCTTGGCCATGTAGTCGTTGGCACCGCCCTGAAGGCTGGCCAGGGTGTCTTCTGCAGAGTCCCGCGCCGTCAGCACGATCACCGGTAGCGCAGAGTCCTCCGCGCGCAGTCTGCGGAGTACTTCGTAACCGTCGATGCCCGGAAGGCCGATGTCGAGCACCATCAGGTCGAATCCGCCGGTGAGGGCGAAGTCGAGTGCGTCAGGTCCGGTGCGCACGACCGACGTCGCGTACCCGGCCGCCGAGAGGCCCTTGTCGACGAAGGTCGCGATCCGCGCTTCGTCCTCTGCGATCAGGATGCGGCTCATGGGGTGACCTCCGTGGTCTCTGGCGCTTCGACGCTTCGGGGCGGGAGCGGGATATCGAGCGTGAAGGTCGCGCCCTGTCCCTGCTGCGACGTCACCAGGACCGAACCGCCGTGGGCGTCGGCGATCGCCGCGACGATCGCGAGGCCGAGTCCGGAACCGGTCTCTCCCCGTCCGACCGCTCCACGCGTGAATCGTTCAAAAATGTGTTCCTGCGCCTCGATGCTGATCCCTGGACCGTCGTCCCTGACCCAGAGCCGCAGCCGGGACGAGCCGTCCGCCGCCCGGTCGACCGCGCTGCCGATGTCGACCGTTCCTCCGGGCGAACCGTGACTGACAGCGTTTGCCGCGAGCTGGAGCAGGGCCTGGGTGAGCTTGTCGGCGTCGACGGTAGCCGTGACAGCGGCACTCCGGCTCGACACCCAGTGGTGGTCGGAGAGCGCAGCTGCCTTGGCGCGCACGAGTTCGGTGAGGGCCGCGATGTCGGCAGGCGCCAGGTTCAGGCTCACCGGCCTGTGCACTTCTGCGAGCGCGGAGATGTCCCTGACCAGGCCGTTCATCCGGTCGAGCTCGTCGATCGCCAGTGCCCTCGTCGCTGCAACGTCGGCGGGGTCGGATTCGTTCATGAGTTCCAGGTGCCCGCGCACGATGGTGATCGGAGTCTTGAGCTCGTGGCCGATGTCGTCGAGCAGGCGACGCTGGCTGGTGATCGAGTGATCGAGCCTGTCGAGCATGCCATTGACGGTTTCGGTCAGGAGTGAGACATCGTCCCGGCCATAGGCCGGTATGCGCTCACTCATGTCGGACGCGGTGATCCGCGCGGCCGCCTCACGCAGGGCACGGATGGGACGCAGCAGACGTCCGGATACCAGCCAGCCGACGAGGCCGAGCAGGACCAGGGTCAGCGCGGCGACTCCCAGGTAGGTGCGGAAGGCATCCGTGACGGGCCGCAGCTCGGCGTCGAGATCGAAGGCGGCGCTGAACACCCCGGCGGCGGGGTCTGTGCCGACGGTGACGGGTGCCGCGACGTAGCGCACAGCCCGTCCGTTCCCGACCGCGGTGCCGAGCACGACTGCTCCGCCCGACGTCTCGGCCGTGATCCGCATGACGAACCCGGCGTCGTCTTCGAGGCGGAAGGCGACGTCCCCAGCGGGGGCGAAGGCCGCAGCACCGTCGATGACGGCGAGTGTGGACTCATTCGTTCCCGGCCGCACCCGCTGCACGACGGCACCGAGCACGCCGGCCACCGTGGTCAGCCCGGAGTCCCCTGCGATGAAACGGGCGTCCTCGACCGTCACCTTCAGTGAGGCGTCAAGAGCATCCAGGGTTCGTTCGCGCTGCACCAGATACGCGGTCGTCCCCGCGGTGGCCATGCCGAACGCTGTGACGACCAGGATGGCGGCCAGGATGCGCACCCGGACCGACAGCAGGGGTCGCCATCGACCACGGGGAACGAGCTCCTCAACGGGCATTCCCCCATTATCGACTGCCGCAACCATCGAGCGGGCCTCCCCGCGCGATCAGTCCGCAATCAGTCCGCAGCTGATCCGCACTCAGCCGGCGGCGCGGCGGTACCCGAGCGCCCTGCCGACCCCGTGGGCCGCGACGCGCACGGCCTGTTCCTGCTCGGGGCTCGACCGGGGCGTTGTGCGGGTGACGATAGACACGGCCGCAACCACCTGGCCGGTGCGGTCCCGGATCGGCGCCGCGATCGAACTCGAACCGGCCGTCATCTCCTCGGACATGCGGGCGATGCCCTGGGCGCGGATGCCGGCCAGGCGCCGCCGCAATTCCTCGGGGTCGGTCACCGTCTGTGGCAGGAACCGCGGCAACGGCCCGGCCAGGTAGGCCTGGATCACCTCGTTCGGAGCGAAGGCCAGCAGCACGAGTCCGACCCCGGTCGCGTGCAGCGGGAGGCGGCCGCCCACCCGGGAGATCACCCGCACGGCCTGGTGCCCGGACAGCTTCTCGAGGTAGAGGGCGTCGCTCCCATCGAGGACGGCGAGGTGCACGTGCTCGTGGGTCGACTCGTACAGGTCTTCCAGATAGGGCAGGGCGATCGTGCGCAGGTTCCGCGCCGTCGGGGTCTGCACCCCGACCTCCCAGAGCCGCATCCCGAGCGCGTAGCGTCCGTCTTCCTGGCGGGCAAGGCCTCCCCAGCTCGTCCATTCGCCGACGAGGCGATGCACCGTCGTCAGCGGGATCCCGGTGCGCTGCGCGATCGCGGTGAGGGTGAGCGAACTCGCCGGCGGCGCGGTGAACGCGTCGAGAATGGCGAAGAGCCGGGCGGCCACGCCGCGGTCATCGACCGGGAACGCCGCAGCGTCCTCGGTTCCCCTCGACTGTGCGGGCTTCCCTGACATCAGCACCACGCTACTCGCCCGCGCACCGGCGGGCAGCATATTGTGGGGCCATGGCGAATTCCTGCTCCGGCGACTCCCTGCTGTCCCGGCTCGTGACGATTCTCGACGCCTTCGATTCCCATCGCTCGTCCATGACGATCTCCGCGTTATCGCGCCGGGTGGGCATCCCACTCGCCACGACCCACCGGCTCGTCGTGCAGCTCCTCGACGAACGGCTCCTCGAGCGCGACGCGGACGGAGGAGTTCGCCTCGGCATCCGGTTGTGGGAGCTGGCCTCGCGGGGCTCGCGCACCACCGACCTGCGCGAGATCGCGCTTCCCTTCATGGAGGACGTGCACGCCGTCGTGCAGCAGCACACGACCCTGAGCCTGCTCGACAGCGAGAACGTACTCTACATCGAGCGGCTCACGACCCGCGGTTCGGCGGTGAACATCACCCAGATCGCCGGCCGGCTGCCGATCCACGCGTGCTCGTCCGGGCTCGTGCTCCTGGCATACTCCCCGCCGGAGTTCCAGGACGACGTGCTCGGCAGGGAACTCGTGCGCTACACGGAACACACCGTCACCGAACCCGCAGCCCTGCGCCGGCTGCTGGCCGGGATCAGGCAGCTCGGCCACGCTTCCGTGCCCGGGATCATCGTGCCGAACACGACCGGGATCGCCGTCCCGGTGTTCGAACGCGGCGATCTGGTGATCGCCGCGCTGAACGTGATCGTCCCCTTCGGCGAGGAGGACCTCCGGGCGACCGTGCCCGCCCTGAAGACCGCGGCGCACGGCATCTCCCGCGCCCTCGGCTCCGACCGGCCGCGCGGCGGCACAAGCCGGATGCCGCGGGCCGTCTGACCGGGACGCCCCGATTCCCCGGCGAATATTCCTCCCATTGAATGGGAGGGGCACGATGAGCGACCCCGACCGTTGGCAGTCTTCAGAAACGCAAATTCTTGTGTCAACGACGACGGGAGTGGGATTCGATGCGAATTCTCCAGGGCAAGCCGCAGGACCGATTCGATGTCGTGGTGGTGGGGTCCGGCGCCGCGGCGCTCACGGCCGCCGCGACGGCGGCCAACGAAGGCAAGAGCGTGCTGGTGGTCGAGAAGTCGGCCCTGCTCGGCGGGACCTCGGCGGTATCGGGCGGGATGCTCTGGGTCGCCGCCAACCATCTCGCCCGCGGCGCGGGCATCGCGGATTCGCCGGAAGACGCCGCACGGTACGTGCGAGCGGTCTCCAGGGGCCGGGGCAGGAACGAGCTCTTCGATGCCGCGATCGACAGCGGCGATGACATGCTGCGCTACGTCGAACGCGAGCTCGGCGTGGCCTTCCTGCTGCTTGATAACTTCCCGGACTACCGGATGGATCTCGACGGCGCCCTCGACGGCGGACGCACCGTCGAACCCGAACTCTTCGACGCCGCTGCCGCGCTCGGCCCCGTGCGGGCACACGTGCGCACCGACGGCCGGGCGCCCTTCACGATGCAGGAATACGAAGCCTGGGGAGCCTTCACCCACTTCCCCTGGCCAGAACTCGCGGCACGGGAAGCGGCGGGCCTCGTCGCCAAGGGGCAGGCGCTCGTCAGCATGCTGCTCGCCTCCTGCCTCGGGAACGACGTGACCCTCTCCGTCGACGCCCGCGCCGAACGCCTCGTCGTCGAGAACGGGCGCGTCACGGGCGTCGTCGTGGACGGACGCACGTTCCACGCGAATGACGGCGTCGTGCTCGCCTGCGGCGGCTTCGAGTGGGACAAGGAACTCGCCGACGGGCTGCTCCAGACCCGTCTGCACGTCGTCTGCTCTCCCCCGTCGAACACCGGAGACGGCCTCCGGATGGCCCAGCGCATCGGTGCACGGACCGGTGGGACCAGGGAAGCCTGGTGGGCGCCGATGTCGGTCATCCCCGGCGATCTCCGCGACGGGGAACAGGTCGGCACCCTGCTCCGCTTCGAACGCCAGGGTCCCGGTTCGATCATGGTCAACCAACACGGGCGCCGTTTCGCGAACGAATCCCAGGATTACAACGACCTCGCGCGTGCCCTGCACTCGTGGGACCCCGCGGCCAATGCCCCGCTGAACACGCCGGCCCACGTCGTCTTCGACCACGCCTTCCTCGAGCGCTACGGCGTCCTGAGCCACCGCGCCGGCCGGCCGACGCCGGCGTGGCTGCTCGAAGGCGCCACCCTGGCCGACCTCGCCGCGCGCATCGGCGTCGACCCGGCCGCCCTCACGGAGACGGTCGGCCGCTTCAACCACTACGCCGAGCTCGGTGAGGACCCAGACTTCGGCAGGGGCCGGAGCCGCTACGACACCTACTGGGGCGATGCGGGGAACGTCTTCCCCAACCCGAGCCTCGGCCCGCTCACCACCGGGCCGTTCTACGCGCTCCCGGTCGTCAACGGCGCCTTCGGCACGAGCGGAGGCGTGTCGACGGATGGCGTCGGTCGCGTCGTCGACGTCGACGGCGCCGTCATCGGTGGACTGTTCGCCGCCGGGAACACCACCGAGAGCGCGTACGGGGCCGGTTACCCCGGCGCAGGCGCGACCCTCGGGCCGCTGATGACGATGGGCTACCTGATCGGCCGCACCCTCGCAGGCAGCCCGATCGGCTACCCCGACCTGGCCGACGCTGCGGCGACGGCGGTCGTCCGATGATCCGCCACGTGGTGCTTTTCCGGTTCGAAGACAGCTTCACCCCCTCGATCGAACACGACTGGCGTGCCGGGCTCGACGGTCTCGTCGGTCACGTGCCGGGGCTCCGGTCGCTGAGCGTCGGCCGCGACCTCTCCGGACAGGCCAGGTCCTGGGACTGCACGATCGTCGCGGACTTCGACACGGCCGCCGACGTGGCCGGGTACGCAGGGCATCCGCTGCACACCCCGCTGATCGCCCTCTCCAGCCCGCACACCCGGCAGATCGCATCCGTCGATTTCGACGTTCCGGAACCGGCCACGACGCACGCGGAGCAGAGGAAGGGGCGGGTGCACGGCAAGATCGCCATCGTCACGGGAGGGAGCGGCGACCTCGGCAGCGCCTGCGTGCGGCTCCTCGCCCGCGAGGGCGCCGTGGTCGTCAGCCTCGACGTCACCCCGCCGGCCGAACCGTGGCACGAGCCGGGAATCACCTCCCTCGAACTCGACATCACCGACCCGGAACAGGTGGAACGCGCCGTGGCCCGGGTACTCGAGACGGTCGGCGTTCCCGACATCCTCGTGAACGCCGCCGGTATCATCGGGCGCGCGGCGCCCTCGCACGAGTCGACCCTCGCCGAGTTCGACCGGATCTTCAACGTGAACGTCAAGGGCACCTGGCTCATGACGAAGTACGTGGTCCCGGCCATGATCGCCGCGTCGCGCGGCAGCATCGTCAACTTCTCGTCGATCCACGGCATCACCGGCGGCAGGAGCGTGCCGCTGTACCACGCCACGAAAGGCGCGGTCCGGCTGCTCACCAAGTCCGACGCCGCGACCTACGGTGAGCACGGCATCCGGGTGAATTCGATCCACCCCGGCTCGATGAACACGAGGATGAGCCGCACGGCCGCCGACATGAGCGCTGTCGGGCCAGAGGCGTACTACCGCCAGCTGGTCGAGGGCAATCCGCTCCGCCGGCAGGGGGAACCCGACGAGATCGCCTACGGCGTGCTCTACCTCGCGAGCGACGAATCCCGCTTCAGCACCGGTTCCGAACTGGTCATCGACGGCGGATACACCGCCGTCTGACCCAGGGCAGACCACCCGCACCACCCGAACCACCCGCCCCAACCCCACCAGGCACCTTGTCAAAGGAGACAGCATGTCCAGCACGGTTCCAGCGTCGACCATCCCCCAGCGGATGCCTCGAAAGGCCGCGGCAGCGGCATTCGTCGGCAGCGCCCTCGAGTACTACGACTTCTTCATCTACGGCGCCGCGGCCGCCCTCGTCTTCAACCACATCTTCTTCTCCGCCGCCGACCCGGCGATCGCGACCATCGCCTCCCTGGCGACATTCGGCGTCGGCTATGTCGCCCGGCCGTTCGGCGGGCTGATCCTCGGCCACTTCGGCGACCGGATCGGCCGCAAGCGGGTGCTGATCCTCACCCTCGTGATCATGGGGGTCGCGAGCCTCGCGATCGGCTTCCTGCCCACCTACGACCAGATCGGGGCCTTCGCCCCGGCCCTCCTCGTGCTGTGCCGCCTCGCGCAGGGGTTCTCGGCCGGCGGGGAAGCGGCAGGGGCGAGCACCCTCGCCATCGAGCACGCCCCCGAACATCGCAGGGCGTTCTTCTCCGGTTTCACGATGACCGGGTATGCGGCCGGTATGGTGCTCGCCACCATCGTCTTCATTCCCGTCGCGGCCCTACCGGAGGACCAGCTGTATGCCTGGGGCTGGCGGGTGCCGTTCCTGTTGAGCGCGGTCGTGCTCGTCGTCGCATACATCGTGCGGTCCCGTCTCGACGAGACGCCGGTGTTCGCCGAGACGAAGTCCGTCGCCGCCGTCGAGAGGTTCCCGGCCGCGCAGGTGTTCCGGCACCAGTGGCGCGACGTCGTGCGCGTGCTCGTCTGCTCTCTGTTCGCTGTGACGCAGACCGTGTTCACCGTCTTCGGCCTCGCCTATGCGACGAGCCCCGCCGTGGGCATCGATCGCGGCACGATGCTGTGGGTCGCGACCGTGTCCATCGCGGGTTCCCTCGTCACCATCCCGCTGTTCTCGGCTCTGTCGGACCGCATCGGGCGCCGGCCGGTCTGGATCATCGGCACCCTCGGTTCCGCGGCGACCATCTTCCTCTACTTCTGGGCGATCTCGACCGGTTCGATCCCGCTCATCTTCCTCGGCGGCTTCCTGAACATGACGCTGTTCTATTCGATGGTCAACGGGCTCTGGCCGTCGTTCTTCACGGAGATGTTCGCCGCGCCGGTGCGCTACTCCGGCTTTGCGATCGGCACCCAGCTCGGATTCCTGCTCGCCGGCTTCGCTCCGAGCATCTGTTATGCCCTGCTCGGGAGCGGGATCGACGGCTGGGTTCCCGTCGCCGTCTTCACCGCAGCCACCATGGTGCTCTCGGCGATCGCCGCCGTCACCGCGCGGGAGACCTTCCGGGTGCCGACCGCCCTGCTCGGGGCCGACGCGCTGCGCGTCGAGGCACCGGAGCGACGTCGATCGACGGTCGGCGCTGGCTAGTGTCGGCGGGGTGACGTACACTCCCAATATCGAACATTTGTTCGATCATTACGGAGGAGCCACCGAATGCCCCAGATCATCGACATCCGCGTCGACGTCGAGCTTTCGGCCGACGGCGACCCCCGCGCCTTCACCTGGGACCGCTTCGAGCACACCATCATCGGGCAACCGCAGGCGGTGTTCACGCGCACCCGCTGGTGGGAGAACGACGGGGTGCCCACCCGCATCGACACCGAGCTGTGGCGGGTCGACGCGGCCCGCGGGGGCGAGGAACAACACCGGTACGACCTGCGACGCGACGTCGACGGGTCGTGGGTGCTCGCCCTCGACTGGGGATGAACGAGCCGGGCACGGGCCGGTCGGGCACTGCCGGGCCGGGCACCGGCTTCCCGCACCTGCACGTCGCGAGCGCATACTCGACCCACTACGGGGTGACGCTTCCCGAAACGCTTGCCGGCCAGGCGAGGGCCCAGGGCGCCTCCTTCCTTGCACTCACCGACCGTGACGGGCTCTATGGGGCCGTCAAGCACCTTCGGGCGTGTGGGGCGGAGGGCATCCGCGCCGGCCTCGGGTCCGACCTCGCGGTGCACGACGACGACCGGCTGCCGCTCGGCCGCGTCGTCGTTCTCGCGCACGGAGGCACCAGCGGCCGTGGGTATGCTGCCCTGTGCCGCGCCGTGTCCGCCGCCCACCAGGCCATGTCGACCGGAACAGGGCGCGAGCCGAGCATCGGCCGGTCAGAGCTTGCCGAACTGGCCGGGCTCCGGGCGCTGACCGTTCTGCTCGGGCCGGTCTCAGACGTCGGTGAGGCGATCGGCCGCCGCGCGACGAAGGAAGCCGGCGCCCGGCTCACGGCCTGGCAGGGATCGATGCCCACCGGGTCGGTGTGCCTCGAAGTCGTCTGCCATCTCGCCGAGCCCGGCAGCCGCGGCAGCGTCACTCCCGCGACCCGCATGCTCGCCCTCGCCGAGCAGAACGGCCTGCCCGCCGTGCTCACGAATGCGGTGCGCTACGGCGAGCCGGAGGACGCGGTGACCGCAGACCTTGCCGACGCCGCCCGCACCCTGACCCCGCTCGCCGAGCTCGAGCAGCCGCAGACGAACGGACAGGCCTGGCTCAAACCGGCAGGCGCGATGCGGCAGGTGGCCCGCATGGTCGTCGATGCCGGCCTGCACGACGACGGCGCGCTCACCCGGCTGCTGCGCGATACGGACATGCTCGCCGACCGCTGCACCCTCGACCCGCAGGCCGACATCGGCCTCGGTACCCCGCGGATGCCGGAGGCACGCGTGATCGGGGTCACCGGCGACCCGCTCGCCGAACTCTGGAAACGCGGACGATCCGGCGTCGACGAACGCTACGCGGCATCCGGTCGGACGGCGGTCGAAACGGCGCACGCCCGCCTCGAGTACGAGATGGCGACGGTCGAGCATCTCGGCTTCGCGAGCTATTTCCTCACGGTCGCCCGCGTCGCCGACCTCGTCAGGGGCATGGGCGTTCGTATCCAGGCCCGTGGCTCCGGCGTCGGCTCGGTGCTCAACTACGCCCTGCACACCTCATCGGTCGAGCCGATCGCGAACGGCCTGCTCTGGGAACGGTTCCTCTCCCCCGAACGCCAGACCCTGCCCGACATCGACCTGGACGTGGAGTCAGCGCGCCGCCACGATATCTACCGCGCCATTTTCCAGACCTTCGGTGCCGACCGGGTCTCGCTGATGTCGATGACCAACGCCTACCGCGGCCGCGGCGCCGTCAGGGACGCCGGGCTGGCCCTCGGCATGGATGCCGGGCAGGTGTCTGCGATCGCGAAGCAGATGTGGCGGTTCAACGCCCGCGACTTCCGCCGTGCCCTCGAGGAGAAGCCCGAGCTCGAACCGCTCGCCGCCGAAGTGCGCGCCTCGCAGCAGCTCGATCAGCTGGTCGACCTCACCGCACGGCTCGACCGGCTGCCGCGGCACATCTCGGTGCACCCGTGCGGCGTGATCCTCTCCGACGCGAGCCTGCTCGACCGCACCCCGGTGCAGGCGTCGGGAATGGGACTGCCGATGTCGCAGTTCGACAAGCACGACATGGACCCGATGGGCCTGATCAAGCTCGACATCCTGGGCGTTCGGATGCAGTCTGCGATGGCGCATGCCGTCGAGGAGCACCGACGCCTCACCGGCGAGAGCATCGACCTCGACCGGATCCCGCTCGACGACGAGCCGACCTTCGAGCTAATCCGCTCGACGCGCACCCTCGGCATCTTCCAGCTCGAGTCGCCAGGCCAGATGGAGCTCGTCGGCAAGCTGCAGCCCGAGGTCTTCAACGACCTCACCGTGGAGATCTCCCTGTTCCGACCCGGCCCGATGCAGAACAACATGCCCCTGCTCTACCTGCAGGCGCGGCACGGCGAGGTCGTGCCGGACTACATCCACCCGCGTTTCGAACCGATCCTGCGGGAGACCCGCGGCGTCGTCATCTTCCACGAACAGGTGATGCGGCTCTTCGACGAACTCACCGGCTGCGGCCTGGGCAAGGCGGATGTCTTCCGCAGGCACCTGGGGAAACCCGAGCAGCTGCCCCTCATCGAGGCGTACGTCCGTGAGCAGGCCCTGGGCCGCGGATTCCCCCCGGCGGTGATCGACCGGATCTGGACCGTGCTCGCCGGATTCGGCAGCTTCGGCTTCGCCAAGGCGCACGGCGCCGCGTTCGCCCTGCCCACCTACCAGTCCGCGTGGCTGAAGACCCATCACCCTGCGGTCTTCCTTGCCGGTCTCCTCACCCACGACCCGGGAATGTGGCCGAAGGACCTGCTCGTGGCCGAAGCCCGGGCGCTCGGGGTGCCCGTGCTTCCGCTCGACGTGCAGCACAGCGTGCTCGACTACCGGGTCGAGGATCTTCCTCCTGGCCACGCCGGGCCTGTCCAGGTCGAACCGGTGACTGCCGGGTCTCCCGGGCCTGCCGGGCCGCGCAGAGGCATCCGCCTGGCGCTGCCAGAGCTTTCGGGCAGCACCGCCGCCGAGAGGGCCCGGATCGTGCGGCACCAGCCGTTCTCCTCGCTCCAGGACTTCCGGGACCGGGTGCGGCCACGGCGGTCGAGCTTCGAGGCGCTCGCACGGGTCGGCGCCCTCGACAGCTTCATCGGCTATGACCGTGAGCGCCGGCATGAGCTGCTCGCGCACATCCAGTCGCTCCGCGGCACGGCCGTCGCCGTGCACGACGACCAACTCGCCTTCGACGTCGACCTGCCGGTCCCCCGGTACACCGGCGACCGGTTCACCGCCGTCACCTCCCTCGAGCTGCGCGGCCGGACCCAGACCGAACTCGAGCTGCGCGACCTGAGCCTCGCCGTGTCCGGGCACCAGCTCGCCCGTTTCTATCCGCTCTTCGCCGAACTCGGCGTCACCCCGGCGTCGGCCCTCGCCGACCTGCCCGGCGGCACCGAGGTGCTCCTCGCGGGCGTGCGGCGGGCGACGAACACCCCGCCGATGCGCGGCGGGCGACGCATCGTGTTCGTGAGCCTCGACGACGGCACCGGGCCGGTCGCGAACGTGGTGTTCTTCCACGACGCCCAGGAACGCATCGGCGCCCCGGTCTTCCAGACCAGGCACCTGCTCGTCCGCGGCCGCACCAGGCGCTCGGGTGCGAAAGGGGTGTCGGTGACGGGCGACTCGCTCTGGGACCTCGCGGATGCCGCCCGGCTGGTCAAACAACGGCACAGCGCCGAGCGCGCGGCCGAGAACTCTGCGGGCGACGAGGCCCGGGCCGAGGCCCTGGCGGCCGAGCTCGCCGCGGTCGCGCCCACAAACGTGCGCCACCTCTGGTCCGCGCGCTCCGCCTGATCCGACACGCGAACCCGGCCCACGAACCCGGCCCACGGAACGGCCGCGACCCGTCCGGGCAGGCGAATGCCCGGTGCCGCAGGCGCGGCACCGGGCATCCGATGGATCCTTGTACCGGCCGTCCGGCGGTAGATCCGGACGGCCGTTCGACTATCCGGCGGCTACTGGGCCACCTGGCTGGTCGTTTCCACGTTCAGCCACGGGCCGGCGGGAACGGCGGACCGGTCCACGAAACGCCAGTTGACGTGGTCGTTGTCGCCGTCGAGGTCGGTGAAGCCGAGGCATCCGTTGAGGGCGGGCGACACGTCGGTGCCTGCGCCCTGGCTCGGGTCGCCGCTGAACTGCTTGTTCACCGGACGGGCGTCGTTGCTTCCGAACACGTAGGCAGCGTCGTGGTACAGCGAGCCGCTCGAGGGGCCCGCGTCCTCAACCTGTCCGTAGCACGTCTGGCCATTGGGACCGGTGAGCTGGACCCAGTGGTTCTTCATGTACGAGTAGTTCGAGTCACCATGGTGAGCGCTGTACGGGGCCACGTTCGCCCACGGTACGACGGTGTCGCGGTTGGCGAACGCCGTCGCGTCGTTGACGTCGTCGTAAGGAAGATCCAGGTAGAACGGGTTCTCGAGCGGCTTGGGCTGGCTGGTCGGGAAGTAGCCGTTGGCAGCGGTGCGCTTCTCTGTCGTGCACGTGAAGGTCGCAGCGGTCGCGCCGCTGGACGGGCCATCGCACCCGCCGACGGGCGAGCCGCCGCAGCCGGTGTCCGTTGAGGACCCGAGCTGAACGCCGGTGTGGTGAAGCGCCCACTTGCTGTCATAGGTGCTGCAGACCTGGCTGCCGTCGCTGAGGTTCGCGTTGAAGATCTCGCCGACCCAGAAGGTCGTCGACACGATATTGGTGTGCAGCGGGGACGTTCCGATGGCGATGGGGGGCGTCGTCGGAGTAGGCGTCGGCGTCGGCGTAGGAGTAGGCGTCGGCGTCGGCGTAGGCGTGGGCGTAGGAGTCGGAGTCGGAGTCGGGGTGGGCTTCGGCGTCGGCGCAGGCGTCGGAGTCGGAGTCGGAGTCGGAGTCGGAGTCGGGGTGGGCTTCGGCGTCGGCGCGGGCGTGGGCTTCGGCGCAGGCGTCGGAGCCGGCGTGGGCTTCGGCGTCGGCGCAGGCGTCGGAGTCGGAGTCGGAGTCGGAGTCGGAGTTCCGTTGTGGTGGTTCTTACGGTGTGACCACACCCCGGTCACGGCGAGCCAGCCTGACGGTGCGCTCACGGACGATGAACCGGACGACGAGCGGGACGACGAGGACGAGGAGTCGCCGGAGGCGAACGCACAGGAGGCCGTTGTGCCGACGACGATGCACAGGGCCGCCGTTGCGGCCAGGACACCGCCTACGAGTTTGCGACGCGCGGTTGTACTACGCGGCGAGGACTTCTCGGCGCGACGAAAGAGCTGTTGCATGGAGTTTTTTGCCTTTCAAATGACCGGAACGCGCCGATCACAAATCCATCCACAGAACCTACGACACGCATTTTCGATGGGTTGACTGTAACCCATTCGAAGTACACGGCTCCGGAAAATACCCCCAGTTTTACGGCTGCGCTAGGGGCTTGACAAACAAAAAAACTGAGAGATCGCCGTAATCACGGGGAACTCACGACACATTCATAGCTGAGAAACTCTCAGGACGGAAAACCCTCAGCGCTGTGTTTAACGGGGCGTCGGAGTCTGAGTCTGCGCCGGTGTCGGTCTCGGTGTCTGAGTCGGCGTCGGATTGGCTTCGATGAAGTCATCTCCACCGTACTTCGCATTCGCGACCGACATCACCGCCGGCCACATCCGGTGCCGGGCGGTCGCGGCCTGGCCGCTGTCGAAGTATGTGGTCCGCTGGTTCGCATCGCCGGTGAGGCTGACCACCGCGACGACGGTTGCGACCTTCGTACTCGACCCGGTCATCCAGGTGTCCTTATTGCCGTCCGTCGTACCGGTCTTTCCGATCACGGGCACTTGCGGCGCCATGCCCCGGTTCGACTGCTGCCCTGTCCCGGTCGTCATGACCTTGTGCATGGCGTAGGCCATGCCCGCCGCGACCGTGGGGTTGACGGAAGCCGCGCACTCGCTGGTCGGCACGGGAACCTCAGCGCCGGTCGGGCCAACGATGCGGTCGATCACGACCGGACTGCACGTCACCCCCCTGTTCGCGATTCCCGCGAACGCGACGGCCATGCTCAACGGCGCGATCTCATTCGTGCCGATCACCGACGCAGCGCTCTGCAGGAGAGGGGTCGCATCAGCGCGGTGCATCCGGAATGCCTCAGCCGTCTTACGGATTCCGCACAGGTCGAGCTTCTTGGCCATCCCGATGTACCCGGTGTTGATCGAACCCACGGTGGCTTCGAGGGCGCTGTAGTGCGCCCCACTCTCGTTGGCGTCGTTCTTCGGGTTCCACTTCTCCTTGTCGTAGTTCTGCGGGCCGAGGCAGCTGTCCTGGAAGGTGCCCCAATTGGCCTTGCGGCGGGAATCGACGCGTTCGTAGAGAGCGTGACCTTCCGTGAGCCACTCGGCGAGGGTGAACACCTTGTACCCGGAACCCGGCTGGAAGCCACTCGAACCGCCATCGGCATAGTCGGTGTTGTAGTTGATGCTCGTGTAGTTCGCTCCCGTGGCCTCGACGACAGGATCCTGGCTGTAGTCCTTGTTCTGCACCATCGCAAGCACACGACCGGTGCCGACCTGCACGCTCGAGATGACAGCGCCGACATCCCAGCCGGGGAAGGTCGACGGCACATTCTGCTTCATCGTGGCCTCCGCGGCATTCTGAAGGTCCAGATCAATGGTTGTGTAGACGTTGTAGCCACCCCGGCGGAAGTTGAGAAGCCGGGTGTCGGCATCCGCCCCGAACGCCGGGTCGTTCCGAAGCACATGGGTCACGTAGTCGCAGAAATAGGCGCTTCCGCCCGCGGTCTGGCAGCCGGTACTGGGCTCGTGGATGCTGGGTTCGACCGGTGCCGCGACCGCCGCCGCGTAATCGTCCGGTCCGATCGTGCCGTACTTCAGCATCGTCCCGAGGATATAGTCCCGACGGTCCCGGTTCGCCGCGTAGCCGTTCGCCGTACCGTTGGAGGCGCTGTTCGGGTCGTCGAGCTGGAACTTGACCGGGTTGTTGATGATGGCGACGAGGCTCGCGGCCTGCGGCAGGCTCACGGCCGCCGCCGTCGTGTTGAAGTAGTACTCGGCGGCCGCCTCGATTCCGTAGACCGTTCCTCCGAAGCCGGTGATATTGAGATACTGGCGAAGGATGTCCTTCTTGGAGTATTTCTTCTCGACGCCGATCGCGAGCCGCATCTCCTTGAGCTTGCGCTCGGCGCTCGTTCGGGTGGCCGTCGTGTAACAGGAGTCGCGCGCCACGGGGTCGGAGAGTACCTCGCACTTCTGAACGAGGACATTCTTGACATACTGCTGAGTGATGGACGACCCGCCCTGAGTTTCCCCGCCAAGGCTCACCCTGAGTCCGGCCCTGATCGTGCCCTGCATGTCGATGCCGCCGTGTTCATAGAAGCGCGGGTCCTCACTCGAGACCGCGGCATCCGTCACAAAGGGGCTGATCGAGTCCGAGCCGACCTCGATCCGGTTCTGGTCATAGAAGGAGGCGAGCAGGTAGGGAGAGCCATCACCCCGCATCGCGTAGATGTTGCTCTTCTGGGAGAGCCTGTCGATCGACAGGAATTCCGGAAGGCTTTGGAAGGTGTTGATCGTGTCCGTCACGGCGAGTCCCGACAGCGCGACGACGGGCGTCACCGACGCGGCGATCAGGAGTCCGGCAACCCCGCTCATGGCCACAAGCCCGACCAGCCCGCCGATCACACCCCGAGGCGTGCGCCGCTCCTGGAATTCCGTCGTCCGCATCTGAACCCCCCATCACGGTTCATGGAACCCCGGCGCCGACAGAATTGCTAGGGGCGTCTCACGATCGTTATCGGAGCGATCAGGTCTGGGCAACGGATGTCGAGCAGGCCCGCCGGGGAGCTTACCTGGCGGTGAGGATCAGCGCCGGTGCTACCGGGGCCTTGGTCGCCTCGACCTGAAGGCCCACCCAGACGCTCTGCCCCGCGGGAATGGTGCTCGCCCAACCCGCTCCGGTGCACGTGATCGAGGTCCTGACCTTGACCGTGCACGTCATCCCCCACGCGTTGGTCACCGCAGTCACGGTCGGATCGGACCACGTCACGCTCCAGGCTTTGGCACCGGTCGCACTCTTCACCTGGAAGTCGGCGACGTAGCCGGCGCCCCACGCGCTCTGCAGGTTCCACGTCGTGGTGATCGAGGCCGTGCCGGGGACGGGAGTCGGAGTGGCGGTCGGAGTCGGGGTCGGAGTAGCGGTCGGCTTCGCAGTCGCCGTCGGCGTCGGCGTCGCAGTCGGAGTAGCGGTCGGCTTCGGAGTCGGTGTCGGAGTCGGAGTAGCCGTCGGAGTCGGAGTAGCGGTCGGCGTCGGCGTCGCAGTCGGCGGAACGACGATCGGAGTCCCTGCACCGAGCAGCGGCGTGAGGGCCGTGAGCTTTGCCGCCTCCGGGGTGACCCAGTCGTCCTTGACGATGCCGCCGGTGTCGCCGCTGTTCGGGTTGAACGACCAGTACGCGAAGCTCATGCCATTGCTCGAGAGGTACGGTACGAGCTTGGCAAGCCATTTCTGGTCGGATTCGGTCGCAAGCTTCGTACCGAACTCGCCGAGCAGCACCGGTGCGATCCCGGTCTTGCTGATGTAGCCCCAGTTCTGGTCCCAGACGGTGGCGAGGTTGTCCGGGTAGTTGGCCGCGCTGAACCACTTCTGCGCGTAGACCGTCGCCGGGTAGTCGTGCGGCGAGTACACCACCTGGTTCACGACGGAGAGGATGACAGGCTTGCCCTTGACACCGCTCAGGCCGCCACCCCACCAGGTGGATCCGCCGGTGGCCTGGTTCTCGATGCCCTCGACGAGGATCAGCAGCCGGGGGTTCACGGCGAGCACGGCGTTCCCACCGCGGGTCGCGGCCGCCTGCCAGTCGATCGCGGGGTTACCGCAGCCCCAGCATGCCTGCCCGTGCGGTTCGTTGTGCAGGTCGAAGCCGATCACGGTCGGATCATTCTTATACCGGGTGGCGAGTGCCTGCCAGTCGCTGATCCACTTGGCTTCACTGTATTGCGCCGTGTACCAGAGCTCCGATTGGGCTCCGGAATCCGGACGGTGCCGGTCGAGGATGACATTGAGTCCGGCGACCTTCGCCCGGGCGATGACCGTGTCCATCAGCCGCTGCGGGGTCAGTCCCGCGAGGGTCGGATTCACCGCGTAGTTGATCGAATTGCTGGGGGCCCCGCCGAGGCACTCATTCGAGAACGGCAGCCGCAGGGTGTTGAATCCGAGCGACTTGATCTGCGCGAGGCCGGCGTCGAGGCCGATCGTCCAGAGTCCGTGCGGGGCGCAGTTGCTCGTCTCCATTCCGAACCAGGAGATGGCCTTGACGACATACGTCTGGTTGGCGGAGTTCTGGATCGTGCCACCCGCGGTGTGCAGCCAGCCGGACGGCGCACTGACGGAGGATGCCGCGAATGCCGCCGGCTGCGGAGCCGCCGTCACGAGGCCGCCCGTCAGGAGCAGGGCGGCAGCCACGAATGCTACCAGGCGTCCGGTGGCGCCTCCGCGCCGCGGTCGTACCGACGCCGTTGGGGAAATCTGCCTCGTGGCATAGCTGTCGCGAGCACTCATGCTGGTCCCCCAGTATTCCGCGGACGTGGTTCCCGATGGCCACCCCTCGGGGCGGCAAGATCGTCCGTTAGCCCCATCGTAGGGGTTCCCGTGTTTCGGCACGGTAACAAGCTGCGCCGGGCACAGAAAACGGGCCCCGCGACTACCGCGAGGCCCGTTCGATACTGCCGGATCGGATCAGGCGACGGCCGGAACCGCGGTCTTCTTCGAAGCGTGCGGCGTGAGGACGAAGATCGCCCAGCCGAACAGGCCGACGAGGATGCCGAGGCCCATGGCGAAGAAGGAGACGCCGAAGGCGACGATCGAGGTGAAGAGCGAGGCGCGCAGCAGCGACGCGGTCATGACCGTCGGGCGGACCTTGTCGTCCTGGGCGAGCTCGGCGTACGTCTTGCCGCCCGAGGCCTCCATGGCGTGGTGGTTAATGATGTTCGCCTGCGCGAGGGCGGAGAGGGGGTTGTCGACGGTCGTTCCGGCGAGGAACGATGCGTCGGCCGCGACAGTAATCTTCTCGCCGGCCAGCTGGCTGCTGACGGTGCCCCAGACGACGCCGCCGACGAGGAGCATAACGAGGCCGCCGATAATGCCGAGGAGGCCGATAATCCGAAGAATACGCGCCTGGCCGGAACCGGCGATCAGGGGCTGGGCAGCCGTTGTCGTAGCGGTTGTCATGAGATACCTTTCCTGGTGTCGCGCCTGTCGTGACACTCGTGTTACCCCCCAGTCTGCCAGTAATGAAAGCGCATTCATCACATTTTCTCTGCCGATTGCAACATTGGTGGTAAACGTTTGCACGGTGGCGGAGGAAAGGCGCGGCATCCGTTGGATGCCGCGCCTTTCCCAGCGTCTGAACGCCGGTTTCGCCTAGAAAACGGTCAGGCCCCTCGCGCGGAATTGCTCCCGCACGCGCTCCTGCAGATCGTTGTCGGGGGGCGTCACCCCGTGCAGCGGGTACGGGATCTCGAGCCGGTCCCACTTGTCCTCGCCCATCTGGTGGAACGGGAGCACTTCGACGCGCTCGACGTTCGGCCAGCGGGAAATGATTTCCGCGACGGCGTCGACGTTGTCGACGGCATCGGTCAGTCCGGGGACGAGCACGAAGCGGGCCCAGACGGGGATTCCCTTTTCCGCGAGGCGATCGCCGAAATCGAGTGTCGGCTGGAGCTCACGCCCGGTGACCTCTTTGTACGTGTCGTGAAGACCGGACTTGACGTCCAGAAGCACGAGGTCGAGGTTGTCGAGCAGCGTCTCTGACGCGCTCTTCCCGAGGAACCCCGAGGTGTCCAGGGTGGTGTGGATGCCGAGCTTGTGGCATTCCTCGAAGATGCGCTCCACGAAGGCCGGCTGCATGAGCGGCTCACCGCCGGAGATGGTGAGGCCTCCCCCGGTTGCGTCGAAGACGCCCTTGTAGCGCTTGAGGCGCGTGACCAGGTCGTCGAGGGTGGTGATCAACCCGTCGCGCATCTTCCAGGTGTCCGGGTTGTGGCAGTACTGGCAACGCAACAGGCACCCGGACAGGAACAGGGTCATCCGCGTTCCGGGACCGTCCACGGCCGTGACGAGTTCCCAGGAATGGACGCTCGCCACCGAGCCGTTGTGAATCGCGGCCATCTCGAGGTGATGGAGTTCGGCAAGTTCAGCTTGTTCGGTGCTGGGAGTCTTGCCGTCCTCCAGCGCGACGAGTGCGATGGCGGGGCCGACGCTGGGTAGGCCGAGGTTTATTGCGGGCATTGTCTCGTCCTACTCAGCGTCGCCGCCATCTGTTATCGGTGGATATTAGTGCTGGTGAATCTTCGGTGCTGGTGAATCCTTAGCGCTGGTGAATCCTTAGCGCTGGTGGAACGTACGGCTGATGACGTCCATCTGCTGTTCGCGCGTGAGGCGCACGAAGTTGACCGCGTAGCCGGAGACGCGAATCGTCAGCTGCGGGTAGTTCTCCGGGTGCAGCATGGCGTCTTCAAGGGTTTCCTTGTTGAGCACGTTGACGTTGATGTGGTAGCCGGTGGCTTCCGTGTACGCGTCAATGAGTCCGACGAGGCTCGTGATCTGCTCGTCCTTGGTGTGACCGAGGCCACTGGGGACGACCGTGTTCGTGAGCGAGATGCCGTCCTGCGCCTGGCTGAACGGCAGCTTGGCGACGCTGAGCGCCGACGCGAGCATGCCGTGCGTGTCGCGGCCGTTCATCGGGTTTGCACCCGGAGCGAACGGCTCACCCTTGCGACGGCCATCGGGCGTGTTGCCGGTTGCCTTGCCGTAGACCACGTTGGACGTGATCGTCAGGATCGACTGGGTGTGGATCGCGTTGCGGTAGGTCGGGTGCTTGCGGATCATGTTCATGAAGCGTTCCATGACGTCGATCGCAATGGAGTCGACCTTGTCGTCGTCGTTACCGAACTTGGGGAATTCGCCCTCGATCGTGTAGTCGATGACGAGTCCGTTGTCGTCGCGGACCGGACGCACCTTGGCGTACTTGATCGCGGACAGGGAGTCGGCGACAACGCTCAGGCCGGCGATGCCACAGGCCATCGTGCGAACGATTTCCTTGTCGTGGAGAGCCATTTCGAGACGCTCGTACGCGTACTTGTCGTGCATGTAGTGGATGCAGTTCAGCGCGGTGACGTAGGTCTCGGCAAGCCACTCGAGCGTGACGAGGTAGTTCGCGAAGACGGTGTCATAGTCGAGGATCGTGTCCAGGTTCGGCGCGGTCGCCGGGGCGACCTGCTTGCCGGAAACCTCGTCCTTGCCGCCGTTGATCGAGTAGAGCAGCGCCTTGACGGCGTTGACGCGAGCACCGAAGAACTGCATCTGCTTGCCGACGCGCATCGGGGAGACGCAGCAGGCGATCGCAGCGTCGTCACCGAGCTCGGCGCGGATGAGGTCGTCGGACTCGTACTGGATCGCCGACGTGTCGATGGAAACCTGGGCGCAGAAGCGCTTGAATCCATCGGGAAGGCCGTCGTTCCAGAGAACGGTGAGGTTCGGCTCCGGTGCTGCGCCGATGTTGTACAACGTCTGGAGGAAACGGAACGCCGTCTTGGTGACGAGCGGGCGACCGTCTTCGCCGATGCCGCCGAGGGACTCGGTGACCCAGGTCGGGTCGCCGGCGAAGATCTCGTCGTATTCCGGGGTACGCAGGAAGCGCACGATGCGGAGCTTGATGACGAGGTCGTCGATGAGCTCCTGGGCGCCCTCTTCGGTGATGGTGCCGTCGGCGAGGTCGCGCTCGATGTACGCGTCGAGGAAGGCCGAGTTACGGCCGAACGACATTGCAGCGCCGTTCTGTTCCTTGACGGCACCGAGGTACGCGAAGTACAGCCACTGGACGGCTTCCTGGGCGGTCTGGGCCGGCTTGGAGATGTCGGAGCCGTAGGACGCGGCCATCTGGACGAGTTCCTTGAGGGCCCGGATCTGCTCCGAGTTTTCCTCGCGGGCGCGGATGATGTCCTCGGTCGAGGGCTCCATGTCGAGCTCGGCGCGGTCGTTCTTCTTGCCGGCGATCAGTGCGTCGACGCCGTAGAGGGCGACACGACGGTAGTCGCCGATGATACGGCCACGGCCGTAGGCATCCGGAAGACCGGTGATCAGGTGGCTGTTGCGGGCACGACGCACACCGGGAGGGTAGACGTCGAACACGGCAGTGTTGTGGGTCTTGCGGTAGTCGGTGAAGATCTTCTCGAGTTCGGGAGAGACGGGGTAGCCGTAGGTCTCGAGGGAGTTGACGACCATGCGCCATCCACCGAACGGCATGATCGCGCGCTTGAGCGGCGCATCCGTCTGGAGGCCGACGATGACTTCATTGTCCTTGTCGATGTAGCCCGGCTTGTGGGCTGTAATGGAGGACGGCGTGAAGGCGTCGATGTCGTAGACGCCCTTACGACGTTCCTCGGGGAACATCGCGGACAACTTGGCCCAGACTCCCGTGGTGCGGGCAGTCGGCCCGGCCAGGAAGGACGCGTCGCCGATATACGGCGTGTAATTGCGCTGAATGAAATCGCGAAGGTTAATCGAATCCTGCCACGGCCCGGAAACGAATTCCGCCTTGCCGTGCTGCATCGAAGTGTCGCCGCTGAGGACGCCCTCTGTAATTGTCATGTGGACTACTCTCCTCGTGGGATTGAGCTTTCCCGCCGCGGAAGATCCCGCGCTCGGGGTAGTGAGCGGGGGGACACGAGGCGCCAGACGTGCACCGATGCACCGTGGTCCGCTCTCTTTTTCCAACACTACTCCCCGGCAAGGGCCGGTCGGGGGGTTCTTCCGCCGCGTCTCTCGCCCGCGCGTTTAAAAGGACTCGCCTAGCACAGCCAAACCCCGGTAATCCACTGCGGGGAGTGACGATCCTGAGAATTCTCAAACCTGGCGGCTAGAGCTTCTTTCCGGGGTTCAGCAGGCTGGCGGGGTCGAAAGCGAGCTTGACGCGGCGCTGCAGCTCCCGCACGGCGAGGCCGAGTTCGTCGTCGAGGTGCGCCTGCTTGAGCAGGCCGATCCCGTGTTCCCCCGACGCGGACCCACCCAGCGTGACGGCGAGCTGGATCACCCGTTTGAACGCGCGGTGGGCGGCATCGACCTCCGCGGGCAGGTCGGGGTTGAAGCCGATCACCGGGTGCAGGTTCCCGTCGCCGAGGTGCCCTCCGGTGCTGATCGGAATCAAGAGTTCGCTGGAAATCTCCTGAAGGCCGGAGAGGAGCGCCTGCAGCTGCGACCGCGGAACGGTCACGTCCTCGTTGAGGCTCGCACCGCGCGCGGCCTGCAGGGCCGGCTGGAGGAGGCGTCTCGCGCTCATCAGCTGGTCGAGGTGCGCGGCGTCGTGCGCGATGACGATCTCGCCCGCTCCCCCGGCCTCGAGGATGCGCGCGTATTCTGCGACGTCGTCGTCGGCCTGCCCCGCGGCATCCGACTGCACGAGGAGAAGTGCTGCAGCACCCTCCGGGAGCGTGGACGCGGGGTCGAAGGCGTTGATCGCGGTGATGCAGGATCCGTCGAGGAATTCGAGCACGCTCGGACGCCGGTTGTTCGTGACGATCAGTGCGGCGGCGGCGAGGGCCTCCGCGGTGGTCGAGAACGTCGCGGACACGCCGGAGGCCGAGGCAGGGGCAGGCAGCAGCCCGACCGTGATCTCGGTGATGATCCCGAGGGTGCCCTCCGACCCGACGAGGAGCGCCGTCAGGTTGTACCCGGCGACACCCTTGATGGTGCGCTGCCCCGTGTGCACGATGGAGCCGTCCGCGAGGACGACCGTGAGGCGGCGCACGAAGTTACCCGTCACGCCGTACTTGACGCACAGCATCCCGCCGGCGTTGGTGGCCACGTTGCCGCCGATCGTCGAGCCCTTCCACGAGCCGGGGTCCGGCGGGTAGAAGAGGCCGGCGGTCGCGGCGGCCCTGGCCAGGGCGTATGTGCGCACGCCGGCCTCGACCGTCGCGGTCTGGTCTGCCTTGTCGACGGAGACGATCCGGTTCATCCGGGTGAGGTTCACGACAATGGCTCCGGTGATCGCGTTCGCACCGCCGGCGAGTCCGGTGCGGGCACCCTGCGGCACGAGCGCAATGCCGTTGGCCGCTGCGAGGGTGACGACCGCCGCAACCTCGGCGGTGCTTTTGGGGAACACGACGGCGAGGGGCTCCCCCGCAGCGGTGCCGTCCGACTGGTCCGTGAGATACGCATCGGTCGCCTGTCCGGTCACGAGCTGCGCGGGCGGCAGTATCGTGGCGAGTTCGTCGAGGATCGTCTGCGGGGAAAGCGTTTCAGTCACGGGGGCCTCTGGGTCAGAGTGGACGAGCCGGCACCGGGCGAAAGGCCTGCGGCCCGGCGGTGGGTGTGCCTCAATCGGGGCGTTTGCCCAGTATATGAGGCGGTATATTCCGCAGCCGACTTGTAGTTATTGATGTATCTATGGCTAGGCTGGGGGTATGCCGAACGAATCAGCCTCCCTCATGCCGGCCGGGGCCTCCGCCGTCGAGCGGGCATACACGCACGTCGCGGACCTGATCATCTCGGGGTCCCTCCCTGCGAGCTCCTTCCTGACCGAGGGGGAGATCGCCGGAGCCCTCTCACTCAGCCGCACACCGGTGCGCGAAGCCTTCCTCGCGCTCGAGGCCCGCGGGCTGATCCGGCTCTTCCCGAAGAAGGGCGCCGTCGTCACCGCGCTCGACGAGGCGGAGACCGCCGAGTTGCTCCAGGTGCGCATCATGCTCGAGACGACCGCCGTCCGGCTCCTGGGCGAATGCGAGGGCGGGACAGGCGCGGTGGACACCGACCTCGCCGCCCTGATCGAGATCCAGGCGGATGCCGCTGCGAGCGGTGACCTGCTCACCTTCGCCAGGGCAGACCACCGCTTCCACTCCCGGATCGTGGACGAGAACCGCAACCGGGTGATCGACGGTTTCTACGCCCAGCTCGGCCCGAGGCTCGAACGCCTCACCCACCGGGTCGCTTCCCGGGACCCCCGCAACCTCGAACGCCTTCTCGCCGAGCACCGCACCCTGGCCGGTCACGTGTCCAGCGGAGACACCGCAGCGTACGACCGTGCCCTCCGCGAACATGTCGAGGCCGGGCATTTCTCCACCAGGGTCGCCTGACCGCCACGGTCCCCTGACCACCACCACCACCGTCCATCCCCGATCGCGTTCCGAAAGTCCGATGATTCCCCGTACCATTCCCGCCTGGCTCCGCGCAGCACCCGCCATCTTCGTCATGGCCTGGGGCGGCAACCACTTCACCCCGCTGCTGCACATGTACGAGGCGCTCGGCCACTACACGACCGTGATGGCGGATGTCTTCCTCGGGGCGTACGTCGTCGGCCTGATTCCCGGGCTCCTCCTCGCCGGGGCGCTCTCGGACCGGTATGGACGCAAGCCCCTAGCGATCGCGGGCGTGATCACGGGACTCGTGGCCAGCATCCTTCTCGGTTTCGGTTTCTCGAGCACGGTCATGCTGTGCCTCGGCCGCTTCCTGGCCGGGCTGAGCGTGGGCGTTGCGATGTCGGTCGGAACGGCGTGGCTCAAGGAACTCTCCGCCGCGCCGTTCGACAAGCGCGCTGACACGGTGGCAGGCGCCCGGCGCCCGGCACTGACCCTCACCCTCGGCTTCGGACTCGGTGCCGGCGTCGCCGGCGCACTCGCCCAGTGGGGCCCGATGCCGACGCTCGCCCCCTACCTCGTCCACATCGTGCTGAGCCTTGCCGTACTGCCCCTGCTCGTCACGACGCCGGAGACCGTGCCGCGCTATCGGGCGCACCGCCCGTTCTGGCGTGACCTTGCGGTTCCTCTCGCCGGGCATCGCCGCTTCCTGCGCGTCATCGCGCCCTCAGCGCCCTGGGTCTTCGGCGCGGCCGGGATCGCGTACGCGATCATGCCGAAGCTCGTCGACACCCAGCTCGGCGAGTTCAACCTCGCATACGCGACCCTGCTCACGGTCGTCACCCTCGGTACGGGGGCCCTGGTCCAGCCGCAGGTCGCCCGGATCAACACACGCACCAACGGGCGAGCGCTCGTCGTCGGCATGGGCATGATGCTCGTCGGCATCCTGCTCTCCATCTGCGCCGCGGCGACCCTGTCCCCGATCGTCGCCCTCGTCACGGCGATCGTGCTCGGCGCCGCGTACGGCGTGTGCGTCGTCGCGGGCCTCGTCGAGGTGCAGCGCATCTCCACCCCTGCCGACCTCGCCGGCATCACGGGCGTGTACTACAGCCTCACCTACCTCGGGTTCCTGCTGCCGGTCCTCTTCGCGGCGCTCAACGCCGTCGCGAGCTACACCCTGCTGATGTCCCTGCTCGGTGTCGTCTGCGCGGCGTCCCTCGCCGTCGTGGCCTGGGGCATCCGCCGCGTCTAGCCCCGCCCGGGTAAAGGGGCGCTGAGGTACGGCGTGAGGACGGCGCGCAGGTAGCGCGTCCCGCCGGTGGAATCTGCAGTGGAATCCGAAGGCCCTCCGGTGTCCGCCCCGTCGAGCTCCTCGAAGGCGAACCAGGACTCGGCGAGAATCCAGAGCGCCCGCACGAGGTCATCGAGCTCCCGATCGCCGAGCGGGCGGATCTCGCCGTGTTCACGCCAGCCCCTGGCGATCTCGCTGAACCTGACGAGGCGCCGGGCGCGCACGAGCCGGTAGTGTTCGGCGAGCACCGGGTCCGCGTGCAGCAGGCCGAAGAGGTCGCGGGCCAGGAACGCGTACTGCCGCGTCAGCGCGACACCGGCACCGAGGCGGTCGAGTACCTGCTCGGGGTCCAGGCGTTCAGGCCCGTCCCCTCCCCCGGCAGCGGATGCCTCCCAGAGAGATTCATAGGCCGTCACGCGCTGGGCATGCAGCTCGCGCACGATCTCGTCCTTGCCGCCGAACCAGTAGTACAGGTTGCCCGGGCTGATTCCGGCGGCCGCCGCGATCGCGTTGGTGGTCACGGCGGCGGTGCCGCGTTCGTTGAAGAGGCCGAGGGCGACGAAGAGGATCCTGGCCCTGGTCTCCCCCGCCGTCACCGTGGTCGGGACCCGGCTCACGAAAGCACGACTTCCCGCGCGGGGCGTCGAGGGCTCGGCAGGGCCGAGCCGGTCGGATGTCCGATCCGGAAGGTCATGATCGCGTGGCGGCCGGCGGGCAGGAGCGCGGCCAGCGCGTCGCCGAAGTCCGGGTTGAGGCCCGTCGAGCGTTCCCTGTCGATCCGTTCCGGAAGCTGGCAGAGCGGTTGGGCGCTCACCCCGTCGACCGTCATGCTCAGGTGCAGGCGCTGCCAGGCCCTGCCGACGGCGAGACGCTCGCCGGTGTCGAGCGGGTCGCGCACGACGAGCGCTCCGAAGGCCGCGGCCGTGGGGACCTGGCTGTCCCTGGTGCCGGCGAGCCAGCCCGCGTTGTTCTGGGCCGTCGAAACGGGAATGACCTTCGAAACGGCCCTGATGAATTCCGACTGCCCGGACGGGTCGATCGTGATGCCGTCTTTCTTCGACTGGATCTCGTGCCAGTCGGTGCGGTACCAGGCGGCGTCGTCCGCCACCTGTTGCGGGTCTGCGATGATCGCCTCGGTCGCGCGGACGGTCAGGGCACCGAACGCATTCTTCTCCGCGGGGGCCGAGAACCAGACGAGTTCGGCGACGGTCTCGTCGATGAGTCCGCTGAGCCGTGCCAGCTCCGCGGCGCTCACGGGCCGCGTGAGGTCATAGGAGTTGCGGTCGGTGTGTCGGGATGCGATCGCGGTGAACAGCGGTGAGACGGATGCCTCCGCCGCCTGAAGGTCGATCCGTGCGACGTGTGTGGGGTCCGCGGGGTCCGGCAGCAGGGTGACGGCGGCCTTCTTCCCGTTCGCGGGTGCCGCGACGACGATGTTCTCGATCGCGCACCCGAGCGAGACGTCCATCTCCCGGAGCAGCGGGTCCATCGTCCCGAGGTTCCTGGTCGTGTCAGCGAAGACGTCGATCCGGTTGTCGGCGACCCTGAACTGCCAGGGCTGGGCGTTGTGCGCGTTCGCTGCGAGCACGGCGGCCCGAACGAGGCCGAGGGCGTCATGCGCCTCCGGGCCGGCCTGCGCCCATGCGGCGAATGCCTCGCCTGTCCCGCTCGCGAACACGCCACCGTCGACCGCGCGCCAGGTGAGGCCTGCGGCGCCGGCGATCGCGATCGTCCCCAGGCCGATGCCGGCGACCTTGAGGAACGAACGCCGGGACGACGTCCGCCCCTTCTTGTCGTACCGGCCTTTCGGCTCGTGCCGGTCGTTCCTGTCGTGCTGCTCGTTCCGGTCGTTCCTGGGTGTCCTGTCGGGCGTCATACTCCCATTAGAGTCTTTACTCTAATGTTTGTCGAGCCCGGCGGTCATCAGGCGAGCCCGGCAGTCAGGCGAGTTCGGTGAGTCGTCCGGCCTTGATGTGCAGGCGGCGCTGGGCGCGCCTGGCGACGGCACTGTCGTGCGTGACCACGATCAGGGTGAGGCCCTGTGCCCGCCAGAGCCCCTCGAGCAGGTCCATGATCTCGTCCCTGGTCTCCTCGTCGAGGTTGCCGGTCGGCTCGTCGGCGAGGAGCACGGTCGGGTCCTTGACGAGTGCCCTCGCGATCGCGACCCGCTGTTGCTGGCCGCCCGAGAGTTCGGCGGGAAGGTGGCCGAGGCGGTCCCCGAGGCCGACGGCCTCGAGGGCGGCCGCCGAGCGCTCCCGGCGCGCGGCGTTCGTCCCGCCGAGCGGCGCGAGCGCCGTCTCGACATTCTCCTGGGCGGTCAGCGTCGGGATCAGGTTGAAGCCCTGGAACACGAAGCCGATCTCGGTGGCGCGGATGCGACCGAGCTGGGAGTCCCCGAGGCTCGACAGGTTCGAACTGCCGAGGTGCTCCGTCTCGAGCACCACGGATCCGGAACTCGGGCGGTCAAGTGCCCCGAGCATCTGCAGGAGGGTCGACTTGCCGCCACCGGTCGGCCCCTGGATCGCGACCATCTGGCCATCGGGGATCGAAACGGTGACGTCCTGCAGCGCGGTCACCGAGCGCTTGCCCTGGTCATACTTTTTGGTGACATTCGTCAGCTGGTACATGGTCTGGTTCCTTCTGGAAGCTGAAAGTGAGAATCGGAGCGAATCGAATCGGGTGACGCAGGCAGTGCTACGCGATGCTGCGCAGGGCTTCCGCCGGCCGGAGCCGGGAGGCTCGCCACCCCCCGATCACTCCGGCGAGCAGGCCGCCGAGAACGGCGAGTCCGACCGCGATCAGGATCACGGATACCGTGACGGGCGCCGTCAGGACGATGTTCGACTGGGTGGCCGCCTGGGTTGCGGCACCGAATCCGCCACCGCCAGGGCCGAAGCCTGCGCCTCCCGCACCTCCCGCGCCGCCGGCGGCCCCGGCCCCGCGGCCCACCGCCTGCACGGCCGTCGAGGCCCCTGCGGTCAACGTCGGGGCGATGATGTTGATCACGAGGATCCCGGCGAGCCCGACGGCGATCCCGACGACGCCGCCGATCAGGCCCTGCACGAGCGATTCGCCGCCGACCTGGCGCACGATCCGGCCGTTGGACCACCCGATCGCCTTGAGCGTTCCGAACTCACGGGTGCGCCGGGTGACCCCGGAGATCGTGAAGAGGATCGCGATCAGGAACGCCGCTGCGAGGACGATCAGGGAGAGCCACAACCCGAGGTTGGAGACGAGGCTCGATGCGCTCGCGAGCGACCCGGATACGCTCGACGCGAGGTCCGCCTGGGTCTTGACGGTCGCTGCGGGCAGTGCGGTCCTGATGTCCGCCTGGACCTGGTTGATGTCCGTCGACGACGCCGCCTGCACGTAGATGTTGGAGACCTGGCCCGGCAGGGCCGCGAGGGACTGGGCGACGTCGAGCGGAATGTAGACATTGGCCGCGGTCGCGCTGTCCGAGGTCGCCGCGGAGACCAGCCCGACGATGCTGAAGTCGGTGCCCGCGATAGCGACGGTGCCGCCGACGGCGAGGGAGGCGGTCGTCGCGTAGCTCGCGTCGAGGACGGCGACGTTCGCACCGGCATCCGTGCTCGCGAGCGAGCGCCCGGCTGTGAGCGTCACGGCGGAGAGCGGGCCGACGGCTGCGTCGGCCGGGTTCAGCCCGAGCACGGTGAAGGAGTCGACGCTGAACGAGCTGCCGCCCGCACCGTCGGGGCCACCCGTCGGCGGCGTCTCAGCGCTCTGGCCTGACGGAGCGCCCTGGCCGGTCGATGGCCGGGTGGCGCCCTGGCTGCGGGTCGGGAGGGCGCCGCTGAAGGTGGAGTTGCTCAGCAGGAGCGTCGCAGCGGCCGCACTGACGTTCGGAACCGCGCGCACCGAGTCGAGACCGGTCGAGGCGAAGGTCTCCGTCCCGCGTTCAGCCGTGAGCCTGCTGCGGCTGATCGTCGTGGTTCCGTCCGCTGCGGCACCGTCCGCCGAACCGAAGTCGAAGCGTTGGGGCGCGCCGTTTCCGGTGCCCGGCGTCGCGGCGGCAGCAGGGGCCTGGCTCACGGTGATGTCGGTGCCGACGCCGTACACGGACTCGAGAACGGATGCCTGGGCGAGCTGGACTCCGCTCGACACCGAGTTGACGATGATGACCAGCGCGATGGCGAGGGCCATGCCGATCGCGACGATGGCGGTCTGCTTGCGACGGCCCGCGAGTTCCCGACGCAGGTAGGTATAGAACATGAGTCTCCGGTTCCGGGGACTCTCCGTGGGGCCCACCGGGATCGAAGTTATGGATCAGGGCTTTCCGGACGCTATCACTTTCCTGTGAATACGCCGTCAAATGACAGTTCTGCCCCATGAACATCGGCTGGGCACTGGTGTTTCCAAGCTGATCAGGATGTCTGCGGGCCACACTCTGCCGCTGGCGTACGCTGGCGGCATGACTGGGAATGGCCTCGGATCCGCAGTGCCCGAAGATGTGAGCTCCTGGGCCGCCCGCCAGCGCTGGTTCGCGGACACGGGCCGCCCGGTGGCGCTGGCGCGCGTGGGCGGCTGGTCGCTGCCCTCCGGCGAGCCGGGGGTGCTGATCCGCACCGACTGCGTCGTCGACGCCGGCGACCCTCGCCGGACGGTCTACCAGCTTCCCGTGACCGAGCGGGAGGTGGCTCTCCCTGGCGGCGAGGCGGCCCTCATCACGACCCTTACCGGAGCGGACGGGCGGCGAAAGTTCGTCTATGACGCTCCGGCGGATCCGGCCTATGCGCGGGCGCTGCTCCTGTTGATCCTGCGTCGCGGCACGTCAGGCCCTGGTGCAGACGGATGCTCGGTCGCGGAAGGCGAGACCCTTCCCAACGGCCTCGCCGGCGGTGTACCCGGAGGTGTACCCGGCGACGGAGTCGCGCCGGAGGGTGTCGAGCCGACCGTCGTGTCGAGTCACGTGCTCCGGGGAGAGCAGTCCAACACCTCGATCATCTACGAACTCGCGGGTCCTGACGGTCGCGCACTCACTCCCGTGATCTGCAAGGTCTTCCGGGCGCTCCACCACGGCGACAACCCCGACGTCACCGTGCAGTCCGCACTCGCCCGCGCCGGCTCGCACTTCGTTCCCCTTCCCGTCGGTTGCATCGTCGGGGACTGGGCGGACCCCCGCGCGCCTGGCGGCACCGCGCGCGGCCACCTCGCTTTCGCCCAGGAGTTCCTGCCCGGCGTCGAAGACGCCTGGCGGGTGGTACTCGGTGCGGCACGGAGAAACGAGGACTTCACTGCGCGGGCGCGGAGCCTCGGCGTCGCGACCGCGGCAGTCCACGCCGACCTCGCTGACGCGATGCCGACGGCGGAGCCGACCGCTGAGGTCGTCGGCACGGTCCTCGACGGCCTGCGCGCCCGCGCCCGGCGCGCGATCGCGGAGGTGCCTGCACTCGACCGGTACGCCCCGGCGATCGAGGCGGTGTTCGCCGCAGCGGCCGAGGTGTCCTGGCCGAGGCTGCAGCGCATCCACGGGGACCTGCACCTCGGCCAGGTGCTGCTCGTTCCGGGCAGGGGCTGGGTGCTCGTCGATTTCGAGGGCGAACCGCTCACTCCTCTCGAGGACCGGACCCGTGTCGACGTGCCCTGGCGGGATGTCGCCGGGATGCTGAGGTCGTTCTCCTACGCGGCCGGAACCGTGGCGCGGGAAGCTCCCGAGCGGACCGGTGTCGTCACCGGGTGGGCACAGGCCTGCCGTCGGGCGTTCCTTGCCGGGTACAGCGAACGTTCCGGCAGGAGCCTCGGAGAGCAACGCCCGCTGCTCGGCGCCTTCGAACTCGACAAGGCTCTCTACGAGGTCGTCTACGAAAAACTCAATCGGCCCGACTGGCTGCCGATCCCCCTCGCAGCGATCGACGCCCTGCTCGCCCCCGTTCCCGTCCCCGCCGCCGTTCGCGAAAGCGGGTGAGTCGTCGGTATGCCGAGCTCAGTACGACGTTTCACCCGCTTTCGCGGGCGCGCGGATCAGCTCTTCGACGAACGCTTGAGCTCGGGGAACTGGTCGTCGCGCCATTCCTCCGGAAGCCGGAGCTGCTGCTCTGCGGCATCGTTCTCGCGCGCCCGCAGCTCGACCCTGCGGATCTTGCCTGAGCTCGTCTTGGGCAGTTCGAAGAACTCGATACGCCGCACCCGCATGTACGGCGGCAACCCGTTGCGGGCGTGACGCAGCACGGCGAGAGCAGTCGCGCTGTCGGGTGCCCAGCCGGCCGCGAGGTGGATATACGCCTTGGCGATGTTGAGTCGGGTGTCGTCGGGGGCGGGGACGACCGCGGCCTCGGCGACGGCGGGGTGTTCGAGCAGCACGCTTTCGACCTCGAACGGGGAGACCTTGTAATCGGAGGACTTGAAGATGTCATCCGTGCGGCCGATGAAGGTGATGTAGCCGTTGTCGTCCCGGGTGGCGACGTCGCCCGTGTGGAAGTAGCCATCCCGGAGCGCAGCCTGGGTCCTGACCGGGTCGCCGTGGTACCGGGCCATGAGGTTGACGGCGGGCTCGGCGAGGTCGAGGCAGATCTCGCCCTCGTCTGCGACGCCTCCCGTGATCGGATCGACGAGGGTGATCGCGACGCCGGGCAGGGGCAGGCCCATGGACCCGGCCTTGAGGACGGACCCCGGCACGTTGCCGACGATGGCCGTCGTCTCGGTCTGGCCGTACCCATCGCGGATCGTGAGCCCCCAGGCACGCTGGATCTGGCTGATCACCTCGGGGTTGAGCGGTTCACCCGCCGAGAGGATCTCGCGGAGGCCGACCGGCTTCTCGCCCACATCGGACTGGATCAGCATCCGCCACACCGTCGGCGGCGCACAGAACGTCGTGACCTTGGCGCGGTGCAGCTGGGCCGTGAGCGCCTGCGGGTCGAACCGGCCGTAGTTGTAGACGAAGACGGTGGCCTCAGCGATCCAGGGCGAGAAGAAGCTGCTCCAGGCGTGCTTGCCCCAGCCCGGTGAGCTGATGGCGAGGTGCACGTCGCCGGGACGAAGCCCGAGCCAGTACATCGTGGAGAGATGGCCCACGGGGTACGAGGTCTGGGTGTGCACGACCATCTTGGGCTTGCTCGTGGTCCCCGAGGTGAAGTAGATGAGCGACGGGTCGTCCGAACCGACGGCCACGGGAACGGGCGCCGTGGAAAGCAGGGCGGCGTCGGCGTAGTGAGCCCAGCCGGGAACCGTGCCGCCGACGCAGATGCGCCGGAAATCGCCGTCGATCTCCGCGAACTTGGCGGCGTCACCCGCATTCGCGATGACGCAGTCCACCTCGCCGCGCTGCACGCGGTCGGCGAGGTCGCCGGCGGCGAGCACGGTCGATGTCGGGAGGATCACGGCGCCGATCTTCATGATGCCGAGCATGAGCTCCCAGAGTTCGACCTGGTTGCCGAGCATGAGCATCACGTGATCGCCCTTGCCGACGCCCTGCTGGGTGAGCCACGCCGCGACCTGGTTGGAGCGTGCGGACATCTCCGCGAAAGTGACCTTCAGCTCACGGCCGTCCTCCTCGACGATCCACAGGGCGATGTTGTCGTTGCCGGCCGCGATCACGTCGAACCAGTCGACGGCCCAGTTGAATGACGCGCCGACATCCGGCCAGCGGAATTCCGCGGCGGCACGGGCGTGGCCGTCCCAGAGGCGCAGCAGCTGATCGCGGGCGGCACGAAAATTGGAGGTACTCGTCGGAAAAGTCACTTCTCCATCATCCTCACTCATAAATGCCTGTAACTGCATGCATCCGGAAAACACGTCGCGGCGCGTTCCGGGGGCAACCCACACCCGGATGTGGTTAACCACATGGGTCGCCCCATCCGGGTGACAGGGCCAGCGGTCCCCTCCGGCCTCGGGTAGCTTCGTGCACGTCAACACCGACAGTCTCGACGTGGCGTCTCCGGTTCCAGTGTGGGACGTTCGATTTCACCCCGGGGGCACAGATGGTTACGTTCTTCGTCATTTTCATTCTTGTTGTGGGAATCAACACCTTGCTCTGGACCACGGTCGGTCTCATCCGTGCCGTGGTCGAGAGCAGCCGCCGCCGGTCGCCCGATCGATCGCAGGACCCGCTGATCTCCGCGGACGAGGTCGCGGTCCTGGTCGCCGCCCACGACGAAGAACAAGTGATCGCCGCGACGATCGGTTCCGCAACCGGCCAGGTGCCCGTTGGACACGTCTTCGTCGTTTCGGACGCCTCAGCAGACCGGACCGCGGACCTCGCGAGAGCCAGCGGAGCGAACGTGCTCGAACTCGAGTCGAATCATGGAAAGGCCGGCGCGCTCGTCGCGGCAATCGACCATTTCGAACTGGCACGCCGGTTCCCGGTCGTGGTGCTCCTCGATGCGGACACGGTGCTGGCCCCCGACTACCTGCTGACCGGCCTGCCGTGCTTCCAGGATCCGGGGGTCGTCGCGGTTGCAGCGTGTGCGTCGACGATCGCTGATCCTCCCCCCGCGACGATGATGGGCCGATTCCTGGTCGCATACCGGGAACGTTTCTACGTCAGGGTGCAGTACCTGCTCAAATACGGTCAGGCCGCCAGGCTCGCGAACGTGATCTCCATCGTTCCCGGTTTCGCGAGCATGTATCGCAGCCGGGTCCTCGGAAGCATCGACATCGATCCTCCCGGGCTCGCGATCGAGGACTTCAACATGACGTTCGAAGTGCACGCGCGCAAGCTCGGCCGGATCGCATTCCACCCCTCGATCGCGAGGGCCTCGACCCAGGATCCGGACAACCTGCACGATTACACCCGGCAGCTCCGGCGTTGGACCCTGGGGTTCTGGCAGACGCTGCGCCGCCACGGATTCCGGCTCGGCTGGTTCTGGGGTGCGCTGGCGCTCCACGTGTTCGAGCTCGTGACGAGCAGTGTGATGATGCTGCTGTTCCTGCCGCTGCTCGTCGTATCGGTCGGCGCGGTCATCTGGGAGGCGACGTCGACGGACCCGTCCGGCATCGCCACGCGGCTGACGGACGCGATTCCGCCGACCCTGATCCTGCTCGGCGTGCTCGTGCCCGATTACCTGTTGACCGTGCTCGTCGTCGCCGTCACCCGCCGGCCGAGTTATCTGCTGCTCGGGTTCGCCTTCCCACTCGTACGTGTGGTCGACGCGGCGATCTGCCTGGCGACCCTTCCCCAGGCATTCCTGACGCCGTCGAGCGGACGCTGGAGGAGTCCAGAACGCCGAGTCACCGTGGCGCCCGTGGCTCCCGCGCTGCAGGAGAAGCCGGTGCCGCCGGAGACGTCAGCTCGTGAAGAGATGTCGGTGCCCGAAGAGACGTCAGTTCCGCGGAACCGGCCGCTCGTACCCGACAAAGCGAAAGCGGATGCCGGTCCTCGAGACCATCCATTCCGAGGCGTGGGCACGCGTCCACTCCCCGTCAACCGCGGGGGCCCTCGTGTCGCCGGGCACGGCGAGGTCCAGCTCGGTGACCTCGAGTCGTGAGGCGCGGGCCAGGGCTTCGCGGTAGACCTCGCCTCCGCCGATCACCCAGATCGTCGTGGCCGGATCTGTGGCCGAGTCGTCCGCAGCGAGGGCATCGTCCACGGACCCGGCGCGTTCGGCTCCGGCAGCGGCCCAGTCGGCGTCCCTAGTGACGACGATGTTCCGTCGCCCGGGGAGCGGCCGGAATCGTTCGGGGAGGGAATCCCACGTGCGACGACCCATCACGACCGTCGCGGCATCCGTCACGGCCTTGAAATGCGCGAGGTCTTCGGGAAGGTGCCAGGGTATCGAACCGGCGCTGCCGATGATCCCGTCGTGCGCCTGCGCCCAGACCAGTGCGATCACGGGAGTGTGACGGGCGGGATCAGACGGCAACGGGTGCCTTGATCGCGGGGTGGTGCTGGTAGCCGACGACCTCGAGGTCCTCGTACCCGTAGTCGAAGATGCTCGCGCGTTCGCCCGTGATGCGGAGCGTCGGGAGCGGATACGGGGCACGGGTCAGCTGCTCCGTGACCTGGTCACGATGGTTGTCGTAGATGTGGCAGTCCCCGCCGGTCCAGATGAAGTCGCCGACCTCGAGGCCGGCCTGGGCGGCGACGAGGTGGGTCAGCAGCGCATAACTCGCGATGTTGAAGGGGACGCCGAGGAAGAGGTCGGCGCTGCGCTGGTAGAGCTGGCAGGACAGGCGGCCGTCGGCGACGTAGAACTGGAAGAGCGCGTGGCACGGTGCGAGGGCCATCGACGGGATGTCCGCGACGTTCCAGGCCGACACGATCATGCGACGCGAATCCGGGTCTGTCTTCAGGGTCTCGATCACCTGGGCGATCTGATCGATGTGACCACCGTCGGGGGTGGGCCAGGAGCGCCATTGCACTCCGTAGACGGGACCGAGTTCTCCGGTTTCCGATGCCCACTCGTCCCAGATGCTGACGCCGTGTTCCCGGAGCCATCCGACGTTGCTCTCGCCGCGCAGGAACCACAGGAGTTCGTAGGCGATCGACTTGAAGTGCACGCGCTTCGTCGTGATGAGCGGGAAGCCCTCACGAAGGTCGAAGCGGAGCTGGGCGCCGAAGATGCTCGTGGTTCCGGTCCCGGTCCGGTCGGCTTTGGCGGTGCCCGTCGCCAGGGTGTGGCGAAGCAGGTCTTCATACGGGGTCGCGAGTGAGGTTGGCATTCGTAGCAGTTTATTTGGTGGCGCAGCTTATTCGGTGCCGAAGCGCCGCACGAAGGCACGCATCAGGTTCGCCGGTTGCGTCACCGTGGCCGCCGCGATGCTCGCGATGACTCCGGTCCAGGCATCCGGCTTGACATATCCGTTGTCGCGGTAGATCCGGAGGCGGGTGAGGATGCTCGCATTGGTGAGCTCCGGGTGGAACTGGGTCGCGTAGACGTTCCGTCCGACCCGGAAGGCCTGGACCGGGCAATCCTCTCCGGTGGCGAGGAGTACGGCGCCGGGCGGGAGGACCGTGCATGCCTCCTTGTGTCCGACGAAGGCCTCGAAGTCGGGCTCGAGGATACCGAACAGGGGGTCGGCGGCTCCCTCCTGCGTCAGCCGCACTCTCGTCGGGCCGGCGTCCTCCGGCCACGTTCCGTCGACGACACCCCCGCCGTGTGTCGTCAGCAGCCCGATGCCGTAACAGGCTCCGAGAAAGGGAAAATCACGGGCGACGACGAGGTCGAGGAGCGACTGGAGTTCCCGCTCGACCCGGAGCTGGACGGCGGACTTCGTCGCCGCGGGGTCGCTGGCGTTGAAGGGGCTGCCACCGACGATGATGCCGGAGTAGTCGTCCAGCCGGATCGGCGGCAGTGGCGCCGCCTCGAGCCTGACCCGGTGCAGGTCCTCCGGGGTGAGGCCGCCGGCGCTCAGGAAACCCTCGTACTCGTCGTCGGCGGCTTCGTCCTCCGGACGGCTGGCCAAGAGCAGGTAGGGCTTCACGCCGCCATGATACGCGGTGCGGCGCCCATTCCGGTGCGCGCTTCCCGATCAGTACAGGAATGACCTCGCGAAGGTGTTCACATCGATGTTGACGCCGTTGAAGACCCGTTCAAAATGCTGCTGAACACCGACTCGGAGATTCCCGGACGCGTTCCAGCCACCGAACGGAATCGGTGCAGGCGAGAGGAGATCGACGGGGTCGTCAGGGAGGCCGGCCACGGCAGTCGAGCCCGGCTGGACGGGCACGGCATCCCAGAGGGCGACGTCCGAGAACTCCGTCGTTCCCGCGCCCATGATGTCGTCCCACATCCGCGCGCCGGTGTAGACGACGGGGCGCACTCCGGTGGATTGGACGCCCGTGATCATGGCGCGGGTGAGCGGCGGGCCGCCCGTTTCGATGTCGAGGGCGAAGAACTGGAGCCGGATGCGGAAGGAGCCCGTCGCCGCGATCCCCTCCCGCCAGCAGCGCGGATCCCTGGTGTACGCGGCGATCGCGAGACCGGCGTCGATGGCCATCGCGAGCTGCGCCTGGGTGCGGGCGAGAGGCGTGCACGTGCCGAACTCGGTGGAGCTGAGGATGTAGAGCCGGAACCCGGCTTCGTATGCCTGCACGAACCAGGCAGGATCGGAAATCGGATTGTCCGAATCCAGCGCCCTGATCGCCGGTGACGGTTGGGCCCGCGACGATTGGGCCGGTACGGTCGGCACCGGAGTGGGGGCCGCGGTCGGGGAAACCGCTGGGATGCCGGACGGGGCGGATGCCGCCGGGTCCGGTCGGATCGCACCTGCTACCTGGATGGCCGCGAGGGGAAGGCCCACTGCAAGGATCACCAGCAGCGCGGCCCCGAAAATGGGCGGCGCAACCGGCCCCTTTCCCGGGTGTCTCGTGACGGAAAGCCTGCGCATTCGCTCAGTGTGCACCGGCATCGCGGTGAAGAAAAGGGACCCACCGGGGACTCGTCCAGACTGTCGGACGTGCCCTCGGACCCCGATGGATGTCTGGGGGGCGTACAGTGAGGCAGCACCGCTCAGTCTCAGGTTCCAATGTCGCCCTGATGAAACGGCTGCCGCCGGGGATTCCTTTCCCCAAGCTCTTGATCACATCACTGGGGGAATGGCTTTCATGCGCGACCTTGCACCAACCATTTACCGGCAGCGTCTTGTCATCGAGGCCTACCCCGCCGAACCGATCAGCGCAGTGCAGATCACGGACTACTTGTCAGGGCTTGCCCCGGTGCTCGACATGAAAGGCCTGATCGAACCGGTCACGCATCGCAGCGATCTGTACGGCTGGGCCGGGTGGACTCACTGGGAAACGTCGGGGGCGCATTTCTACGCGTGGGAACAACCGGTGCTCTTCTACAGTGTCGACATCTACACCTGCAAGCCGTTCGACCCCCTCGTGGCCGTCGAATACACCACGCGTTTCTTCGGCAGTGCCAGCGCCGAATACAAGGAGTTTTAGTGCCGACCCGCGACACCGATACCGTGATCGGCGCCGAGGTGTTCAGCCCCCGATACGACCTGAGCGATGCCGAGCTCGAGGACCTCACCGTGCGGCTGCTCGCCGCGCGCACGCGTGACCTCCCGGAGCACTACCGGCTGGTCGCGATCGAGGTCGACGGCCGGAGCCCGTTTTCGAACGTCGGCCGGCACGTGGAACGTGTTGTCTTCGAGGCGACGTTCGGCAACGATGCCGCGCAGATGACGGACGAGTACGGCGCGTACGAGGGCACGAGCACATTCTTCATCTCCATCGACAGGGACACCGGCACGCCGAGCGGGGTGCTGCGGATCATCGAGGATTCCCCGCATGGACTCAAGAGCCTCAACGATGCCGCCCAGGAACCGTTCAATCTGGAACTCGATGAGGCGTTCCGCTTTCACGCGATCACCGATCCGACCGAGATCTGGGACATCGGCACCGTCGCCGTCCTCCCCGACTACCGTCGCGGCGAAGCAGCGGTGAGCGTGCAGCTCTACCGCGCCATGTACCTCTCCGCGCTCGTGCACCGGATCAAGCACATTGTGTCCATCGTCGACGACCGCCCGCTGCGCAAGATGCGGGACTTTCTGGGCATCCCGTTCGTACCGCTCGCCGACACTCCCCCTGGTCCGTACCTCGGCTCGAAGAAGAGCCACGCCGTCTACGGGTACGTGCCGCACTTCCTGCCGAATGCGCGGGCGCACCGCGACACCATGCGCGGCCTCCTCGTCCGCAACGCCCTGCAGCGCCTTGTCGACGGCACGGAAGACGACTCGATCAGCCTCGACGTCCAGCCCGGCGCCTGAACGTCACTCGGGCGCTGTGCTGCCCGATCCGGAGATGTTGACCAGCCAGCTCACGCCGAACGGGTCCACGAGCATCCCGAAGCTGTCTCCCCACGGCGCCTTCGCAAGCGGCTGGAGTACGGTCCCGCCGGCAGACAGTTTTTCGAAGTAGCCGCTCAGTTCCGCCTCGTCGTCGCCGCTCAGCGAGACCGACATAGTGGTGCCCGGTGTCAGATCCATGCTGTTCGGTGTGTCCGCCGCCATCAGGACCATCCCGCCGTCCGTCGTCAAAGCGGAGTGCATGATCTTGTCGCCCTCCGCAGGATCCTCACTGGCGTGGAGCTCCGCGAAGGTACTGCGCGTGACCGTGCCGCCGAAGACCGACTCGTACAGGTCCATGGCCGCCCTGGCCGAATCACGGAACGAGAGATAGGGGTTGAGCGTTGTCATCTGAGACCTCCAGACCGGGGCGTGCCCGCCGTCGGGCCCGCGCTTCCGAGACATTATCGACCCCGGAACGGCAAAAGACGAGGCGGTGGATCCAGTCCTCGCACCTGTGAATGGTCCCGCGTGAGGCACTAGCCTTGCTGAATGGAACTCCGCCAGCTCGAACATTTCGCGATCGTCGCCGAGGAACGCCACTTCACCCGGGCCGCCGAGATCCTGCAGATCTCACAATCCGGTCTGTCGGCATCCGTTCGGGCGCTCGAAAGCGAGCTCGGGACGTCACTCTTCATCCGCAGCACCCGCAGCGTCGAACTCTCGGTCGCCGGACAGGCCTTCCTGGTCGAGGCGTTGCGCACGCTCGCGAGCGCCACCGCGGCCCAGAACGCCGTTGCGGCCGTGCGCGGCCTCATGCTGGGGAGCCTGACCGTCGGCGCCGAGCCGTGCCTGGGCTCGGTGGACCTTCCGGGAGAGCTCGCCCGCTTCCGCATGACGCATCCAGGGGTCGACGTACGTCTCAGGCACGCCGGATCGCTCGAGCTCATCGAGGGCGTCGCGAACGGCCGCACGGACGTCGCCCTTGTCGTCTCGGTCGGCGACCAGACTCCCGGCGTCCGACTCAGTCCGCTCAGCACGCAGCGGCTCATCGTGCTCTGCCATCCCGATCACGCGTTCGCGGCCAGGGGCTCCGTCGACCTCGCATCCCTGCATGCCGAGTCACTCGTCGGGTTCCCCGCAGGCTGGGGCGCACACGTCCTCGCCCGCCGCGGTTTCGCCGCTGCCGGGTTCGATTACCGGGCCGCGCTCGAGGTCAACGACGTGCATCCGATGCTCGACCTCGTCGGTTACAACCTCGGTGTCGCGATCGTGCCGGAGAGTTTCGCAGCGAAGCGCCCTGACCTCCTGCGAGCCATTCAGATCGAGGATCCGATGCCGCCGTGGACGGCCGCGGTCGCCGTGGCGGACGAGCCCAGCCCGGCCGCCACGGCGTTCCTCACCCAGCTCGCGGGGATCAGCCCAGCTCGCGGGGATCAGCCCAGCAGCGCCAGTTCCTCAGGCGTGAGCGTGATGCCGGCAGCGTGAACCGAATCCCGGATGCTCTCCGGCCGCGAGGCGCCGGGGATCGGGATGACCACAGGGGACTTCGCGAGGTGCCAGGCCAGGCAGACGACCTGCGGGCTGACCCCGCGGTCTGCTGCTACCTGCTGGAACGGCGCGAAGCGTTCGCCGAGCCGGGACGCAGAGGAGATCCCACCGAGCGGGCTCCAGGGGATGAAGGCGATTCCGAGTTCGGTGCAGAGCTCGAGCTCTGGTTCGCTGCTGCGGAACGCAGGAGAGAACTGGTTCTGCACGCTCGCGAGGCGCCCGCCGAGCAGTTCGCGGGCGAGCCGGATCTGATCGACGTTCGCATTGGAGATGCCGGCGAGGCGGATCGTGCCGGCGTCGAGGAGCTCGACGAGCGCCCCGATGGAATCGGCGTACGGCACCGCCGGGTCCGGCCGGTGGAACTGATAGAGGCCGATCGCGTCGCCGCCGAGCCGCGCGAGTGAGGCCTCCGCGGCCTTCTTGAGGTATTCAGGGCGGCCGTCGACATACCAGGTGCCGTCACCGGGGCGCAGGTGCCCGCCCTTCGTCGCGACGAGCACGTCGCTGGTGTCCCCGCCCCACGACGCGATCGCTCCTGCGATGAGGGTTTCGTTGTGGCCGACCTCGTCGGCGTGCAGGTGGTACGCGTCCGCGGTGTCGAACAGGGTCACGCCCTCGTCGAGGGCCGCGTGGATCGTCGCGACGGACCTGGCCGCATCCGGTCGTCCTTCAATCGACATCGGCATTCCGCCGAGTCCGATCGCGCTCACGGTTCGGTCGGCGATCATTCGGGTTTGCATCATTCGGGTCGGCATGGCTTCCTTCGTTGAGCGGTTGACGGGGCTGGCGGTTCTGCAGTGTTCGTTGCGGGATTCGTTGCGGGATCTGTTGCGGGATCTGTTGCGGGACCTGTTGCGGGGTTGGTCACCAGGCATAGTCCTCAGGGGCCGGCTTGTGCCCGGGGAAGATCTCATCGAGACGGGCCAGAGCTGCGGCATCGAGGGTGACGTCGAGCGCCCGGAGACCGTCGTCGAGCTGGGCCTGGGTGCGCGGCCCGATGATCGGCGCCGTCACTCCCGGCTGGTGCAGGAGCCAGGCCAGGGCCACGTCTCCCGGCTCGTGCCCCAGGTCTGCGGCGAAGTCCTCGAAGGCCTGGATGGCCGGTCGGTGCGCGGCAAGCGTCTCGGCAGAGCGCCCTTCGAGGCGCCGTCTGCCGTCGCGCTCCTTGCCGAGCACTCCCCCGAGGAGGCCGCCCTGCAGCGGGGACCAGGCGATCACACCGAGCCCGTTCGCTCGCGCCGCCGGGAGCACTTCGAGCTCGAGGTCCCGGGTGAGGAGGTTGTAGATCGACTGCTCACTCACCAGGCCGGTGAAGTTGCGACGTCGCGCTTCCGCCTGGGCCGTGGCGATGTGCCAGCCGGCGAAGTTGCTGCTGCCCGCGTAGAGGATCTTTCCCTGGGCGACGGCCGTCTCCATGGCCTGCCAGATCTCGTCCCAGGGCGTCTCCCTGTCGATGTGGTGGAACTGGTAGATGTCGATGTAATCCGTCTGCAGTCGCCGGAGGCTCGCGTCGAGGGCCCGGCGGATGTTGAGGGCCGAGAGCCTGCCGTTGTTCGGCCAGTCCGAGGTCGTCCCGTAGAGCTTGGTGGCGAGCACGGTCCGCTCCCGGCGATCGCCGCCGCGCGCGAACCACCGGCCGACGAGGGACTCGGTGGCCCCGGGCCCGAGGTCGCCGCCATAGACGTTCGCCGTGTCGAAGTAGTTGATTCCCGAGGCGAGCGCCGAGTCCATGATGGAGTGCGCCTCCGGTTCCGGCGTGAGCGGCCCGAAGTTCATGGTGCCGAGGCACAGTCGGGAGACGGAAAGACCAGAGCGACCGAGGTGTGTGTATTCCATGACTTCAGCCTCCTCCAGGACCACTGATCTGTCCAACAGCCGTCATCGCTGTGATTGACCAGTTGGGGTTCTCAATCGCTTACCCGGAAAGCTGGGTACAGTTTCGAGCATGAAACTCACCGATATCGACCCGCCCGGTCGCAGTTTTTCGCGCTGGCTCACCGAGGAGGAGATCGGACGCGTGCTCGCGAGCGATCGCGGCTGGCGACTCGCCGAGGACGGCAGTGTCGTGGCCGGAAAACTCCGGAAGGCCCGGATCGCCGACTCCCTCGGGGACCTCGGTCGCGCCGCCATCGCCAACCGGTGGACCGCGCGGGCCGCGGCCCCCGGAAGCGACGGCAGCGGCCCGACGCACATCATGTGGGGTGTGTTCAATGCCCGCTCCGACACGGAGATCGCCGCGGAGATCGCCGCCGGGATCGCCGCCAGGGGCTGAACCAGCCTGGCGGCGACTCCGCAGCGACTCCTTACGCGGCCAGGGGCAGCGGCTGCGCCGGCGCGGATGCCGCGGCCGCGACGACGAGTGCGCCGTCAGCAACCGAGACGTCGACTCCGGTACTCGCCAGCAGGTCAGAGCCGACGAGGAGGTCGGCGATCTTGTCGTCGAGTTCCCGCTGGATCACGCGGCGGAGCGGCCGGGCACCGTACTCGGGTTCGTAGCCCCGCGTGGCGATCCAGTCGATCGCGTCCTCGCTCACGGTCAGGGCGAAGCCCTGGGCGGCGAGCCGGGTGCGCGTCCCGGCGAGCAGCATCCGCACGATGTCGTGCAGTTGCGGCGCGTCGAGCTTGCGGAACAGCACGATCTCGTCGAGCCGGTTCAGGAACTCCGGACGCATCGCCTCGCGGAGCTTGCCCATCACCCGGTCGCGGAGCGCTTTCTCCGAGCCGAAGCCGTTGTCGGCCCCGCCATCGATCTGGGCGGTGAAGCCGAGGGCGCCGCTCCGGCTGGCGAGGAATTCGGAGCCGAGGTTGGAGGTCATGATGATGACCGTGTTCCGGAAGTCGACGGTGCGACCCTGGCCGTCGGTCAGGCGGCCGTCGTCGAGCACCTGCAACAGCAGGTTGAACACGTCGGGGTGGGCCTTCTCGATCTCGTCGAGCAGGATCACCGAGTACGGGTTCCTGCGCACGCGCTCGGTCAACTGCCCGGCCTCGTCGTAGCCGACGTAGCCGGGAGGGGACCCGACGAGCCGGCTCACGGTGTGCCGTTCGCCGAACTCGCTCATGTCGAAGCGCACCATCGCGTGCTCGTCGCCGAACAACGATTCAGCGAGGGCCTTGGCGAGCTCTGTCTTACCGACGCCCGTCGGCCCGAGGAACAGGAAGCTGCCGACGGGTCGGCCGGCATCGTTCATGCCCGTGCGATTGCGGCGCACCGCCTTGGCGATGAGCGTGACGGCGTCGTCCTGTCCGACGACGCGTTCGTGCAGCTCGGCCTCGAGCAGGCCGAGGCGGGAACGGTCGTCCGCGGTGAGCCGGGCGACGGGTATGCCCGTCGCGCGGGCAATGACGCCGGCGATCTCGGCCTCGCCGACGACGGCCTCTGCTGCAACGGCCTGGGCGGGGTCTTCCTGGAGCTGCAGCTGTGCCTGGACCGTCTCGATCTCGTCCCGGAGCCGGGAGGCCTCCTCGTATTGTTCGGTGAGGACGGCGGCGCTCTTCGCCTCCTCGAGTGTCACCACGCGCGCACGCAGGGCCTCGAGGGCCTCACGGTCGGGCAGGGAGCCGAGGGTCAGGCGCAGCCGGGCACCGGCCTGGTCGATCAGGTCGATGGCCTTGTCGGGCAGGAACCGGTCGGACACGTAGCGTGCGGAAAGCTCGACGGCGGCACGCAGCGCCTCGTCGGTGTAGCGCACGCCGTGGTGCTCTTCGTAGCGGCCGCGCAGCCCCGCAAGGATGCTCACCGCGTCGTCGATGCTCGGCTCGCCGACCCGCACGGTCTGGAAACGGCGTTCGAGGGCCGGGTCCTTCTCGACCTTCCGGTACTCCTTGAGCGTCGTCGCGCCGATCACGTGCAACTCACCGCGCGCCAGCCGCGGCTTGAGGATGTTTCCGGCGTCCATGCCGCCGTCGCCGGATCCGCCGGCGCCGACGACCGTGTGCAGCTCGTCGATGAAGATCACGAGCTCGCCGCTGTGCGCGGTGATCTCGTCCATGGTCTTACCGAGGCGTTCCTCGAAGTCGCCGCGGTACCGGGTCCCGGCGACCATCGCCGCGAGGTCGAGTGCCACGACGCGCTTGCCGCGCAGTTGCTCCGGCACGGTTCCCGCCACGATGGCCTGCGCGAGCCCTTCGACGACGGCGGTCTTGCCGACGCCGGCCTCGCCGATCAGAACCGGGTTGTTCTTGGTGCGCCGGGAGAGGATCTCGATCGTCTGTTCGATCTCGTCGGCACGGCCGATCACCGGGTCGAGTTTCCCGTCGCGGGCCCGGGCCGTGAGGTCGGTGCCGTAGGTGTCGAGCATCGGCGTTTCCGAAGCGGATGCCGGGGCAGGGTCCTGGCCCGTCGCATCCGCCTGCGGCTCGCGTGCACCGGCCTGCAGGGATTCCTGGGTGACGCCGGCCGCAGCGAGGACCTGGCCGGCCGGGGAGTCCTCGTTCACCACGAAGGCGAAGAAGAGATGTTCGGGGTCGATGTAGGTCGACCCGAAGGCGCGCGCGATCTGGTGCGCGTCGAGGAGGGCGCGCTGGGCGGAGGGGGTGAGTCCCGGCGTCGCGTCTCCGGTCGGGGCAGAGCGCTCCGGCAGGCGCTGCTCGGCGGCCAGGGCGAGGGCCGCGGGGTCTGCGCCGGCATTCCGGATCGCCTGGGCGGCCGGTTCGCGCAGGACGAGGACCCGGAGAATGTGCAGGACGTCGACGTGGGAGTGCCCGTGCTCGACCGCGTACTGGGCGGCCTCGGCGAGCACCTCGTGGGTGCGGCGGCTGAGCAGCCGGGTGATGTCGATCGGGCGCCCTGTTGGTGCAGCACCCTGCTGGCCCTGCAGGTAGCGGGCGATGAACTCGTCGAACGAACCGTTACCGGAATCCGCGGGACCGAAGAATGTAGGCACGAGACCTCCTGATCTTGAAACTTGAGTGCTATTGACTCAACTCAACGTCAGGCCGTGGGTTTCATTCCCGCCTCATGCTGGGAAACCCCCGGTTACGCGGTCGGCGAACGGAGTGCGAACAGGCCCAGAGGTTCAGGCCCCGAGGATGCCGCGCGCCACGACGACGACGGTCACGGCCGCGACGCCCAGCGCGATCAGGACCAGGCCCCGGCCGTGCACGCCAGCGGGCATGACCCGGAGCGCGCGCATCGAGTATGCGAGCCCGACGAGGACAGCGATGACTCCCCAGAACGGGAGCACGAGAGCGAGGACGAATCCGGCGAGGGTGATCCAGAATCCGAGCGAGCGCCCGGGTGTCTTCGTCCAGTCGGCACGCGGCGCGCCGAGGGCGATCAGTCGGTTGTCCTGCATGTTCGCGCGCGGATCGTCCACTGTCAGCCCCCGTTGTTTCGAGTACCAGTCTGCCACGCGGCGGGATCGTTCAGCGCGATCGTTCAGCGGGATCGTTCAGCTGGGCTCAGAGCCACCGAGGCGGGTCGGCCGGAGTCCCGGCGCTCGAACCCACGCCGGAACCGCCACGCCCGGTCGCCCACTGGACGAGGCCAGCGAGGCTGCCGGACACGACGATGGGATGCGCGGAATGGAGGTCGCCGAACCTGCGCTCGTCGTGGGAATCAGTGACGGAGAGCACGAGGTCTCCCCCGTCACCCCGGGTCGCCCAGGCCGAGGTGATCTCGGTGAGCAGGCGATCGAGCACCTCGACCGGCACGTCGGCGAAGGATGCGCCGGTCGCGAGGTCGATCGTGTGCACCCAGAGTTCCTGGTTGCGCATCCACACGGTCTCGGACACGGCGATCTCCCGGCCGCTCGGGGTCCGGACCGGGTGGCTCCACGCCTCGGGGGTGAGCCGGCGCCACGCGGCGTCGAGCTGGATGGTCGCGACGTCGAAGAGGGTCCGCAGGGCGTCGCGGTCGAGCTCGGCCCCGGCGGCGATGTCGCTGTCGCGAGCCGCGTTCGAGACGTACATCGGCGTTTCGACGTCGGTGCGCGCCCAGGTCACGAGTCGTACGATGCCCCTCGCGTTATATGCGACATGGGCGATCACGTGACGGCGGCTCCAGCCGGGCAACAGCGAGTCGCCGTCGAGGTCGACGTTCGACAACCCGTTGAGCTCGTGCGCGAAGAACGCGGTCGCGCGACGAGCGAGCAGGAGTTGCGCGAGCAGCTCGGGATCAGCGGAGAGAGCGGTAGGTGCGGGCATTCCCCCATTCTCGCAGGGAACCGGTCAGATCGAGGGCTGGAATCCGCCCGTCGGACTGAAGGACGCGTCGATCGTGAACGGGTCGCGCACGGAATTCGAGCGATCGGATGCCGCGATGAGAGCCGCGAGTTCCCCGGCCGCCCTGTCGATGCGGTCGGGCAGCGTCTTGACCGTGTCCGCGCCGCTTCCCCAGTCCTCCGATGCGGCGAACACCGCGGTGGTGGCGACGACCGCGTGCAGGTAGGTGAACATCGGGCGGATGGCGTAGTCAAGGGCCAGGGAATGGCGTGCGGTGCCCGCCGTCGCCGCGATGACCGTCGGCATGTCGGTCAGCGACCGGTTGTCGATGACGTCGAAGAACGACTTGAAGAGGCCGCTCGCGCTGGTCGTGAAGATCGGGGTGACGGCGATGAGCCCGTCCGCGCCGGTCACGGCTTCGATCACCGCATCGAGCTTCGGGCTCGGGAACCCGGTGAGCATGTTGTTCATCACGTCGAGGGCGACGTCGCGCAGTTCGAAGATCCTGACCTCGGCGGGGATGCCTTTCTCGGCCAGGCGGGAGGAGGTCGCCTCCGCAAGACGGTCGGCGAGCATCCTCGTCGAGGACGGCTGGCTGAGTCCTGCGGTGACGACGGCGATGGTACGGGTGCGTTCCGTCATGGCTAGGCCACCTCGACCGGAGCGCCGACGGATGCGCCGACGGGAGCCGCGGCCGCCGCAGCGACGAGCGACGCGTGGGTGGGGGCATCCGGAACCGTTGCCGGACGGTTCTTCGCGAACTCGCGGCGCAGCACGGGCACAACCTCTTCACCGAGCAGATCGAGCTGTTCGAGAACGGTCTTGAGCGGCAGTCCGGCGTGGTCCATCAGGAACAGCTGGCGCTGGTAGTCGCCCACGTAGTCCCGGAAGCCGAGAGTGCGGTCGATGACTTCCTGCGGGCTGCCGACGGTGAGCGGCGTCTGCGAGGTGAATTCCTCGAGGCTCGGGCCGTGGCCGTAGACGGGCGCGTTGTCGAAGTACGGGCGGAACTCCTTCACGGCGTCCTGCGAGTTCTTGCGCATGAAGACCTGGCCGCCGAGTCCGACGATCGCCTGCTCGGCGGTGCCGTGGCCGTAGTGCTCGAAGCGCTGGCGATAGAACCCGACCATTTTCGCGGTGTGCGAGGCCGGCCAGAAGATGTGGTTGGCGAAGAAGCCGTCGCCGTAGAATGCGGCCTGCTCGGCGATCTCCGGGGTGCGGATGCTGCCGTGCCAGACGAACGGCGCGACGCCGTCCAGGGGGCGGGGCGTCGACTGGAAGCCCTGCAGCGGGGTGCGGAACTGGCCCTCCCAGTCCACGAATTCCTCGGTCCAGAGCCGGCGCAGGAGCGCGTAGTTCTCGAGCGCGAGGGGAATGCCCTGGCGGATGTCCTGGCCGAACCACGGGTAGACCGGGCCGGTGTTGCCGCGGCCGAGGGTCAGGTCCACCCGGCCGTCGGCGACGTGCTGGAGCATCGCGAAGTCTTCGGCGATCTTGACCGGGTCACTCGTCGTGATCAGGGTCGTCGCCGTGGAGAGGATGATGCGCTCGGTCTTGGCCGCGATGTAGCCGAGCATCGTGGTCGGGCTCGAGGGCACGAAGGGCGGATTGTGGTGCTCACCGGTTGCAAACACGTCGAGTCCGACTTCTTCGACCTTCTGGGCGATCGTCAGGATCGCCTTGATGCGCTCCTGCTCGGTCGGGGTACGGCCGGTGGTCGGGTCGGTTGTCAGGTCCCCGACCGAAAAGATTCCGAACTGCATGGTCAGCCTCTCTGAGTGTTCACTGCATTTTCTCGGGCAGTATTTTCAATGCATTTGCATGGATATCGTACCCAACCTCGATCGGGGGTTTCCTATTCCCGCACGACAGAGACCTCGCCTGAGACACGGTGATACTCAGAAATATCTCATGGATCGCCGATATCCGGCCGTTGACATCTCGGAGTGAATCACATAATGTTTCTCCAAAGTTCCTCCGCCCGATGAAGTGCTTCAGGATCCCCGTCGGCCGTTCGGTAACCCGCCGTACTGCCGCACCCGAGAAACCGCTTCATCACGGAAGGACCACTGATGCGGGAACGACTCCAGGCTTCGCCTCACGTCGGTTCGCGACATCATCCGCTGCGCCGCCCATCGGCCCACACCACGCGCTGAGAGCGCTCACCAGGAACGCCCGGCACCACTGCCGGTTGTCCCCGGTTCGCTCGCCGCCGCAGCAGCTCCCCCACACTCACCCCAGAGAAAGAATTGGGTATCCCCATGAACCACGAATCCTCCGACCTGCCGCAGAAGTCCGAACACGCGGAGAACTACGAGCACACCGAGCACACCGAGCGCACCGAGCGCACCGAGAACGTCGCGTACACCGAGAGCCTGAAGCACGCCGACGAACCCGAGCACGGCCAGACCCTGGCACCGTCGGAGGTGGGCAGCATGTTCTCCGAGTACCGGCGTCGCCAGCTGAACATCTTCCGCGAACGCGAATCGACCCTCGAGCTCGACGACACCGCGATCTAGCACACAGCGATCTGGCGGGGCTCAGCAGGCCCGGTCACCGGGCTCCGTGCACCAGGTCCAGGACGGCACGCAACTCGCTGGCCTCGATCTGGCCCGGGGCGCTCGAGGCTCCGACGGAACCGAAGGTGACACAGGAACCGAAGGTCTCCCCGGCCAGCCTCGACACCACGCCGAGTCCCCCCATGGACATCGCGATCACCGGGCGCCGGGCCTGCTCGGCGACGAACTCGGCGGTCGCGTCCATCAGGGTGAGGACATCGCGCGGGCTCGACGGCATCACCGCGAGCTTGAGCACATCCGCCCCGAGTGCCTGCTGCTCCGCGAAGCGTGCGAGAATCTCGGCCCGCGGCGGCGTGGACTCGAAGTCGTGCGAGGACATCACGACGAGGACGCCCGTCTCGTGGGCCGCGCTCACGATGCGGAGCAGGCACGACCGCTCGGTGAAGAGTTCGACGTCGACCGCATCGACCCCGGCGGCGATCGCCAGCCCGAGCAGGTCGGCGTAGGCCTCCGGGAGGATGTCCCGCTGCCCGCCTTCCCGTTTCGTGCGGAAGGTGAAGATCACCGGGACGCCCTCCGGAAGGGCAGCACGCACGACGGCGATCGCTTCCCGGACGGCCGCTGGGATATCCGATTCGGAGAAGAAGTCGATCCGGAGTTCGACGAGGTCATAGTCCCCGGCGATGAGTCCGGAGGCGGCCGCCGCGAGTTCGGCGATCGTCGCCCCGACCAACGGAACGCAGATCTGCGGCCTGCCCTCGCCGAGCACGATCGAGCGCATCCGCACAGAGGACCGTGCCGTCGCGCCGGTCATGAGGCCTCTCCCCCTGCCGGGGAGTGCGCGGGCGCAAGGCCGACGGCCGACCGCATGGCAGCGCGGATGCCCGCCTCACCGTGCAGGGGTTCGTCCTGTTTCCCGCCGGTGAAGATGCGCACCTGGCTGATCGCCTGCTCGACGAGCATGTCGAGCCCGCTGAAGACGACGCCGCCTGCGGAACCCCAACCCTCGGCGATCGGGCTCGGCCACGGGTCGTACGCCACGTCGAAGAGGATGGAACCGGCGTCAAGGGGCCGGAGGTCGAGGCCGTCCGCAACCCCGCCCGGCAGCGTGCTGATGACGAAGGAGAGCGGACCGGCCGCGTCCAGCTCGTCGAGCCGCCGAACCCGCACGGGGACCCCGAGCCGGTCGCCGAGGGCCGACAGGCCGGTGGCCCTGGCGGGATCCCGCAGGTAGACCGTGATCTCCCCCGCGCCGAGCGCGTGAGCCGCGTAAAGTGCCGAGGCTGCCGTCGCACCACCGCCGAGGATCGCGGCAGAGGAGGGTCGAGCAGAGTCCAGCGTCGAAACCGTACGGACGATGCCGTCGACGTCGGTGTTGAAGCCGTGCAACCGGCGCGTGCCATTGTCGGCCGTGAACAGCACGGTGTTCGCGACGCCGAGGTCGTCGACGAGCGACGAGGTCGTGTCGAGCAGCGGGACGACCTCGCGTTTGAGCGGCATGGTGAGGCTGAGCCCGAGCCAGCTGTCGTCGAGGGAGACGAGCCACGAGGCCAGCTCGCCCGAGCGGACCTCGGCCCGGGAATAGTCGAACGGGAGACCGAGCAGGGTGTACGCCGTCGTGTGCAGCAGGGGCGAGCGCGAATGACCGATGGGAGACCCCAGTACCGCGAGGCGGCGGCGGCCGGCCGGGGAAACGGGTTCAGACACGAGCCCCTCCGATTCGATTCTTCGACAGATCCAGCGATAGCGGCACGTGAGATGCGGCAGGCCGCTGCTCAATGGTAGTGTCCCGAATATGTCACTACACGCAACAAATAGTCGCCGCAATGTCGCGGCCCGTGGGTCGGTGCGCTGATGCTCAGGATCGGAATCCTCGGTGCCGCCGGCATCGCGCCGTCCGCGATCATCCGCCCCGCCCGGCGACGAACCGATGTCGTGATCGCCGCGGTCGCCTCGCGCCGGGCATCCGCTGCCGCCGCCTATGCGCAGGAACACGGCATCGACCGCTCATACGGCGACTACCGCGCACTCCTTGCGGACCCGGAGATCGACCTCGTCTATGTCGCGCTGCCGCCCTCGGAGCACGCCGAGTGGTCGATTGCAGCGCTCGAGGCCGGCAAGGACGTGCTCTGCGAAAAGCCCTTCGCGATGAACGCCGCCCAGGCCGGGCTGATGCGCCAGGCGGCCGCCGAGACGGGGCAGCGTCTCATCGAGGCGTTCCACGACCGCTACCACCCGCTCAGCCTCGAGCTCGACGCCATTGTCGCGTCCGGCCGGCTCGGCGACGTCGTGTCCCTGCGCGGCGAATTCTCCGGCAGCAACCCCTTCGACCCGACGTCGATCCGGCACATCCCGGCCCTCGGCGGTGGTTCGTTGATGGACCTCGGGTGTTACCCGCTGCACTGGGTGCGGGCCCTCACCGGCGAGGAACCCCTCGTCACGAGCGCCGTAGCCACCCTGAACCCGCTGGGGGCCGACATGAGCATGGATGCCGCACTGGTGTTCCCCTCCGGCGTCACCGCCCGGGTCTCCTCGAGCATGATCGCGGGCACTCCCCTCGACACCTCGTTCGACATCGTCGGGACAGAGGGCACCGTGCACGTGGACAACATGGTTTTCCCGTCCCGCGGCCACAGCATCCGCGAAGTCAGCCGGGGAATCGAACGCTGGCTCACCGTTCGCGGCAACGAGACCTACGATCACCAGCTCGATGCGGTCGTGCGCGGCCTTGCGAGCGGCGAGCCGCTCCTCACCGAGGGGGACGATTCCGTCGGCAACATGGCGGCCATCGATGCCATCTACGCCGCGGCGGGGATCGAACGCGCCGTCGGGTAGCGGTGCGGCGGGCTCTCGCGGACACAGGACGCGGGGGAAGCGGGTTACCGGAACGCCGCTGCGAGCGCGTGCAGGTCGACCTTCGGGTCCAGTAACCCGTGATAGATCGGCGGGATGGGCTTCTCGACGTCGAAGAGCGTATAGACCGCCTGCATGGCGCCGTGCACGGAGTACTCGACCGTGAAGACGACGTCCTCGGGTAGTGGGGTGAACTGGCCGAGGAAGGCGAAGTTCTCCGCGCCGTCCGGGAGCACCTTCGGCCGGTCCTCCGGCACGCGCCGGCTAAAGAGGGCTGACGCATACGGCATCATGACCGTTGTCACGTCGGTCGACGCGAGCACCTCGTCGAGGATGTCCTCGAAGCCGAGCTGGTGCACGAGCTCCGTCAGGATCTCTTCGCCCGTCGCCTCGGACATCTTCTTGTCAGTGATCGAACCGATTGTGATGAAGGTGTTGTCGTCGAGGTCGAGAGCGGATGTCCCCTCGGCGTTCTCGAGGTGAAGCCGGGTCGCCCGGCGTGGTTCCAGAGCCGCGGCGAAGTCGACGTCGGCACGACCATCGAATCGTATTGGTTGTACGTGGTCCGGCTGACGCCGGACAGGAGGTGGATCCGGTCGAATTCCTGGATGAAGCGCTTGAAGTACCGACGCAGTTCGGCGGCGGAGTGCCAGTTCTGGAAGGCGAATGTCGTGCGCCACATCTGCCAGAAGTTGGTCGCGAAGAAGTGCCCGCCGAAAAGCTCATCGATTCTCGGTGGCGTGCGCCATGGTGCACTCCTCACGGTCGGGGCGACACCCCCGTAGTGGGGAGTATGCCCTAAAACTGAGCGTACTCCGTTATTCGGCGATCACGGCGTTGCGAACGGAGTGCGGATCGCGTCGAGGGTTGTCCCGAGTCCGCGCGCGGCGGCAGCACCCGCGATTTCCCGGCGTCGACGGGTAAACGGGTCAAGTCGGGCGAGCCGCCCCGGATCGGTGAGGTCTCCGACGCAGGCGAGCTTCACGGCGAGGGCGATCGGGTCGGCGAGCAGGAACCGGAACGAGATCTCGTCCGTTTCCTCGAAGCCGTGCCCAAGCGCAGTGACGGCCATCAGCAGCCGGTTGGGTACGAAGCCGCGCAGTCCGGCCAGGCCGGGGCCGGACGACGCGCAGGTGTCGTGCAGCAGGGCGACGACTTTCTCGTCCTCGCGGGCCAGTGCGGCCATCACACGAAGCGGATGCTCGATGGCCGCCTCCCCTGCCTCGTCACGTTTCCCCGCGCAGGCCGTCCTGGCGAAGCGGAGAGCATCAGCAAGGAGCAGCGACGAATGACTGTCGTCTCCCTGCCGCTGCCCGCGCTGTGAAAAGTGGGTGAGGCTGAGTGTGTTCATGGCGCTGTCCTTGCTGAGCTCGCGAACCGAGGGATTCGCGCGCACGTCGCTGTGCGTCCTTTCACGCTACGGGCCGTCAGTTCCGGCAAAAGGGGGTTGACAGTGCCACCCGGATCTGTATGGGCGGCCGGGTATTCGCGGATGGGGCCTAACGGCGCGGCGTCCAGCCGAGGGCGGGGGCGATGCGTTCGGCCACGGCGGTGAGAATGCGGTGCAACCCCGCCGGCGGATGGTCGAAGGGAAGGGCGATCACGAGCTCGTCGGAACCACGGAAGGCGACGTCGGCGAGGAGGGCCTCGATGATGTCGTCCGGATCGCCGGAAGGCACCTTGCCGAACTGGAACGGCAGGGCGGCTCCGGGAGTGCCGTGGGCGCGCTGCCGCTCCTCGTCGCGCTCGATCAGCCAGGCGAATTCGTCAGCGTCGTCCCGGCAGAGGATCGGCAGCACCTGACGTCCGACGAGTGCGTAGGACGGTCGCTCGGTGACAGCGGCGTGGGCGGCACGGTACGCGGTGATCGACTCGAGCTGGGCTTCCTCGAAGGAAAGCTCGCTCGGTTCCGTGTTGAGGGTCGAGAGCTGCAGGCGGAGGCCCTGCTGGCCGGTGCGCACTGCGCTCGGGGTCGCGCCTGCGCCGTAATAGAGGCGGTCGGAGAGGGTCGGGCTCAGCGGCTGGGCAGTGAGTGGCGTGCCGGCAGGGAAGGCGGGAAAGCTCGCGTCGGCGATGGCGAGGGTGTCGCCGCGGAGTGCCGAACGGAAGGAGGCGAGCCGGGCATCCGCCTCTTCTCTGAGCGAGCCGGTGATGGCACCGTAGACGGGGCCGAAGATGCCTTCTGACTGGGCGTAGCCGGAGCTCAAGCCGACCTCGAGGCGTCCATCGGTGAGGAGGTCGGCGGTGGCCGCCTCCTCGGCGAGTCGCACCGGGTTCTCGAACCGCAACGGGGTCACGGAGGTGCCGAGCCTGATGCCCTCGGTGTGCTGGGCGACGACCGAGAGGAAGGTGAGCGGCGAGGAGAGGTACTTCTCGAGGTGCCGGTGTCGCACCCAGCCGGTGTCGAAACCGAGTTCGTCGGCGTGCCGAAACAGGTCGATTCCGTCCTGCAGGCCCTGCGACGTGGCGCCGGCGACACCGCCGTGTTCGACGAACGCGAGGAAGCCGAGACGGAACGGGGACGGCGTGGGCGCTGATGCTGGAACTGAGGCTGGGGAGGTCATGTCCGGCAATCTAGCGTCCGGCAACACGGTGAGGGAATCGGGCAGGTCATGAAAGGTAAAGCGGCGTCACAGAGCCGCTTCGAGGCTCTCCCGCCTGCTGCGAATCAAGGGCAGGGCGCGTGTGACCGCGAGATCGATGCGCTCCTGCAGGTCGAGGCTCGAGACCCGGTAGTTGGTGAAGTCGGAATCCTTCGCGTAGACGCCGATCGGGAGGGTGAGCGCCTGGAAGAATCCGAACAGCGGGCGGAGCTGGTGCTCGATGATCAGGGCGTGGCGGTCGCTCCCCCCGGTGGCCGCGAGCAGCACCGGCTTGTCGACGAGGGCGTACTGGTCGACGAAGTCGAAGAGGTGCTTGAACAGTCCGGTGAACGACGCCCGGTAGACCGGGCTCGCCACGATGAGCAGGTCGGCGCCCTCGATCCAGTCGAGTTCGGCCTCGATCGTTGCGGGCAGCTGGTCGCGTCGCAACGCGCCGGCGAACTGCTCGCCGATCTCGTGCACGCCGATGAGATGCGCGGCGATAGGGAGTTCCCGGCCGACGGAGGCGAGGATTTCCTTGAGGAGAACCGTCGTCTTCGAGGGCGCGTGCAGGCTGCCGGACACGGCGACGACGCGGAGGGGCCTGGCCGGCGTCTCGGTCGGCGTCTCGGTCGGCGTCTCGGTCACGTGTGATTCGGTCATGGTTGTCCTTCAGTCGGTGCGGGTGGTGGGGGCGGTCGCGGCGGCGAGCGCCGGCAATGGCGCGGTCGGCAGTGGAGAACCGAGGTGACCGCGGAGAGTGGTGGCCTCGTACTCGTCCCTGATGAGCCCGCGACTGCGGAGTTCGGGCACGACGAGACGGGCGAAGGTCTCGAACTGTTCGTGCAGGAAGGCGTTCAGTACGTTGAAGCCGTCGACCGCACTCGCCCGGAACCAGGTTTCGAGGTGGTCGGCGATATCGGCGGGCGACCCGACCACGATCGGGGACCTGATCAGGTGGGCGACGAGGAGGTGCCGATAGGTGACCGGCCGCTTGCCGCCGATCGTGCGACCGGAGCGGCGGGTGACCACGTCGACGAGACGGGCGCCCGCCGCGGTGAAACGGCTCGCGGTGCCGGGGGTGACGGCCTCGTCGAAGCGTCTCTCGACGAGCGGAAGCCCGATGACCTGGCGCAGGTGCCGGATGTTCCGGTTGGCGGGCAGGTCGAGGTCCGCCGCTTCCGGGGTGCCGTCGTCGACGGGGAACAGGTCCACGAGCCGGTCGTAGACGGCCCAGGCATCCGCTCGCGTCTCGCCGACGATCGGAAGGACGAGGGCGACGATGGTCAGGGCGGATGCCGCACGGCCGGCCGCCTCGACCCTGGCCTTGGTGTCGTGATAGAACTCGGCGGCGTCGCCCAGGCTCGTCGGTGCGACCACGTAGATGTCGGCTTGCTCGGCCGCGAACTGCTGGGCGCGACGCGAAGTGCCGGCGTGGACGAGCGGGACATGGCCTTGGACGGGTCGTTGCACATTGAGGGGACCGGCCACCGCGAAGGCCGGTCCGACGTGCTCAAGGGGCGTGACCCTGGACCGGTCGATGATGGCGGCGCTCGCGACGTTCCTGGTGAAGGCGTTCTCGCCCCAGGTGTCCCAGAGGCCGCGGAGCACGGTGACGTATTCGTCTGCGACGTCGAAGCGGTCGAGGTGGGTGCGGGCTCCGGGCGGCCCGAAATTCGCCTCGACCTTGGCATCGGATCCGACGGTGAGGTTCAGCCCGAAGCGCCCTCCGCTGAGCCGGTCGATCGACGCAGCGGCCCTGGCCGTCGCGTATGGCTCGGAGTGGGCGGTCTCCACTGTTCCGACCAGACCGATCCGTCGCGTGATCGCCGCGAGGTAAGCCGCTGTGCTCATCGAGTCGACGCGGGAGAGCAGGTGCGGGTCCGAGAACTCGAGCTCCGGATCCGTCGCGAGCCAGTCACCGAGGAACAGGTAGTCGAAGCCGGCCTTCTCCGCGGCGAGCGCGAGGCGCTTGAGCGCGCGGGGATCGGTCGAAGGGTCGTTGTGCGCACCGGGATACCTCCAACCGGACGGGAAGGACCCCAGGGTGCGCACCATCGCACCGAGCACGAGGTGGCCGTCGCGCTCCGACCAGTCGGCGTCGAACGCCGGGGAGGTGTGATTCGTCATGGGTCGACGCTAGGCCGGGTCGATTCGGGCCGGGGTCCCGGCCGACACATCCCGTCGCGGACGGAAACATGTCGTAAAGAATGCGTGATCGCTGGCATTATCGCGCGCCAGTGCCTAGCGTCGACGGGTCGTGACGCGACGGCAGGATTCGAACCTGCGATTACCGGAATATGAAACCGGTCCCTTCGTCCTCTCGGGCACGCCGCGGTGCAATTCAGGTGGTGAGCTCGTCCTTTCTGTCGAAGGGGGCGACGCCGTCATCAACGAGACGCAGGACATAGGGCGACGAGGTCGCAAGCAGAGTCTCATCGGCCGGCACCGGGCAACTCGCCAGGAACGCCCACAGCGCCCGGATCATCGGGTGCTCGCGGCCAGGTCGGCCGGCAGCCGAGTGCGCCCCGGGTCGCCCACGAGGCTGTCGAGGTGGACCAGGAGCGCCCTGGCGACCTTGTCGTTCTCGCGAAAGGAGATCGCATTCGTGCGCGGGCGGGAGAAGGCGCCGACGAACGGCGAGTTCGTGTACGGCCCGATGGCGAATCGTCGCGGGTGGTGGTCTCCGTCCGGCGTCAGGACCCGGGTGTCGGCCTGGCGCACCGCGAGACGTCCCGTGCTCCCGGTGAAGCCGGCATCCGTCGCCTGCTCCTCGACACCGGCGCCGGAGTCGAGGAGCGACCTGAGCAGCGGGTTGTCGCTCGCGGAGACCACGGTGTCGGGAAGTCGCGCGTCGACGAGTGCGGTCGCCGTGACGACCCGGTCGAGGTTCGCGCTTCCGGCCCGGAACAGGCCCGTCACCTCGTCGGTCTCGACCCAGAGGTCGCCACCGAGGAATTCGACGATGCCGGCTTCGGAGAGCGCGAGGAGTTCCTCGAGCCGGTGGCCAGGCGGACCGCTCGCGATGAAACTGAAGTAGCCGAGCCACCAGCCGTGGATGTCACGCACCCGTGACTGCGCGCTCCATTTCGGTGAATCGATGATGTCCGAAAGCGCGAAGAGGCTCCGGAGCAGGGCGATGAACAGGGCGAAGGTCGCGCTGTGCTCCGGCGCGGTGCGGAGGGTGAGATCGCGGCGGATATAGTCGCGCAGGGCATCCTGGAGCTCGGCGACCGACTCGAACCGAAGGCCGTCGAGGGGACGGTCGAAGTCGGGCAGGAACAGCCGGTCGATCGGGTCGGTGACGGTTGACTCGACGAGGGCGCGGAAGCGTGCCGCATCCTGCTCGATGAGGAACGTGTCGGCACCCCACTCGGTGAGCGGATGACTCGCCGCACGTTCCCCTGACCGTTCCGGCCGTGCGGCGGCGACCGGCAGCGCCCTCGGGTCGATCGCGTCGAAACGGTCGGAGAAGTCCGCCCAGGACGCGGACACCCGCTCGGGGTGTCCGGTGAAAAGCTCCCGGTAGTATCCCCAGACCATTTCCTGCGCTATCAGTGGCCAGACATCGCTCGTGAAGTCGAGGCTCGAGCTGTCCCTGTCGAGGGCCGCGGCAACGTCGGGCGTGAAGAACCGGGGAACCGGTGGCTCCCCGACGATGGTCGAGCTGATCTTGGAGTGGTACGGCACTCCCCTGCGCGACCCGATCAGTACCCGGGGTTCGAGCCCGGACGGCGCGTAGTGCAGCCGCCCATCGGGCAGCCGGGTGAAGCGGCCGCCCCTGCCCTCGGTCAGGAGCACGGTGAGGTCCACCGCGGCCAGGCCGAAGCCGCGCACGATGACCCGCTCGCCTGGCTCGAGCGCGCTCGTGTCGGCATCCGCCGTGAAGGCGGGCGGCAGGTAGTAGCGGTCATGACGGCGGGCGAATTCGGTGAGGGCCGTGTGCTCTGGGGACGGGTCGGCACCGTTGTGACCGAGGGAGTAGAGCACGAGATCGACGTTCAGGGTGACCCCGGTCGAGAGGACCACGATCTGGCCGGCGGCGTCGTCGATGTCGTCGACCCGGATGGCGGTGGCCCGGTGGGACTCGACGGTCACGTTCGGCCCCAGTGCGGCGGCGGCCTCCTCATGGAACCAGGCGAGATAGAGGCTCTGCAGGCGACGGGTCGGGAAGCTCGCCCCGGTGAGGCCGGCGATCTCGGCGGCGAGGACCGCATCGATCTCGCCGGCACCGTCCTTTCCGGCACCGTCCTTTCCGGCACCGTCGATCGCGGGGATCTCGATCGTTCCGGCCCTGACGCCGGCGGCCCACTCGATCAGGGATGGTCCGGGCAGAATCGGGCCCTCGATGACCGACGTCTCGTCGGTGAACATCGTGACGTCCTCGGCGAGGGAATTCAGTTTGAGCAGCGGGGATTGGTCGTGCCGCCAGATCCGGCCGGCTCCGGGTGGGAACGGGTCGATCACGTGCACGACCAGGGGCCGGTCCCTCCCCCACGTTTCGTCGAGGTTTGCCGCGAGGCGTTCGAGCACGCCGGATCCGCGGGGCCCGCCGCCGATGATCGCGATGGCCGGGGCGCGGTCGGGTCCCGTGGGGTCAGTGCCTCTGGAGTCGCTCATGACACAAGAGTCGTCTCGACGGCGACAAATCCCGCCCAATGTGTCGCGCCGTGACGAGGTGACGAATTGTGAAGCGGATGCGTTGGCGCCGCTTCGGAGACCCCCTTAGGTTTCAACTCCAGCGGGGTCGTCCCGCTTCCTGGCTCCCCATCGCTTCCCACCGCCACCCACGAGAAAGGCAGGCACCCCGTGAGCATCGAATTTGCCGGCACCACCACCACGCGAGACACCTTCGTCTACGTCGCCGACGACGACCCGCTCGCCCAGCCGCTGCTGACGGACCTCGCCGCGGAGTACCACTCCCGGTACGGCTCATACTTCGGCGAGAGTGCTTCCACCGAGATCTCCCGGTACCCGGTCGACGCCTTCGCGGCGCCCGACGGAGCCTTCGTCGTGCTGGTGCGCGACGGCATCCCGATCGCCGGTGGCGCGTTCAAACGGTTCGACGAGCGCACCGCAGAGCTCAAGCGCATCTGGACCGCCGCGACCCATCGGCGTCAGGGCCTGGCCCGGCTCGTCGTCGCCGAACTCGAAGCCGAGTCCGCCAGGCGCGGCTACGACCGGGTGTTCCTGACGACAGGCCCCCGCCAGCCCGAAGCGAAGAACCTCTACCTCGTCACCGGCTACACGCCGCTCTTCGACACCGCGCTCACCCCCGACGAGGTGGTCATCCACGCCTTCGCGAAGAGCCTCGACGCCCAGGAACTCGACGTTGCCGGCATCACGGCGGCGCACTATGCAGCCATCCGGCGTGAACACGCTGACAACCCGCGCTTCGTCGCACTGATCCCCGAAAGCGACTGAGACCATGACGGACACCGTGAAGGAACACCGGTCGGCGGCGCCGACCGAGGACTCGTCCGCTTCTCGCCGAGACGTGAACCAGGTCGTGAACCGGAATTCGCCCGATTTCGCCGCCCTCAAGGTCGTGCACACCCGCCACTTTGTGCGCTGGATCTTCGGCGCCCTCGTGCTCTTCGTCGTGCTGCAGTTCCTCTGGAGCCTCGCCACGAACGACAAATACGGCTGGCCGATCTTCGCGACCTACTTCTTCGCACCGGCTATTATCAAGGGCATCCAGCTGACACTCGCCCTCACGGTCGTCTCCGGGACGATCGGGTTCGTCCTCGGCACACTGCTCGCCCTCGCCCGGCTGTCGAAGTCGCCGATCCTGAACAGCGTGTCCTGGTCGTTCATCTGGTTCTTCCGCTCGGTTCCGCTGCTCGTCCAGTTGCTCGTCTGGTACAACCTCGGCTACCTGTACCCGCGCCTCGGGCTCGGCGTCCCGTTCACCGACAACTACTTCTGGAGCTTCGACACCGTGACCCTGGTCAGCCAGTTCGCTGCCGCGGTGCTCGGACTCTCGCTCAACCAGGCGGCGTACTCCGCCGAGATCATCCGCGGCGGAATCCTCTCGGTCGACCAGGGCCAGCTGGAAGCCGCTGCCGCCCTCGGACTCCCCCGGCACGTACGGGTGTTGCGGATCATCCTGCCGCAGGCCGCCCGGGCGATTCTCCCGAACGCCTTCAACGAGATCATCGGCCTGATCAAGGGCACCTCGATCGTGTCGGTCATCGCCCTCGGCGAACTCTTCTACGTAACCCAGGTGATCTACAACCGCAACCAGCAGGTGATCCCGCTGCTGCTGGTCTCGGTGGTCTGGTACATCATCTTCACCACCGTGCTGAGCGTCGCCCAGTTCTATGTGGAGCGCCACTTCGCCAGAGGTGCCCTCAGAGTGGTTCCGCCGACGCCCATCCAGGCGGCACGCGGCTGGGTGAAGACCCAATGGGCGCGGCTCGACGAGAAACCCGAAACCCCCGCCACCCGGATCGGCGGAAACGGATCATGAGCATCGCAGTAACCCAGGCCTCCGGCACGCTGACCGCACCGGCGACCCGCGGCCTCGTCGAAATTCGCGGCGTCTCCAAGAGCTACGCCGGCCACGAAGTCCTGCACGACGTGAACCTGATCGTGCAGCCCGGGGAGGTCGTCGCGATCCTCGGGCCGTCGGGGTCCGGCAAGTCCACCCTGCTCCGCACAATCAACCACCTCGAGAGCGTCGACAGGGGCTGGGTCACCGTGGACGGCGAGCTCATCGGGTACGAGCAGCGCGGTGACCGGCTCTTCGAGCTGAAGGAACGCGAGATCCTGAAGCGGCGCACCAACGTTGGCGTCGTCTTCCAGAATTTCAACCTCTTCCCGCACCTCACGGCCGCAGAGAACATCGCCGTCGCTCCCGTCGCTCTCGGGCGACTGGGCAAGTCGGATGCCCGCGAACTCGCCCTCGGACTCCTCGCGAAGGTGGGCCTCGCCGACAAGCCGGACGCCTATCCCCGCCAACTCTCCGGCGGCCAGCAGCAGCGCGTCGCGATAGCGCGGGCCCTGGCCCTGCAGCCCAAGGTGCTGCTCTTCGACGAACCGACATCGGCGCTCGATCCCGAGCTCGTCGGAGAGGTCCTGGACGTGATCCGAGACCTGGCCAAACTCGGCACGACGCTCATCATCGTGACCCACGAGATCGGATTCGCCCGCGAGGTCGCCGACCGGATCGTGTTCATCGACGCCGGGCACGTCCTCGAAGTCGGTCCCCCCGAGCAGGTCTTCGGTTCGCCAAAGCACCCGCGCACCAAAGAATTCCTGGGTCGCGTGCTCTAAACGCGTTCCGGGCCAATCAGCCACCACCCACCCTGCACAGCAGCATTCACAAACAGAACCGCACAGAAATAGAGGCACACAATGGCAATTAAGAAGAAAACCGCGGTCATCATCGGAGGCATCGCCGCCGTTGCTCTCGTCGCAGGCGGCATCACCGCGGCCGTCCTGGCCGGCACCGGCAACAGCTCGGCCCAGGCCGCAGGCGCGGCCTCTCCCTCGGCGTCCGCCGCACCTGTGAGGTTCAACCTCGGCCCGAAGCAGGACCGGATCCGTCTCGACAAGGTGCCCGAGGCCATCGCGGCCATCAAGAAGAGCGGTTTCACCCCGATCGAGGCCGGCAAGCTCACGGTCGTCGTCAGCCCGTACGTCGCTCCCCTTGGCCTGTTCGCGACCGACGACACGACCCTGATCGGCAACGAAACCGACATCGCCCAGCTCATCGCCGATGGTCTCGGCCTCGAGCTCAACCTGCAGCCGGCAGCGTGGGCGGACTGGCCCCTCGGCATCCAGTCCGGCAAGTACGACCTGATCACGTCCAACGTCACCGTGACCGAGGCCCGCAAGGACCTCTACGACTTCGCGAGCTACCGCGAGGACCTCCTCGGCTTCTACGTGAAGAGCGACTCGAAGATCTCGTCCATCAAGGAAGCCAAGGACGTCGCCGGCCTCAAGGTCATCGTCGGCTCCGGGACCAACCAGGAGAAGATCCTCCAGGGCTGGGACAAGGAGAACATCGCCAAGGGCCTCGCCCCCGTCGAGTACCAGTACTTCGACGACACCGCAGCCGCGAACCTCGCCCTGCAGTCCGGGCGCGCCGATGCCAACTTCGGACCGAACGCGACCTCTGCCTACGCAGCAGCCCAGAACGGTGAGACCAGGCTCGTCGGCACCTTCAACGGCGGCTACCCGGCGCACGCCAACATCGCTGCGGGCACCAAGAAGGGCAACGGCCTCATCGAGGGCGTCAGCATCGTGCTCAACAAGGCGATCACGGGCGGTCAATACGGCGACGTTCTCGCCCGCTGGGGCCTCACGTCCGAGGGCGTCACCGAGTCCCTCGTGAACCCGGCAGGACTCCCGCGCGAGTAGCGCGAGTAGCCACCACTCAGTGACCGGAAGAGCCGGGTCGGGAGAGACACTTCTCCCGGCCCGGCTCTTCCGGTTTCACGCCTGTGTCCTGCCCGCCCCTGCCTAGGATGTCTCCATGGTGTTCATTCAGGACCTGCACCTTCGCGACGGTCGCACGCTCCGCGTGCACGACAGCGCCGCCGACCACGAACTCGACTCGGCCTTCACCGTGCTCTGGCAGCACGGTTCACCCCAGACGGGAGCCCTGCTCGAGCCGTTGCTGTCCGCGGCGGCCGCTCGCGGCATCCGTCTCATCTCGTATGGCCGGCCCGGCTACGGCGGTTCGTCTGCGCTGCCGGGTCGTGACGTGGCCGCCGCGGCCACCGACGTCGAACAGCTTGCCGACGCGCTCGGCATCGCCCGATTCGCCGTCATGGGCGCGTCCGGCGGCGGTCCGCACGCCCTCGCTTGCGCCGCCCTGCTGCCGGAGCGAGTCTCGGCAGTGGGCTGCCTCGCGAGTCTGGCCCCGCTCGACGCCGACGGTATCGACTGGTTCGCCGGCATGGCCACGGACGGAGCGTCCCTTCGCGCGGCACTGCTCGGTCGCGCGGAGCGCACAACGTACGAGGAAACCGTGGACTTCGACCCGGACAGCTTCATCGAGGCGGACTACGACGCACTGGCGGGCGCGTGGACCTCCCTGGGCACCGATGTCGGCCTGGCTTCGGAGGCGGGGCCGGAGGGCCTGATCGATGATGATCTCGCCTTCGTGGCCGCGTGGGGCTTCCCCGTTTCCGCGGTCTCCGCGCCGGTCCTGCTCCTCCAGGGCGTCAGGGATCGGGTGGTCCCGCCGTCTCACGCCGACTGGCTGAGTCGGCGCCTTCCCCGAGCCGAGCTCCGGCTGCGCCCCGACGACGGCCACATTTCCGTGCTCGAGGCGTGTCCAGCGGTTATGGACTGGTTGTACGCGCGGCCGTGATCGCGGCCCCGAGCGCCTCGGCAATCACGCGATCCGCCGAGTCCCGGTGAATCGAATGCCCTGCACCCGCAACGAACGCGTAGCTGAGGTTCGCGTGCCGGGCTGCGAGGCGCTCGCCCTGTTCGGGAAGCACCGATGCGCTGCCCGACGCGGGGTCCGCGCCGAGGAGCCTGACCGGCACCCGGACGTCGTCGAGGTGCGGTTCGAGATCCCAGGGGCTGGTGTCGCTCAGCACGCGCTCGACCGTGAACGGGCTGACCACACGTGCGGCCTCCACCTTCTGGTGCGCGTCTTCCGCGTGCCAGCCCGGGTTCTGGCTGAGTATTCCCGCCGTTGTCGGATCGGTGATCTCCGCGATCGTTTCGGCGAGGAGCGGTGCGACCGAGTCCGGTCCGAGGGTGAGCGGTGGGTCGAGAAGCAAAACGCTCCGAGTCCAGTCGTCGCTGCCCGCCGCGGCGAGGAGCGCGACAACGCCGCCGAGCGAGTGCCCGATGACCAGGTCCCAGGGCTTCCCCGGCGCCGGGCGGAGCCGCAGCGTGTCGGCGACGAATCCCTCCAGCGGATACGAGGTCGTGCGCGGGGCCCGACCGTGGCCACGCTGGTCGGGAGCGACCACGAACCATCCCTCCGCAGCGAGTCCGCTCGCGACTCGCCACCAGACCGCTCCCGCGGACGTGAGTCCGTGAAGCAGCAGCACGCTCCGCGACGCGGCGGGATCGCCCCAGGTCAGCACGGGCAATTCGACGGAGATTCCGGTATATGTGGCGGTCACGATGTCCTTGCGGGATCGGAAATGAAACGGGGAGGATGGAGCCGAGAATACGGCAGCGCCGTGACACTGCAAATCCGGCCCGTAACAATTAGAGTCGTGTGGGGGAATCGGCACAGGAAACGAAGCGGAGCAGGTGTGAGCACTGGAATTGTGGTCATTGACATCCAGAAGGACTACTTCCCCGGGGGCGCATATCCCCTCTCCGGGAGTGAGTCCGCCGCGGTGGTTGCCCGGGGCGTCCTCGACTCTGCCCGTGCAACCGGCACGACCGTCATACACTTCCAGCACATCGCCACCGAAGCGGATGCGACGTTCTTCGTCCCGGGGACCACAGGCGTCGAGATCTACCCGCTCGTGGCACCGGTGACACCGGAGCGCCACTTCACCAAGGGCTCCGCGAACGCCTTTGTGGACACCGGCCTCGAACGGCTGTTGCGCGCTGAGAACATCGACCACCTTGTCGTCATGGGCATGATGAGCAGCATGTGCATCGATGCGACCTCGAGGGCCGCCCTCGACCTCGGCTTCGCCGTCACCATCGTGCACAACGCCTGCGCGGCGCCCGCCTTCGAGTTCCAGGGCACTGAGGTTCCGGGGGCATCCGTTCATGCCGCCTTCATGGCCGCACTCCGCGATGCCGGTGCCGATGTGCTCGCCGCAGCCGACCTCGACCTCGAGTCGCTCCCGGTCCGCTGACGGAGGCCGTGCCCCGTCGCGGTTGGTCACGTCACGGTTGGTCAGTCGCGGTTGGGTGGTCCGGTGAGGACTTGGTGGGCGCGGTGCCTGTTCGGCGGCCGCCAGAGTCGTTGCGGGTCGATGAGTCCGGGGGCCCGGACTTGTGGTGAGCCTTTCACCATGCGGATCTCCCACCCCGAGGTGTCGATCGTGTGGTGATGGAACCAGCAGAGCAGGACCCCGTTGTCGACGGTCGTCGGGCCGTCCTTGGCCCAGGGCTTCACGTGGTGTACTTCGGCCCAGTGCGCCGGGGCTTTGCACCCGGGGATGATGCAGCCGCCGTCCCGGGCGGTGATCGCCCGGCGTTGCGCCCGGTTGAAATAGCGCCGCTCCGGACCGAGCTTGAGCACTTCGTTGTTCGCCCCGAAGAGGACCCCTTGGAAGCCGCCGTCACAGATGCGCTGATGCACCGTCTTCAAAGACACGGGGGCCTCGACCCCGTCGATCCACCCCACCCCGACCCCCGAGGCGAGGTCCGCTGCATTCACGTGCACCATCACCGTCGGCGCCGACCCGCCCATCGACGGGGTGTCCTCGTCCCGGGCGGCGTGTTCGAACAACGCCCGGAGGATGTCCGCGCGCTTCTCCCCACCCGTGCGGGTATCCGCCCGCCGCTCCCGCAGCTCCGCTTCGATCACGTCCAGATCCGGGCCCGTGTCGGCGTCGCCGTCCGCTGATTCGGCGCCGGGGATCATCTGCCCCGAATCCATCAGGGCCTGTTCCTCGGCGGTGGGGAACGCGGGCCGGGCATGGAAGCTCAGGAAGGCGTCGAACATCGTGTTCATGATCCCGAACAGTTCCGGCGTCACCCCACCCTTCACCGGATACAACCCGTTCTTCAACTGGCCGAAGCCGATGTTGGACTTTGCCTCGAACAGGTCCTCGGTTGGGAGGACCCCGTCGGGGTCCAGGGCCGCCTGCCACTGCGCG
>NZ_SOFK01000020.1:0-150980 GCF_004402675.1 Cryobacterium sp. MDB2-A-1 | reverse complement strand
TGCGGCCTCGGCGGCGGCCTGCGCCGCTGCGGCGGCCGCCGCGGTCTGCGCCGCCGTCGGCGTGCTCGCGACGATCGCGGTCCGCGCCGCGCAGTCGCTGGGCCGGGTGATCACGTTGGAATCCAGGGTGACGGCGCCGGTGCTCGCGAGAAGTCGGCCTGCGACCGTGGCGCCGGTCTCGGCGGTGATCGACGTCTGGGCGAGAATCGTGCCGGCGAAGACGGATCCGCTGCCGAGCGTCGCCGAGCTGCCGACCTGCCAGAAGACGTTGCACGCGTTCGCGCCGCCGGAGAAGGCGACGGTGCTCGATGACGCAGTGATCAGCGTGCTCGCGGCCTGGAAGATGAAGACCGAGCTTGCACTTCCGGCCAGGGTGACTGTGCCGCTGAGGGAGAGCGCGCCGCCGGCGTAGACGCCGGGGGCGAGGGTCTGGCCGGCGAGGTCGATGAGGTTGGAGACGTCGGGCACCCGACTGGCCGCATCGTTGAAGGCAGTGGTCAGGTCGGCCTGGGCGAGCTCGGACTGGGCGTCGGTGGCGTGGACCACGCCGTTGTCGATCGTGACCGGGGCGATCCCCGTGACGGAGGTTCCCGGGCTGAGGCCGAGGTCACCGTTCGTGATCGTGGTCGCGCCCGTGTTGGTGACCGTCGTGTGTCCGAGCACTCCGAAGCTGTCCAGGGTGCCGAGGCCGATGACGGCCTGGACCGAGCCGGCAGCGTGCGCTGCCCCGGCCCCGCCGGCCGCGAGCAGAAGGCCGAGGGTGAAGGCGGCACCCGTCACGAGCACCCGCCGGGGAGATGATTTCAGGTTGCGCAGGTGCATGGGGCCCCCAGGAAAAGGAAGCCACTGCCCTATCCTGCTGTGCAGGTGCGCGGGAGGGCGGGAGGGCCATTCCCTCCCGTCTACTTCCGGTTTCACCCTAAGGGAAACCCCCAGATGTTGTATACAACTTTTCTTTAAGGTCAGGTGATTCCCGGCCAGGCGCGCAGAGGTCGAGTGGTCTGGCGGCGGTCGTGATTGCGAGCGATTCAGGTGCCGAGGTTCACGCCACGGAGGGCCAGGAACGGGACGGCGTCGACGGCGGTCCCGTCGATCCTGACCTCGAAGTGCAGGTGGCAGCCGGTCGAGGCGCCTGTGCTCCCGACCCCGGCGATCACCTGGCCGGCAACGACGTGCTCACCGACGCTGACCAGGGTCTCCCCTGGGGCGATGTGCGCATAGCCGGTCGAGATGCCATTCCCGTGGTCGATCAGGATCCAGTTGCCGTAGGTGCCCAGTACGCCGGCGGCCTCGACGACTCCGTCGGTCGCCGCATAGATGGCCGCGTCGCACCCGGCGCCGATGTCCGTCCCCCGGTGGAAGTCACCGACCCCGGCAACCGGGTGCACGAGACGCGGGCCGAACGCATCGGTAATGCGCCCTGCGGCTGGTCTGGTCCAGCCCTGTTCGCTGAGACGCCCGGTGTCCGCGACGGGCACAGTTGCCGGGAACGGCTGGACCTCGCTCGCCGCCGTGGCTGCCGGAGCTGACCGGGCAAGGTCGGCGAGGGCGGTGGATGCAGCGGTGACGTCGTCCTGCGCCGCCACGACCGCCGCGCGGGCGGCGGAAACGGGGACCGCGGCGATGACGGCCTGAGCGGCGGCATCCTGCTTCTCGAGCGCCTGCTCCCGTTCGACGTCCGCGGCGACGCGACTGCGCACGTCGTCGAGATTCGCGGTCAGCCTGGACAGGGTATCCAGTGTGCCGAGCTGAAACAGCAGGTCATGGTCTGCCCTGTCGTCGAGCAGCACGTCGAGGGTGCTGTTGCCGGATTGTTGCATCAGGCCGCGAACGAGCGTAGCCAGCACCCGGCGGGACGCGTCGGCGGTGGCTCCTGCGCGTTCCCTGAGCGCATGCACGAGGTCGGCCCGACTGACAGCGGCCTCGTAGTCGGCGTGGGCTGAGGCGTCGGCAAGCTTCGCCGCACCCAGCCTGGTTTCCGCAGCGCGCAGGCGGGACTGGGCGGCCGCGACTGCGGCGGCGCGGCGGGCGGAGGCTTGTTCCGTCAGTGCCCTCGCGGCGTCGGCGGCGCGGGCGGCAGCGACTGCCTGTCGTGCGGCCGCCGTCACGGAGGGTGCCGGCGGGCCGAAAGCCTGCTGGGGTTCCGGCGCGACCAGCGCCCGGGCCGACGGGGACGCCGGCGGGGTAGACGACAGTGTCGGCGTGGGTTCCGGGGTCGCCGTCGCCGTCGGGAGAGGACTGGGCGTTGGTTCCGGGGTCTCCGTCGGTGTCGGTGTCGGTGTCGACGTCGGAAGAGGAGCGGGCGTTGGTTCGGGCGTCGGCGTCGGCGTCGGCGTCGGTGCCGGCGTAGGAGCGGGCGAGGGTTCCGGCGTCGCCGTCGGCGCGGGCTCTGGCGACGGTGCCAGAGTGGGCGTGGGTTCAGGCGTCGCCGTCGGTGGTGCCGTCGCCGTCGCGGGTGTTGGATCGGGCGAGGGCGAGGGCGAGGGCGAGGGTATCGGATCCGGCGTGAGGGCGGTCGTTGCAACCGGAACCGGCTGGTCCACGGGCTGCGCGGCGTCCGCCCGTGCCGGCGTCGGCATCCCCGTGATCACGAGCACGACGATCGCGATCGTCGCGAGCGAAGGCGCCAGTCGGGAGGCCGGGTGAGTTTCCGCACGGCGGCTGATCCGACGGACACCTCGTGGTGCACTCATGAGCCTCCGCAAGCCAGCTTCGGGTGATGGGCGGGCAGATCGACCGGGTCGATGCCCGGCCATCGTGACACGGACCGGCCCGGGCAACAAGCGCGGCACGGGGGTTTGCCACGCCGGACTCCGGGGAGGATGGGCTCCCATCGTGACCACCGCACCCTGGGCCGACAAGCCTCACGCGGGGGGTGCCCGACCACCCAATTCAGGGGGCAGGGGTGCTCGCCCCCCAATTTTGGGGAGACGAGCATCCCTCAGGTGCGGCTTGGTCGCCAGGTCGCGTCCGACCAGCATGGAGCCTTCCAGACGTTGGAGGTCACCATGGAATCGACGAGAGACTTGTCCGGGTTCACGCCGCCGAGGCCGCGACGACGAGCAGCCTGACGCTGAACGTGATCAGCGCACGCACGGAGCCTCGCGCCTTCTCGGGTGCGGGAGTCGCCAAGGGTGCCGCCATCCCGAACTTCACCTACATGATCAACGAGGACAACACCGGTTCGACCGTCCAGCGGACGCCGGCGCTCGGTTCCGGCTGCAACACCCTCGACGCCGGGTATCCGGGCTCCTGCGAGTGGACGTCGATCAGGGAGACTCCGCACACCACGAGCCCGATCGTGCGCCAGGGCGACCAGGCCGACTTCGCCAGCGGCCTGGCCCTGCCGAACGGGCGTTACCTGATCTCTGTGCTCTCCGACGGCTACAAGATCGACGGCGCGCACTTCACCGTTCCGCTCGCCGACCCGGGTCTCGTCACCGTCGAACTGCAGCCGACGCCCCTTCCCGACTCGACGCTCCGGGCGCAGATCTTCCAGGACAGCGCGACGACCAACGGGACCCTCGACCAGGGCGAGCCGGGCCTGGCCGGCTTCACCGGCCACATCGCCGACACCCTCGGCGAGGTGCAGACCGACGTCTATGGCAACCCCCTGTGCACCGTGTACCAGGGTGAGGACCCGATCAGCCACGTGATCCCCTTGGCCAGCCTCGACGCGGGCATGCTCCCCGTGCCGATCGCGGGGTCAGGCGGCCACTGCGTCAGCGATGCCGACGGCATCCTGACCATGCCCCACCTGGGAAGCAACCGCTACGCGCTCACCGCCTCGGCCCCGCCCAACCAGACCTGGATCCAGACCACGACCCTTGAAGGAAACCACGACTTCGACGCCTGGGTGATGGAGGGCAGCACCGGATACGACACCGAGGCCCTGCTGGCCGGCGAACCCGTACCCGGGCCGATCTTCGGATTCGTGAAGCCCACGAACACCCTGACCGCCGGCTCGGGCCACATCACTGGCGCGGTCGTCAACGTCAAGCAGTACAGCCCGCCCAAGGGCGGCGACTTCAACCACTGGCTCGGTCTGACCGGGAGCAAGATGGGCAAGCCGATCGTCAACCCGTGGCTCTCGCTCAGCGACCTGCAGGCCGGAGACCAGGCAGTCTGGGTGGGTCACGGCGGCACGGACGGCACCTTCGACATCTCGGGCGTGCCCGACGGCAACTACAGCCTGAGCTGGTGGGACGAGCCGCAGAACCACTTCCTCGACTCGGTCAATGTGACCGTGAAGAACGGTGAGACGGTGAAGATGGGCAATCTGCCGGACAGCGGCTGGTGGACCGAATACGACGGGTACGTCTTCAACGACACCAACCGCAACGGCGTGAAAGACCCGGGCGAGACCGGCATGCCCAACTTCACGCTGACCATGCGCAAGCAGGACAACTCGCTGATGGACAGAGGGACGAACCTCGTCACCACCGACAGCACCGGCTACTACCACTTCGAGAGCGCATACCCCCTCAGCGAGTGGACCGTCATGGAGAACTTCAACAACTCCTTCTACACGACCGGTGTCACCTACCAGTCAGACAACCAGCCGACCCCGACCACGGTGAAGGGCGCCGGCGTCGACGTCAGCGTGCTCAGTATCATCGGCCTCAGCGGCACGATGGACTGGGGAGTTCACTCCTACGATTCGACAGGCGCCAACGGCATCGACCCCCGCAACGGCGGCATCGTCGGCTCGGTCAGCTACGACACGACCCGCAATGAGCTCGACCCGCAATATGCCGCATCAGAGGACTGGCAGCCGGGTGTCTCCGACGTGCCCGTTGAGCTCTGGTCCACGGTCGACTGCGGCACGACGACCGCACCGTGTGGTGGCACGAACGACGCGTTCGAGCTCGCGCCGGACGGGTCGTTGGCCAAGGGGAAGCTGCTGAACACCTACCTCTCCGAACACTGGAGCCGCCCGACCGGATGCGTAGCCCGGGATGTCGACGGCAAGCCTCTCGTTCACGCCGCAGACAACTCCGTGGCCTTCGACGAGAACGTGCTCGCGCCGAACCAGGAGACATCGGGAGAGTGCATCTCAAGCTTCATCCAGGGCGTTCAGTTCGGGCCGTACCCGACCGACCAGGGCACATCGGCGGCCAACTTCGGTGCGGCCGTTGACGGCAACTACGGCTTCGCCGACGCCTGCACAGGCACGTTGATCGCCACAGATCCGGCCAACCCCGTGTGCGACGGCGGAACCTTCCAGCCGCTCGGAAGCGGCGATTACCTGGTCAAGATCGCTATCCCGCAGGATGCCACCGGCGACCCCCTGTACAAGGTGACCAGTGAGACGGACATCAACATCGGCAACGGCGATCAGATCGTTCCGCAGGTGCCGCCGCCGGCATGCGCAGGAACGCTCCACACCGTCGACCTCGCGGGCAGCAAGACGGACAACTACCCCGCAGTGGTCGGCGACGGCACCAACGGGGTCCCCGTCGGGGTCACCGTGCCGGCCTCGACAGCAGTCTCGAACCCCACATTCCTGGGGATCGGCGGGTCACCCTACGAAGGCGCGGCCAAGCCGACCTGCGACACCAAACTGGTGCGGGTCAACAACGGCAAGTCGGTCGTGCCCATGTTCAACATCTTCACGGATGTCCCCGTCCCGGCCCGTCTGCGCGGCCTGATCGTGGACGACATCAACTTCTCCACCGACCCGCGGTCCACGCTCTTCGGGGAGAAGACGGGCGTGGCCTTCGCACCGGTCGGGATCTATGACTTCGCCAACCGGCTGGTCACGACCGTCGAATCCGATTTCAACGGCGCGTACGATGTGCTGCTGCCCTCGACGAACCACATCAGCTGCCCGACCCCCTCGGGTGTCTGCGCCAACATGTACCGCTTCGTAGGCAACGACCCCGGTATCCCCGGGCATCTGAACGCAAACTACAACCCCCGATATCGCTCGATCGCGACCGAGTTCGAGGCATTCCCGGGCGTGACCATTCCGACTGACCTCGCCCCGACCCAGGTCGGCGTGTACGTCGGGTCACCGACCACCGGGGTCAACACGGCGGTGACCTGCGCCCTCGACGCCGCCACACCACAGCTGCTGAGCGTGTCGCAACCGTACGTGGCCGCAACAGGCAGCCGCTCCTTCACCATCGCCGGGACCGGCTTCGGCGCGGCCCAGGGCACGGGCCACGTCAATCTGGGCACGACAACGCTCGACATCACCGCGTGGAGCGACACGTCGATCACAGCCAGCGTGCCGGTCGCGGCCCCGGTCGGGGCGCAGCAGCTCACGATCACATCGGGCAACGGGCAAAGCACCATCAACGGGCTCAGCTTCCATGTGCTCGGAACGGGCTACAACCCTGCCGTTCGAGAGGTCGGCCCCGGCCGCACCCACGCAACGATCCAGGCCGCACTGGACGCCGCGTTCGCCAACAACGGCGATGACCTGGTCATCGTGTACCCGGCAACGCCCACAGCGGCCAACCCCCGCGGCGCATACTACGAGAACCTGGTCGTCGCCTCTCCGGTCAAGCTGCAGGGCGTCGGGTCCGGCGGCTTCCAGGGCACCACCTTCGTACCGGGATCGATCATCGACGCCGGCGCGTTCGGCGGAGACACCGCCCTCGCAACGGCCTGGTTCACCAAGGTCGGCGGCCTGACCTGGGACGGCAACCAGGCGGTGAACGACGGCGAAGCGATCTACGTGCTGGCGTCGGCGAACGCCACAACGGCACCCGGTGCAGCACGCCAGTTCACCAGCGGATTCACGGCAGCCATCGATGGCTTCGACATCCGCGGCGGCGACCAGGTGGGCTTCCCCGGCAACATCGACGCCCTCACCGGCGGGCCGACCGGCCTGCCGCCGAACATCACGACGCAGGGCGGAGCCATCTTCGCCAACGCGTACGTGCGCTCCCTCCAGATCACCAACAACGTCGTGCAGAACAATGGCGGCGGTTACGGGACCATCCGGATCGGAACGCCGGACCTGGCCGCGCCGAACACGAGCAACCACAACGAGAACGTGCGGATCGCCAACAACCGCGTCATTGCCAACGCGGGCACCAACCTGGCGGGCGGCATCGGCCTCTTCGCAGGGTCCGACGGCTATGAGGTCTCCGGCAACGACATCTGCGGCAACTTCTCGCTGGAGTACGGCGGCGGGCTGAGCGCATACGGCCTGAGCCCCGGCGGCAAGATCCACCACAACCGCATCTACTTCAACTCGTCCAACGACGAGGGTGGAGCGATCATGATCGCCGGGCAACTGCCGGCGACAGTCGGTGCGCTCTCGCCCGGTTCCGGTCCCGTGGACATCTACGCCAACCAGATCCAGGCCAACATGGCCAATGACGACGGTGGCGGCATCCGTTTCCTGATGGCCGGCAACTTCCCGATGAATGTCTACAACAACATGATCGTCAACAACGTGTCCACCCACGAGGGCGGCGGCGTCGGCATCAACGACGCCCCGAACGTGCGGGTCTACAACAACACGATCATGAAGAACCTGACGACGGCCACAGCGGTGACCTCGGACGGCCAACCGGCCCCTGCCGGTCTGGCGACCTCGGCCAACAGCGATCAGCTGCAGGCCACACTGCCGGCCGGCTCGCCGACCTTCAGCAACCCGGTGTCGTTCAACAACATCTTCTGGGACAACCGGGCCGGCACCCGGGCAGGCACAACGGTCTCCGGCATCGGCCTGGCCGGCGCAGCCGACATCAACAACTGGGATCTCGGTGTGGCCGACGGTACCGGGGTGCTTGCGCCGACCAACTCGGTCGTCCAGCAGAGCGCGGCGTCCCACGCGTACACGACCAGCTCGAGCAACAGCTCTGTCGATCCGGCCGTGGCGTCGACCTATGACGTCTCGGTTTCCTTCGCCACCTGGCGTCAGAACCCTGCGTTCGTGGACGCCACTCTCGTCACCCTGGAAGCGCCCCCGAACCTGCTCGGCAACTACCACCTGGGCGCCTGCCCCGGCTCACCCGCCTGCAACCTCGGCGCGGCAAGCACAGCAGGCGTGAACGCGCCGGCCACGGACTTCGACAACCAGGCCCGGCCGGCACTGGGCGGCTTCGACAGCGGCGCGGACGAGTTCGGCGCGACGACTACGCCTCCGCCTGCCTCGGACCTGTACTTCTCGACAGCAGGAAACACCAACCCGCCCGGCGTGTCCGGGACCGCAGACGATGCCGACATCCACGTCTGGAACGGCACCGCGTTCAGCCGGTCGATCGATCTGTCTGCAGCGCCGTACAACGTCCCGAGCAGTGCTGACACGGATGGTTTCTCCCGAGTGGATGCCACCCACTTCTATGCCTCGTTCTCCGGGAATGTCACCCTGCCCGGGATCGGCAGCGTATCCGACGAAGACGTCGTGTACTTCGACGGCACCTCATGGTCGTTGTGGTTCGACGGCAGCGCGCACGGGCTCGTGGGCGGCATCGACATGGGCGCGATCAGTGTCGTCGGGAACACGCTGTACTTCACGACGAACAACGCGGCCGTGCCTCCGGGCGCGGGCGGCACCGGCGACAATGCCGACGTCTACCGCTGGAACGGTGGCAGCTCCTTCGTGCGTGTCCTGGATGCCACGGCGTCGCCGACCAACCTGCCGAACAGCGGGTCGGCCACCGGCGCGACCAACCCCAACGTCGACGGCCTCATCTGGCGGGACGCCACCCACTTCTACCTGTCGTTCAGTAACACGACCACCACGGTTCCGGGTGTCGGCGCGGTGGACGACGAGGACGTGGTCTACTTCGACGGCGCCTGGTCGATCTACTTCAACGGCGGCGCACACGGTCTGGACACGTCGGCCAACCTCGATCTGGACGCGATCTCGTTCGCCGGCGGCGCGCTGCCGCCGGCAGCACCGCCGGCCGGCCAGTCGCTGTTCTTCTCGACGCAAGGGAACAGCAACCCGCCCGGCGTCGGTGGCACCGCGGACGACGCGGACATCTACCGCTGGACCGGCAGCACCTTCGGTCGGGTCCATGACGTGACCGCCGCACCATACGGCTTGCCGACCGGTGCCAATGTCGACGGCTACGACCGGGTCGACGACACCCACTTCTATCTCTCCTTCACCGGCCAGGTCACCGTGCCCGGTATCGGGAACGTGCAGGACGAGGACGTCGTCTACTTCAACGCGGGCACCTGGTCGCTTTACTTCGACGGCAGTGTCCACGGTCTGGGCGGCAACGACAACCTGGACCTCGACGCGATCAGCGTCGTCGGCGGAATCCTGTACTTCTCCACGGTGGGCAACTCGAACCCGCCCGGTGTGGGAGGTTCTGCAGACAACGGCGACATCTACAGCTGGAACGGCACCGCATACAGCAGGGTGATCGACAGGAGCACGGCGCCATACAACCTGCCGACCAACGCCGACATCGATGGCTTCGTGCGGGTCGACGCCACCCACTTCTACATGTCGTTCAGCGCCGGCAACACGACCGTCCCGACGCTGGGGGCGGTTCAGGACGAAGACGTCGTGTATTACAACAACGGAGTCTGGTCGGTCTACTTCGACGGCACCGCGCAGGGCCTCGGCGGCAACGGCGACTTCAATGTGGATGCCTTCGATGTCCCCTGACCCGATCGACAACGCACACCGCAATGGCACCTCCGATCCCAAGGGAGACACGGGAATGATCTTCAAACAGCCTTTCAGCCGACGCGACCTCCTCAAGTTCGCCGGCGGCGCGGTGGCCATCGTCGGGACCGGCGTCTGGGCGGGCAATATCCTGCTTCCCGAGGCCGCGAGTGCGGCCATCGGGGATCCCGATCTCTACCTGGCCGGGACGGACGGGTGGATCTTCCTCCCGAAGACCCCGGCCATCCCACCGTTCCACCCCGACGTGCTCGCGCCGGATCCGTTCACGACCTACATTTTCGGGTTCCGCAACGTCACGGGCCTGGGCGACACCCAGTTGACGAACCAGAAGAACAAGGCCCAGCACTCCGCTCCGATGTTCTGGACGAAGCAATTCGACCCTGCCCACCCGGTCGATTTCACCGTGCAACTGACGAACCTGGGCCTGGCGTTGCGGCCGGACCTGTTCGACGCCCACACCCTGCACTGGCACGGGTTCCGCAACGTGATCCCGTTCTTCGACGGTGAACCGTCCGGGTCGGTGGCCGTGAGGACCGGACGTGTCTTCTCCTACGTGTACCGGCCCCGCGAGCCGGGGACCTACATGTTCCACTGCCACGTCGAGGATGTCGAGCACGTCCAGATGGGCATGACCGGTCTGGTGTTCGTCCGTCCCCTGCAGGACGGCCAGAACATCGGTGGCCACACCCAGTTCTACAACGACGGTGACGGCTCGACCGGCTTCGACCGCGAGTTTGCGATGTTCCTGTCGGAGGTGTGGGCCGAGGCGCACTGGGCGGATGCTCATATCCAGCTGCCGCAGTGGAGCGATTACCGGGCCGACTTCGGCCTCCTCAACGGGCGGGTCTACCCGGACACCATCGCCCCCAATGCCCCGATCGATGCGGCGGCATCCATTCACGCTCTTGCAGTGCAGACCGACCCCGTTTCCGGCGACCTGGTCGCCCCCGTTGGGCATCCCGAGCTGCAATACCAGCCGCAGTCTTCGCTGGTGAACTGCAATGCCGGAGAGACGGTCGCGCTCCGGTTCGCGAACCTCGGATTCCGGGAGCAAGCGATGACCCTGGCCGGGATCCGGATGCGCGTGGTCGGCCGCGATGCCACCCCGATGCGTGGACGCGACGGCACCGACACGTCCTATGAGACCGAGACGATCAACATCGGCCCCGGTGAGAGCTTCGATGTGGTCTTCATCGCACCGGGGCACACGGGGCCGGGTTTCGACACGTACATGCTCTACAACCGCAACTACCCCGCGACGAACAACCTGGCCCCGGGCGGAATGGGTGGCCAGGCCACCGAGATCCGCGTGTACGCTCCCGGCGGCCTCCGCGCGCAGGCCTATCCGAACGACTTGGGAGTCTGAGAGCCATGATGAAAGGGAATGCCGTGCTGCCTGCGAAGATTCGCGCCCGCAGTGTGCGCCGGGCGGCGCTGCTGCTCGCCCTGACCCTGGTCGGGGCCACGATGGCCACGTTCACCCAGCCGGCGATCGCCGTGACCCCACCACGGGTCGGTATCGCCTGCACCACCGGGGTCGGGGGAGGTGCCACCACCCCGATCTTCAACCTGACGACCAGGACCGGATACATCAGCCTGCCCGACGGAAACACCGCCTTCATGTGGGGGTACTCCAGTGGGTTCGGCGCGTTCCAACACCCGGGTCCTGTGCTGTGCGTCAACGCCGGCGACACGGTCACCGTGATCTTGCGCAACACCCTGCCGGAGGCCGCCTCGATCGCCTTTCCGGGCCAGACGAATGTCCTGGCCAACGGGACCCCGGCGCAACCGGAGTCCACAGGCTCAAGCGCGATCACCTCGCTGACCACCACGGCCGCGGCCGGAGGCGGGACCGTCACATACAGCTTCGTGGCCGCCAACCCGGGCACCTTCGTGTACGAGTCGGGGACCAACCCCGAGAAACAGGTCCGGATGGGCCTGTTCGGGGCCCTGATCGTGCGCCCGTCGGCCGTTCCATCGGGTGGAGCGGCCGGCTCGGTCGCGAGCGAGTACGCCAACAACCGGGCGGACAGCCGCTTCAATCCCGCCGAGGAATTCATGGTGCTCCTGAGCGAGATCGACCCCTACCAGCACCAGGCGGTCGAGAACGGCAAGAGCTTCAACATGAACAACTACCACCCGCGGTATTGGCTGATCAATGGGCGCGGTTACCCGGACAGCATCGCCGACAACGGGGCCAGCTGGCTTCCGGCGCAACCGTACGGTGCGCTCGCGCAGGTGGGTGAATTCGACCGCACGGCAGTCCCGGTCGACCAGCCCGGGATGGCCCGCTACCTGAACGTGGGCACCGAAGACTATCCGTTCCACCCGCACGGCAACAACGGCCTCGTCGTGGCCAGGGATGGCCGCCCGCTGGAGGGCCCGACGGGGGAGGACCTCGCCTTCGAGAAGTTCGCCATCAACATCGGCCCTGGGCAGACCTGGGACGTGATCTTCAAGTGGTACGACGCCGAGAATTACTCCCCGTCCAACCCGGTCCCCGTGACGGTTCCGTCGCTGGCCGACCAATCGATCGGCGTCTTCTACAGCGGAAGTCCCTACCTCGGGACCAAGGAGGCCCTGCCACCCGGCATCCAGAGCGTGAACCAGTGCGGCGAGTACTACATCATCTCCCACAACCACGCCCTGTTCCAGATCACGTCGTGGGGCACGAACATGACCGGACCGATCACTTACATGCGCATCGATCCGCCGACGCCCAACAGCTGCGGTTGACCAGGAAGGGTGAAGAACCATGTCTCACCGGAAGAGCATGAATAAAACCGTCTCCGCTCTCGTGACCGGGCTGGTGGCGGGAGGAGGGCTGGCCGTACTGGTGGCGCTCCTCGCGCCGGCAACGGCGGCACAGGCCGCAGCCGCGCCCTGCACCGCGCCGGGTGACCTGTACGCGGCCTCGGGATCCACGACCCTGGGGACCCAGAGCGTCACCGTCTGGGGCTACAGCGCCACCGCCGGTTCCAGCGCGAGCCGGCCCGGCGGGCCGACACTGTGCGTCAACGCCGGCGACACGGTCACCGTCACGCTGCACAACCAGCTGACGGAGAGCACGGCCCTGCTCTTCCAAGGGCAGCAAATGGTGCCGGACCGCGTTGGTGCCGCACCAGGGGCGTCCACCTCGTACACCTTCACGGCCAGCCGTCCTGGCACGTACCTCTATGAGGCCGGACTGGTTCCGAACGGCCAGCACCAGGTGGCGATGGGTCTCTATGGCGCGCTGATCGTCCGTCCCGCGACACCGGGTCAGGCATACGACGCGACCACCGCGTTCGACGACGAGGCAGTCCTGGTCCTCAGTGAGATCGACCCGGCACTCAACAACGCCGCCAACCCGGCGGCCTTCGACATGCGCAAGTACGCTCCCCGGTACTCCCTGATCAACGGGAAGGCCTACCCGAACACCGACCCGATCCCGGCGACAGCCGCGGGCAACAAAGTCCTGCTCCGGTACGTCAATGCGGGCAGCCTGTACCACTCACTGGCCTCACTGGGCACAGACCAGAAGGTCATCGCCCTGGACGGCAGTCCCCTGAAGTACTCACGTCACTACATTGCGGAGACCTTCGGTCCCGGCCAGACGGCGGACGCCGTCGTCACGACCCCTGCCGCGACTGCCTCGCTGAACCGGTTGCCGATCTACGACGGCAGCCTGCTGCTGCACAACAGCAACGCGGCCGGCGCCGGCGGGATGCTCACCTTTGTGACGGTCCCCGCGAGCGGTGTGGCGGGGCCGGACACCAGCGGACCGGCCACCAGCTCTGTCGCTTTCGCGGCAGGCACCCTGAGCGCCACCGTCAATGACACCACCACCGGTGGGTCGAGCATCGCGGGGGCCGAATACTTCATCGACACCGTGACCGGCACGGGCCTCCCGATGACGGGCAGTGGGGCCGGCAGCGTGAACGTCACCGCCTCGGTGTCCATTCCCTCCGGCCAGCACATCGTCTACGTGAGAGGCCAGGACTCCGTCGGCAACCGGGGGTTCTTCAGCTCGGTACTGGTCACCGGCGGCGACGCCACCGGACCGACCACGAAGTCCCCGTCACTGGCACCCAGTCTCACGAACGGGGCAGGGGCTGCCGTCATCGCCGTCCACGCCACCGGGGACGACACCGCGACAGGCGGCTCGAACATCACTGCGGCCGAGTACTTCATCGATGCCGTCGGACCCAATGGTTCGGGACCGGCGCTGGCGGTCAACACTGCCGCACCGACCGCCAGCCTGGACGCCACCATCCCTGCGGCGACCGTGAACGCGCTCGCCGAAGGCACCCACGTCGTCTCGGTCCACAGCCAGGACGCAGCGGGCAACTGGGGCGCGCCGGTCACCATCAGCCTGGTGGTCGACAAGACCGCGCCCACCACCTCGGGCGTCTCGGTAGCGCCGACACCCAACAACGGCACGCTCGCGTTCAACGGCAGCCCTTCGGCCATCCGGGTGACCGTGGCGACCATGGCCGATCCGATCGCGGCCACCGTGAACAGCACCATCAGCTCAGCCGAGGCATTCCTCGACACGGTCACCGCCAATGGCTCAGGCATCGTGGTCAGGGCAACGGACGCCGTGTACAACAGTCCTTCCGAGGCCGGCTACTTCGAGATCCCACTGGCAACCATCGCCCTGCTCGCAGACGGCAACCACACCATTTCGGTGCATGCGAAGGATGCGGCGGGTAACTGGGGTGCGGTGGCGACGACGACCCTGGTGATCGATAAGGTCAAGCCTGCGGTGAGTGCGGTCACGGTGACACCGAACCCGACCGGGGGTGCCGCTTCGGTGACCCTGACGGCGCAGGCGACGGATGCCGGCACGGGTGTCACGCGTGCCGAGTGGTTCACCGGTGCCGATCCTGGTGCCGGCAATGGGACAGCGATGACGGTCACCGGGACGGGCCCGTGGACCGTGTCTTCGACCATCGATGCGCGAGGGTTCAGCGAGGGTGCCCGCACCCTGACGGTGCGGGTGCGGGATGCTGCCGGGAACTGGAGTGTGACCGCGTCGGCGGTGCTCCAGGTGCAGGCGGCACTGTCGTTCTCCACGCTGGGCAACACGAACCCGGCCGGGGTGGGCGGCACGGCCGATGACGCGGACATCTATTCCTGGAGCGGTACCGCGTTCAGCAGGGTGATCGACGCGAGTATCGCGCCGTACAACCTGCCGGGCGCTGCCAACGTTGATGGTTTCGACCGGGTCAGTCCTACCCAGTTCTATGTGTCGTTCGCGGACCCGGTGAACGTGCCGGGGATCGGCGTTGTGCAGGACGAGGACGTCGTCTTCTTCAACGGCACTTCCTGGTCGCTGTTCTTCGCGGGCAGTGCGCATGGCCTGGGCGGTAACAACAACCTGGACGTGGACGCGATCAGCGTCGTCGGTTCCACGTTGTACTTCTCCACACTGGGTAACTCGAACCCGCCCGGTGTGGGTGGTACCGCCGATGATGCCGATATCTATTCCTGGAACGGGACCGCGTACAGCCGGGTGATCGATGCGAGCGCCGCACCGTACGGCCTGCCGGCCGCCGCGAACGTGGACGGGTTCGTGCGCGTGGATGCCACCCACTTCTACCTGTCCTTCAGCGCTGACACGACGACCGTGCCGGTTCTGGGGGCGGTCCAGGACGAGGACGTCATCTACTACAACGCGGGCACCTGGTCGGTCTACTTCGATGGCACCGCCCACGGCCTCACCACCGCCAACCAGGACCTGGACGCCTTCGATGTCCCGTAGCGGAGAGGCCGTGCGGGGGCCGGTTCTGGTCAGGCCCGGCGAATCCGCACCAGGACGGTGGTTCCCTCTCCGACGGCGGACGTGATGGAGAGGGACCCTTCCGTCATCTGCACCGTGTCGCGCATGATCCGCAGTCCCAGGTGCCCACCGGGGGCCGCCGCCGCCGGGTCGAAGCCACGACCGTTGTCCCGGATCGACAGGCTCGTCGTCACAGCGTCCCCGGTGATGACGAGGTCGACGACGGAGGCGCGGGAATGCTTGACGACGTTGGCGAGGGCCTCCCTGGCGACGCGGTACAGCACGGCGATCCGGTCCTTGTCTGACGGGACATCCGGCGACAACTCGGAGTGCACGACAATGCCGGTATCGGCCACGTGGTCAAGAAGGCGTCGGAGCGCCTCGTTGAGGCCGAGGCGCTCCAGGTCCGGCGGATACAGTTCGGTGGTGATGGCGCGCAGGGTACGCAGGTTGCGCAGGAGGATCCCGCGGGCCTGCCCGGTGAGTGCGCGCCGCTCATTCGCACCATGCCTCTCTTCGGCTTCCAGGGCGTACGACAGGCCCGCGAGGTCCTGGATCACTTCGTCGTGGAGCTCCCGGGCGATTCTTCGTCTTTCGAAGTCGGACGCGACGATGGCGTGTTGCACGAGGCGCCGTCTCGACGTCTGGCCGGCCTGGATCCGGCGGGCAAGTCCGATCGCCGGGATCAGCTGAGCCAGTTGCAGCACGACGAGCGAGACCACGAGCACCGGGAGCACGTCCAGCATCAGCCGGGATTGGGCGTCCTGAACGGCCTCATCGTCAAAATACGCCTCGAAGATGACCGGCCATCCCGCGGCATCCGTTGCGCGGACGTTGATCTCGACCAGCTCGCCTGCCGCCGCCTCGTTCACGGTGTCCAGGCCGTTCGGCTGGCCGAGCCAGGCGTGTTCCCGCCCCCCGGAGAGGAGGTCGGGGCTCCACGCCGGGAGGGGATACGTGTCGCCGATCAGGTCAGCGCTGTCCGAATACAGGATCTTCCCGTCGCCGCTCCAGATCTTGACCCGCACCAGGGAGCCGTCTGCCATCCACGGCCTGAGCCCGGCATCCACACGACTGATCGCCGATGCGTCTCCGGCCAGGACGTCTCTGTCCAGGAGCGGGCCCACCGTGAAATCGGCGAGTTGATGAGTGCGCAGGATGGCTTCGGCGAGGGCACGATGCTCGGCCTGGCCGTGGATCCAGGCGTACACCGGAATCAGGACGGCCCCGAGCGTGATCACACCGATGGCGAGGAAACGCAGGACGGCGCTCCGCACCTCCGATGAATCAGCGGCCCCACCCCGGTCGCGGAGCCATCCCCGGTCGCGTGCGTCGCGGCGATGACGGATCTTAGCCATCGTCGCATGCTGGACTACGCATGCTCCCGCACCTCCAGGAGGCCCAGTTTCGTCGCGTTGACCACGGCCTGAAGCTGCGAGTGCGCGTCGAGCTTGGCGAGAATCGACTTCACATAGCCGCGGCAGGTGTTTTCGGAGATTCCGAGGATCTGGGCGTTGACCCGAACCTCAGTGCCCTCGGCCATCAGGGCGAGTACGTCCAGCTCGCGACGTGTGAGCGACGTTGACGGCTGTTCCAGGATCCGGGACTGCCGTTGGGTACTGAGCTGAACCATGAGGGAGGGGTGTAGCGAGAAGGAGCCGATCCGCGCGTGACGGATCGTGTCGACGAGCCCGGCGAGGGACCCATCCTTGGGGAGGAAGGCACACACGCCGAGTGCCGCCGCCTGCTCGATCACCTCCGGGCTGGGATCGCCGGTGAGCATCACAATCCGGGTCGACGGCCGCTGGGCGAGGATGAGTGCGACGGCGACGAGTCCGCTGCCGTCCGTCAGGTGGTAATCGAGGACGATGAGATCGGGCTGGAGCTCCCGGCTCAACTCGACGGCTCTTCGTGCGCTCTGGGCTGTCCCAACCGTGCAGAGATCCGGTTCCCGGTTGAGCGCGCCCGCGAGCAGCTCGGTGAACGTGGTGTGGTCGTCGGCGAGCAGGATGCGAATCATTGTTCCCCCGGGTCGGTCGCTGCCCTGTCGGGAACTGGACTACCTGCGTGATCAGGTGATCATCATGGCCTCACCTGGCCGGTTCGTCCACGTTGCGCGCTACCCCCGTTCGGGACGAACCGGGCGCCCGTCGAGCACTCAGGCCAGCGGCCCCGTGACGGATGCCGCGGCATCCGCGACCGCGCCCGTCGCGACGATCTGAACGACGGCTTCGATCTCGGGGGAGAGGAAGCGGTCGTGCCCCGGACCCTCGGCAACGGTGCGGACGAGGTCGCGCACGGCGCCGGTCGCGGCCCCCGGCATGAGCGGCGCGCGCAGGTCGAGCGACCGGGCGGCAGTCATGATCTCGATCGCGAGCACCCGCTCGAGACCGTCGAGGGAGCGGCGGAGCTTGCGGGCTGCGGCCCACCCCATCGAGACGTGGTCCTCCTGCATCGCAGAGGACGGGATCGAGTCGACAGAGGCCGGCACGGCGAGGCGCTTGAGCTCCGAGACGATCCCGGCGGCGGTGTACTGCGCGATCATCAGGCCGGAGTCGACGCCGACCTCGTGCGCGAGGAACGGCGGCAGGCCCTTGTTACGGTGCGCGTCGAGGTGACGGTCGGTGCGGCGCTCGCTCATGCTCGCGACGTCCGCGGCGGCGATCGCGAGGAAGTCGAGCACGTAGCCGACCGGGGCGCCGTGGAAGTTGCCGTTGGACATCACCCGGCCGTCGAGGGTGACCACCGGGTTGTCGACCGCGCTCGCGAGTTCGCGCCCGGCGATCAGGGCGGCGTGGTCTGCGGTGTCGCGGGCGGCGCCGTGCACCTGCGGGGAGCAGCGCAGCGAGTAGGCGTCCTGGACGGTGGGGTCCTCCGGGCCGGCGTGGAAGGCGAGCAGGGGGGAGCCCGCGAGGATCGCGCGGAGGTTGCCGGCGCTCGCGGCCTGGCCGAGCTGGGGCCGCAGCGCCTGCAGGTCGGCGGCGAAGGTCGCATCCGTGCCGAGCAGCGCCTCGACGCTCATCGCCGCGGCGATATCGGCGGTCGTGAGGAGTCGGCTCAGGTCGGTCAGGGCGAGGACGAGCATGCCGAGCATGCCGTCGGTGCCGTTGATCAGGGCGAGGCCTTCCTTCTCGGCGAGCACGACCGGGGTGATTCCGGCCGCGGCGAGGGCCTCCCCGCCGCCCATCAGTGTGCCGCTGGCGTCGCGCACCCGGCCCTCGCCCATCACCGCGAGGGCGCAGTGGGCGAGCGGGGCGAGGTCGCCCGAGCAACCGAGCGACCCGTATTCGTGCACGACCGGGGTGATGCCGGCGTTGAGCACGGCGGCATAGGCCTCGGCCGTCGCGGGGCGCACTCCGGTGCGTCCGGTCATCAGGGTCGAGAGCCGCAGCAGCATGAGCGAGCGCACGACCTCGCGTTCGACCTCCGGCCCGCTGCCGGCGGCGTGGGAGCGCACGAGGCTCGCCTGCAGCTGGGCGCGGCGGTCGCTCGTGATGAACGTCGACGCGAGCGCGCCGAAGCCGGTGGAGATGCCGTAGTGCGGATTCACGTCGCTCGCAAGCCCGTCGATGATGGCACGGGTTTCCGCAACGCCGGCGAGCGCGGCCGGATCGAGCACGATGCGCGCGTCGAGGCGGGCGACGGCGACGACGTCGGCGAACGAGACCGCGCCAGCTCCGACGGTGACCGTGGCTGTGGCTGTGGCTGTGATGCGTGTGGCGGTGGATGCTGCGGCCGGGTGGATGCCCGCGGTGACGGATTCTTCGGTGTGGCTCATGTTTCGATTGCACACCCTGCGCGGCCGCCAGGGGACACGGATACACTCGAATCTGTCCGGTATACCGGACATCTGGCGCACGAGACCGGCAGGAAAGGGGCAACCGGATGGTGGTCACACCGAAGGTCCCGGCCGCCCGGAACACCCTGCGGCTGCTCTCCCACCTTGCCGCCCAGCGAGGTCCGGCCCGGGCGAGCGCGATCGCGACGGCCCTCGACCTGCCGCGGTCGACGGTGTACCAGCTGCTCGCCGTGCTCGTCGAGCAGGGTTTCGTCGTGCACCTCCCCGAGGAACGCCGCTACGGCCTCGGCGTCGCGGCCTTCGAGCTCAGCACCGGATTCTCCCGCCAGCAGCCGCTGTCCCACCTCGGCCGCCCCCTCGTCGCGCAGCTCGTCGACCGGCTCGGCGAGAGCGCGCACCTCGTCGTGCTGCACGGCCGGGACGTGGTCTACCTCGTCGAGGAGCGCGCGCCGCGGCGGCCCTCCCTCGTCACGGATGTCGGCGTCCGCCTCCCGAGCCACCTCACCGCGAGCGGGCGCGCGCTCCTCGCCGCGCTGCCCGCGGCCCAGCTGCGTGCGCTGTATCCGGACAAGGCGGCCTTCGCGCGTCGGCAGGGGGAGGGGCCGGGGCGGGGGCCGCGGAGCTCGTCCGAGCTGCGTGCGCTGCTGGCGACGGTGCGTGCCGACGGCTTCGCCCGCGAGGACGGGGAGATCACGCCGGGGATGGCATCCGTCGCCGTCGCAGTGCGGGACCACGCGGGCTGGCCCGCCGCCGGGATCGCCGTGACCTTCCCCCGCGAGCGGATCGCCGAAGACCTGTGGCCCGCGCTGGCCGCCGAGCTCGCCGGCACCGCCGCGGAACTCTCCCGCCGCATCCACGGCCGTCCGTGACATCCGCCTCAGTGCGCGAACAGGGCGATCAGCAGGGCAACGTAGACGACGACGAAGACGGCCGGTGTCACGAACCGCACCACGTTCACCCACGGCGCCGCCGACAGGATGCGCAGGGTCACGGCTGACGTGCTTCCGACGGCTCGCAGGTCGGCGATGACAGCGAGGGCCTCATTGGCTGCGTTGATCTGCACGAGGGCACCGAGGATCCCGGAGGCCAGGAGCACACCGGCCGCCGCGACCCGCACGCTCGGTGCGGCTTCGGCCAGGCCCAGGGACAGGAAACCCACCAGTGCCGTGAGCAGGAAGGTCGGGGCGACCTGGGACACGATGACGTGCCAGCGGGTCTTGATCCAGAGGTTGACGAGCTCGGATTCGGTCATGCGGGGCTCCACTCCGGTCGCCGCGGACGGGCGACCTGCGTCCATTCTCGCGCGGCGCATGCACCCGCGGGCCCACCGGTCGCAACTGCGGCCGCTGCCGACAACTGTGGCCGGTGCACGGGCACCAGTTGTCCGCATCGGTCACTCCAGGGAGCCCGTAGCGCAGCGGATGCCCGGCTCAGTACCAGCCGACGCTGACCGAATGCGCCCAGGCGCCGCAGGGCGTTCCGTAGACGGCGGCGATGTAGCCGAGGCCCCAGTCGACCTGGGTCGCGGCGTTCGTGCGCCAGTCGGAGCCGGCGGACGCCATCTTGCTTCCCGGTAGCGACTGGGGGATGCCGTACGCCCCGGAGCTCGCGTTGTAGGCGTCGGCCCGCCAGCCGGACTCCTTGTTCCAGAGCGACACCAGGCAGGTGTACTCGTTGCCGCCCCAGCCGCGCGTGCTGACCGCGCCCGCCGCGTACGCCCGGGCCGCAGCCGGAGACGACACGGTTGCGGTCGGGGGAGCCGTGGTCGAGCCCGCGCCTGAGGAGCCGGAACCGGAGGATCCGCTCGACCCTGAGCCGCCCGACCCGCTCGCCGCCGCCGGTTGAGCGGCCGCCGCTGCCGCAGCGGCCTGGGCCGCCGCGCTCGCCGCAGCCGCCCGCGCGGCCTCTTCCTGTTGCTTCTGGTATGCCGCGGCCGCGGCGACGCCGGCCCGGTAGGAGCGCTCCGTCTCGGCCGTCGTGTTCTTCAGGCTCGCGAGCTGGGCGTCGAGCACGTCCGAGCGTGTGCGCTGCTCGGCGAGCTGCGCATCGGCGGCGCGCTGGGCCTCGGCCGCGGCCGCCGCACGATCCTTCGCCTCGACGGCGAGGCGGTCGCGTTCCGTCGACGCCACGGCGGCTTGTTCCTCGAGGCTCTGCACGAGATTGCGTTGCGCGAGCGCCCGGTCGCGGATGCCGGAGGTCAGTTCGCTCAGCCGGGTCGAGGTGCTGAGGGCCGACAGCAGGTCGCTCGCCTGGCCCGGAACCAGGAGCAGGGTGGCGACGGCGTCGCTCGCCCCGGAGCGGTACAGCTGCGCACCCAGAAGCCCGAGCTGGACATCCGCTGTCTGGGCCTTCTCGGTCGCGGTCGCGAGCTGGCGCGCGAGGTCCCCGGCGTGCGCAGCGGCCGCGCGTGATTCTGTGTCGGCGGTGGCGGATGCCGCGCTCGCGGTGATCGCCGCGTCTCCGAGCGTCGCGGCCTGGGTTTCGAGCCCGGTCAGCAGGGTGCCGATCCGGGTCACCTCCGCCTCGGTCGCAGCGGTCGAGGCGCGGGCGGCCTCGACGTCGGCCCAGCTCGGATAGTCGTCGGCCTGGGCGGGAATGGCGACGGTCACGGACGCACCGAGCAGCGCGATGACGGCCGCCATCACGCTCCATGCCCGCACTCGTGATCGCACCTGTCTCCGCCCGCCGTCTACCGAGTGTAGTTCGCGGTCCTTGGACTGTCCCGGCCGGATTCCCGGGCGGATTCCCGGGCGGCGACATCGGGAGGCCGGGTCCGGGCATCCGCCGGAACAGCCCGCATCAGGTCGCGGTCCGGGCCAGTCGAGGGCGGAGGGCGGCGAGGATCCGGGTCAGGTCCAGCGAAATCGCGGTCGCGGCGCCCATCGCCGTCGCGGGAGTGGCGTCGTGCCGGGTGTCCAACTCGGCCGTCAGCTGGGCCACGGCGGTCTCGGCCGTCTCGAATGCGCCAGAGTCCGTCAGGACGGCGTCTCCGTCCCGGCCGGACTCCCACTCGGTCAGCACTGCGGCGACCGCGAGCAGGGCCCGGGCGAGTGGCGGCCTGAGCTCTGGATGCAGTTCGAGGGCGATCGGAGCCCCCCAGGCGACCCCGGCGAGTACATCGGTGAGGTCGCGCACGTGGAACGTGACGGTCTCGAGCGCGGCGAGGTCGTCCCGGTCACTGGCCAGGTCGCGCCGGTGGATGCGGGCCCGAGGGTTGCCCTTGCGGCTGTCTTCCGCGTGGAACAGGGCATCGTGAACGTCGCGCACGAGTCTGATGAGTTCGTCGCCGCGGCTCGCCCAGTCGTCGCGTTCGGGCGGCCAGTTCTCGGTGAGGGCCTCGGCCAGGTCGGAGAGGTGGCCGGCGAGCCTGCCGCGGTAGTGCGACAACTGGCGGCCGACCGCGTCGAGGGTCAGGGGCGGCAGGATCAGGAGGTTCACGGCAAGGCCGATCACGATGCCCAGGGACACCTGCTCGAGGTAACCGATCGAGTACCCGTCCGCATTCGGTCCCCCGATGATGAGCACGAACAGGGCCGTCACCGGGATGTACTCCCGGTTCGCGCCGAACACCCCTGTCGCGGCGACGAGCGCGCCCACACCGACGGCCAGCGATATGGTCAGCACGTTCGGACCGCTCACGAGCAGCACCGCACCCGCGAGCACGATCGCGACGAAGAGGCCGCCGAGGGTCTGCAGTGAGTTTCGAACCGAACTCATCAGCGTCGGGTACATGCTGACGAGCGCTCCGAGCGGCGCGTAATAGGGATACTCGTTTGCGACCCCCGGCAGGTATCCGGCGACCGTCCACGCGATGGCCACGGCGAGGGCGGCCTTCGCCGCGGCCAGCAGCCGAGCCGCGGTCAGCTGCGATCCCACCCACCGGGGCGCGTGCCGCACGGTCCGCCGTACGCCCGATCGCGTCATCTCCGTCTCCTTCTGTCACGACACGGTACCTCCCGAACCGGTTCTTCTGCCGGTAGGCGACCGAACCCGGGGTGCCCGAAACTGGTCCGTGACTTTTGGGGGACTATCCGGTAACGTTGACAGGTCGGCTCTTGACACCGTGTGAATTTGTATGCGCGGATGGGTTTGTAAGTCAGGATGGGCCGGTTTCCCAGTAATCCGCTGGTGAAAAATCACTGTATGTGAACGGCCCCGGCCATAGACTGCCCGGGTTCTCAGGTTGCGATGCATGTGCGTCGTTGTTCTGCCATGTACCCAATACAACCCAGGAATTTTCTATGCCTACGAGCAACAATCCGGCTGTCAGCCGATCCAACAAGAACTTCGACCCGAAGTACGCCGCCAAGGGCGGACCCTCCCGCGGAGGATCCAACAACGGCAGCAAGAGCCCGGGCCACCGCGGCTACCAGGCCGATGCGGGCGCCCCCAAGAAGGCCCGCTGGAACGCCGGCGAACGCGCCGACCGCGCCGCAGGACGCCCCACCAACGACCGCCCGGCCTACGGTGACCGTCCGGCCCGCAGCAATGACCGTCCCGCCTATGGCGACCGTCCCGCCCGCGGCAACGACCGCCCGTCGTACAACAACGACCGTCCGTCGTACAACGGCGCCTCGCGCACCGATCGCCCGACGCACAGCAATACCGATCGCCCCACGTACAACGCCCGCTCTGAGCGTCCGTCGTACAACAGCGACCGTCCCCGCACCGACCGTCCGTCGTACAACAGCGACCGTCCGTCCTACGGCGACCGCGCCCCGCGCACCGACCGTCCGGCGTACAACAAGGACCGTCCCTCCTACGGTGACCGTCCGGCCCGCACGGATCGTCCGTCGTACAACAACGACCGTCCCCGCACGGACCGTCCGACCTATAACAACGACCGCCCGTCCTACGGTGACCGTCCGGCCCGCACGGACCGTCCGGCCTACAACAACGACCGTCCCCGTACCGACCGTCCGGCCTACAACAACGACCGCCCGTCCTACGGCGACCGTGCAGCCCGCACCGAGCGTCCCTCCTACGGTGACCGTCCGGCCCGCACTGAGCGTCCCTCGTACGGTGACCGTCCCGAGCGTTCGCACTCCGACCGCCCGTCCTACGGCGACCGTCCGGCCCGCACTGAGCGTCCCTCCTACGGCGACCGCCCCGACCGTGCGGCTCGCACCGAGCGTTCCGACCGTCCCTCATACGGCGACCGCCCGGACCGTTCGCACTCCGACCGCAGCAACCGTTCCGCGCACGACGACGGCGGCCACTCCAGCAACTTCTACCCGAGCCGCGACACCAAGGCGCACTTCGCCGCCGGTGACGACGTCGTCCTCGAGCGCCTCGAAGCCATCGCGACGACGGCTGCCGAAGTTGTCGGCGTGACCTTCGGCGACCTGGGCCTGGGCGAGAACATCGTCCGCGAGCTCGGCGCCCTCGGTGCCGCCAGCCCGTTCCCGATCCAGGCCGCGACCATCCCGGACGTGCTCGCCGGGCGCGACGTGCTCGGCCGTGGCAAGACCGGCTCCGGCAAGACGATCGCCTTCGGCGCTCCCCTCGTGGAGAAGCTGATGGAGAACAACGGCGCCAAGGACCGCAAGATGGCCCGCAAGCCCCGCGCGCTCATCCTGGCCCCGACCCGCGAGCTCGCGCTGCAGATCGACCGTACCGTGCAGCCCATCGCCCGCAGCGTCGGCCTCTTCACCACCCAGATCTACGGCGGCGTTCCGCAGTACCGCCAGGTCAGCGCCCTCCAGCGCGGCGTGGACATCATCATCGGCACCGCCGGCCGCATCGAGGACCTCATCGAACAGGGTCGCCTCGACCTCAGCGAGGTCGTCGTCACCGTCCTCGACGAAGCCGACTACATGTGCGACCTGGGCTTCCTCGAGCCCGTCCAGCGCATCCTGCGCCAGACCAAGAAGGGCGGCCAGAAGCTGCTCTTCTCGGCAACCCTCGACAAGGGCGTCGCCTCGCTCGTCAAGGAGTTCCTGACGAACCCGGCCGTCCACGAGGTCGCCGGTGAAGACCAGGCCTCCTCCACGATCGACCACAAGGTCCTCGTCATCGAGCACCGCGACAAGAGCGCCATCATCGGCCAGCTCGTCGACCGCCAGGGCAAGACGCTGATCTTCTCCCGCACCCGTGCGTACGCCGAGCAGCTCGCCGAGCAGCTCGAAGACGCCGGCGTGAAGGCGACGAGCCTGCACGGCGACCTGAACCAGGCCCGCCGTACCCGCAACCTGCAGATGCTGACCAGCGGTCGCGTCAACGTGCTGGTGGCGACGGATGTCGCGGCCCGCGGCATCCACGTGGACGACATCGACCTGGTCATCCAGGCCGACGCCCCCGACGAGTACAAGACCTACCTGCACCGCTCCGGTCGTACCGGCCGTGCAGGCAAGTCCGGCACCGTCGTCACGCTGATCCCGAAGCAGCGTCGTCGCCGCATGGACGAGCTCCTCGAGCGCGCCGACATCGAAGCCAGCTTCATGAACGCCGCCCCCGGCGACGCAGCCGTCCGCGAGCTCGCCGGCCTGTAACACCCGCTCCACTCGCACCACCCGCAGGGCACTCACCATCCGGTGGGTGCCCTGCGGCCGTTAACCCCGCCCCCGTGTCCCGCGAGAGTACATTTTTGGCCCCTAAAACGCGGTTTTAGGGGCCAAAAATGTACTCTCGCGAGACGGTTCGGGGCGAGGGGTGAGCGGATGCCGCGGGTCAGGCGAGTGCGAGCATCGCGGCCGCCGCGAGCGCAAGACCGAGGCCGACCCACTGCACCGGCGCGATCCGCTCCCTGAGCACGACCGCTGCGAGCAGGATCGTCCCGGCCGGGTACATCGCCGTCAGCACGCTGATCACGCTGAGGTCGCCGATGCGGATCCCGATGAGCAGCAGGAAGTTCGCGGCGACGTCGACGAGACCGCAGACCGCGGCGAGCGTCAGGCCGATCGTGAGGGTGGACCGGGAGCGCCGACCGGTGTGAGCGGGAACCGCGGCCGGGTCTGCTGCGCGAGCCACGGCATCCGTCGCCCCGAAACCGGCGACGGCAACGCCCGTACCGCCGGCCCCCGCGAGCACCCGCCGCCGGCGCGCGGCGACGACGGCGAGCACACCCACGATCGAGAACATAATCGCGGCGTTGACCGCCCGGTTGAGCACGAGCGGTACGAGGCCGCTGTCGTCGGGGGTCAGGTCGATCAGGATCAGGAACGCGCCGATCATGACGCCGGACCCGATCGCCATCAGCACCCCGAGAGTCGTCGGCCGCACCGCGCCCTTCTCCGGCACGAAGCCCACGAGCACGACCGCGACGAGCGCGAGACCGAGGGCGGCGTATCCGACCGGCGCGAGCCGTTCGCCGCCGACGAGGCCGGCGGTCATCGGCACGACCGCCGAGACCACGGCGGTCAGGGGCGAGAGGATGCTCATCGGACCGATCGCGAGGCACGCATACAGGAGGGAGATCGCGATCGCACCGGTCACCCCCGAGAGCGCGCCCCAGAGCACGGCGTCCGGCGACCAGACGCCTCCCACGAACGGCAGGGCGACGAGCAGGACCAGCAGCCCGGAGCTCGCGGCGACCGCGGTGACGAGCACCGAACTGAGCCGCTTGGCCGCGAGGCCGCCGAGAAAGTCGGCGCTCCCGTAGATGAGGGCGCCGGCGAGTCCGACCAGGGCGGTGAGCATAGGCATCCAGCCTAGGCGAGCCGCGCCGCCAGGCCCAGGCTCACGCACCGGGCTCACGCACCGGGCACACGCCGGCGATTCCGGCACAGGTATGGTGGGAGCGACACGGCCGGAGGAGGAACGATGACCGCACGCTGGGCACGGTTCGCTCGCGGCTGGTATATCGCAGGTTTCGCGACCTTCGTCGCGGCACTGTCGCACACCCTCGGTGGCGGCGCAGCCCCCGGTCTCCTTCCCGTCGTCATCTCCCTCGCGTTCGCCGGCATCGTCTGCATCGGCCTCGCCGGCCGCGCTGCCTCCCTCTGGCGTACCACGGCGGCCGTGCTCACGAGCCAGCTGATCTTCCACGGCCTGTTCTCCCTCGGCGCATCCGGCGGTTCCCTGCGAACGGATGCCCCGGCCGGCACCCTGCCCGCCCACAGTCACGCGGCGGGTTCCGCCCTGCTCTCGGTGCAGTCGGGCGCGACGACCGCGCCCGGACTGTCCGGCGCCCACGCAGCCCTGCCGATGGCCGGCATGACCGGCATGTCCGCGGCCCCCTTCGACGCGGCTCTGATGTCGCTCGCGCACCTGCTGGCGGCCGTCGTGACGATCGTCGCCCTCCGGCATGGCGAACGTGCGTTCGGCATCCTCGTCGCGGCGGCGCGACTCGTCGTCCGCAGGGTCCTGGTCGCCAGCAGCCTGCCGGTCCGCGCTCGCACGGCGCACCGCGTCCCGGCGCCGGCGCTCGTCTTCCTGCCCCGAGACCTCGGGGTGCTCCTGTCCGTGATGCGGCACCGCGGCCCGCCGGAGACCCTGCGTTTCGCCTAGACCAGACCGTTTTGCTTTTCGCTCCGAACCAGGGGCAGTCGCGTGCGCTGCAGCCCGATGCCCCGGTTGTTCGGTGCCGCCAACTATCTAAGGAACCACAGTGACGTTCAAGACCACCGCCCTCGCGGCATCCGCCCTGCTCGCCGGCGGCATTCTCGCCCTTGCCGCGCCGCTCTCCGCGAGCGCCCACATCGACATCGACCCGTCCTCGGCCGCGGCCGGCTCGTACTCCGTGCTGAGCTTCGCGCTCCCGCACGGCTGCGCCGGATCACCCACGACCTCCATCAGCATCGCCATCCCGGAGAGCGTCGTCAGTGTCACGCCGACGGTCAACCCCAACTGGACCGTCGAGAAGACCTCCACTCCGCTCGCGACCCCGCTGACGGACGAGGACGGCACCTCGATCACCGACAGGATCGGCGCCGTCGTCTACACCGCGATCACCCCGATGGCCGACGGACTGCGCACGACGTTCGACCTCAGCCTGCAGATCCCCACGGATGCGGCCGGCACGACCCTCGAGTTCCCCGTCGTGCAGACCTGTGTCACCGGTTCGACGAACTGGGACGCCCACACCGTCGAGGGTGAGGCCGAACCGGAGCACCCGGCGCCGTCGGTCGCCGTCACAGCGGCCCTCGCCTCCGATGAGCACGACGCAGCCCACACCGACACCACCACCGAAGCGAGCTCCGAATCGGCCGATGCCGCGGCATCCGCCCCCGACGTGCTCGCCCGGGTGCTCGGAGTCGGCGGCCTTGTCGTCGGCGTCGTGGGCCTCGTGCTCGCGATCACCGCCCGTCGCAAGCACTCGGCTTAGGAGAGAACCATGCGAAGCAACCACGTCCGCGACTGGTCCCTGCGCGCGCTCGGTGTCGCGGCCGTGGTTGCCGCGACGCTGGGGTTCTCCGCCGCCCCGGCGTCCGCGCACAACTATCCGGTCGGGTACGCGCCCGCGGAGAACTCGGTCGTGACCGAGCAGCCAGGCCACTTCACCATCACCACCAACGACGCCCTGCTGAACCTAGACGGCACCGGAACCGGCAACGCCATGCGCATCAGCGGTCCGACCTCCGCACCTCTCTATTACGGCGACGGATGCGTCACCCTCTTCGGCCCGAAGCTCGAGACCACGGCCCAGCTCGGCCAGCCGGGGGAGTACACGGTGACCTGGCAGGTCGTCTCGACCGACGGCCACCCGGTCTCGGGCAGCTACACCTTCACCTGGCAGCCCGCCACCGGTCAGGTGCTCGCGCAGGGCCTCGCCGCCGCCCCGACCTGCGGCGCCGCCACCCCCACGGACACCCCAGGTGCCGCCGCCGACGCGTCCGCCGCCCCCGGCGCCGCGCAAAGCGCGGTCGCCCCCACCGACCTGCTCTGGATCGCCGGCGCCGCCGCTGCCGTCATCCTCGCCGTAGCCGCAACCCTCCTCCTCACCCGCCGCCGCCCCACCCCCTAACCCGCCCCACCCCGGCTCGCGAAAGCGGAGAAAGTGCCCCTTCCCGCTACGGGAAGGGGCACATTTCGTACTCTCGCGAGACGGGCGGGGTGGGGAAAGCCGGTGAGGGTGTCCGGGGTCGCCGGTAGACTCGCTGGGTGAGTTGGACTGCCGAATTGCCCCGTGAACCGGACGAGTGGGTGCCCGACGACCGCGATGCGCCAGAGGACTACGACGCTCCGCCGCCCCCGGACTACGGAGCGGGCGACGGCCAGGGAAACAGCTCCGACTACGGCTCCCGAGTCGACCCGGGCGCCGGTGCCGGCGGATCCGGACCCATCCGCACGTCGTTCGCGCAGGCATCCGCCCCGCCCCGGCGCGCCACCGCGAAGTTCGCGACCGCCGCCGAGGCGCTGCGCACGGTGTTCGGCTACGACTCGTTCCGCGGCGAGCAGGCCGCCATCATCGACCAGGTCATCGGGGGCGGCGACGCCGTCGTGCTGATGCCCACCGGCGGCGGCAAGAGCCTCTGCTACCAGATCCCGTCCCTCGTGCGCGAGGGCACCGGCATCGTCATCTCCCCGCTGATCGCGCTCATGCAGGACCAGGTCGACGCCCTCACCGCGGTGGGTGTCCGCGCCGAATTCCTCAACTCGAGCCAGGACTCCGCCGAACGCTCCCGCGTCGAACGCGACTACCTCGCCGGCAACCTCGACCTGCTCTACGTCGCCCCCGAGCGGCTCTCCTCCGAGGCCACCAAGCGCTTCCTCGAGCGCGGCACCATCGCGCTCTTCGCGATCGACGAGGCCCACTGTGTCTCGCAGTGGGGCCACGACTTCCGCCCCGACTATCTCGCCCTGTCCGAACTCGCCGGCCGCTGGCCCGACGTGCCGCGCATCGCGCTCACGGCCACGGCGACGGATGCGACGCACCAGGAACTCACGCAGCGCCTGCAGCTCGAGGGGGCGCGTCACTTCGTCGCGAGCTTCGACCGTCCGAACATCCAGTACCGGATCGTCGCGAAGGCCGAACCGCGCAAGCAGCTGCTCTCCTTTATCAAGACGGAGCACCCGCACGACGCCGGCATCGTCTACGCGCTCAGCCGCAAGAGCGTCGAGGCGACCGCCGAATTCCTGCGCGCCAACGGCCTCAACGCGCTGCCGTACCACGCCGGCCTCGACCAGGCGGTGCGCGCCCGCAACCAGTCCCGGTTCCTCCGCGAGGAGGCCGTGATCATCGTCGCGACCATCGCGTTCGGCATGGGCATCGACAAGCCTGACGTGCGCTTCGTCGCCCACATCGACCTGCCCAAGTCCGTCGAGGGCTACTACCAGGAGACGGGCCGGGCCGGCCGTGACGGCCTGCCCTCGACCGGCTGGCTCGCCTACGGCCTGCAGGACGTCGTGCAGCAGCGCCGCATGATCGACGAGTCGCCCGGCGACCTCGCCCACCGCCGCAAGCTCTCCGCGCACCTCGACGCCATGCTGGCCCTCTGCGAGACGGTGCACTGCCGCAGGGTCAACCTGCTGCGCTACTTCGGCCAGGCGAGCGAGCCGTGCGGCAACTGCGACACGTGCCTCGAACCGCCCGTCGGCTGGGATGGCACCGTGCCGGCCCAGAAGCTGCTCTCCACCATCGTGCGCCTGCTGCGCGAGCGCAACCAGCGTTTTGGCGCCGGCCAGATCGTCGACATCCTGCGCGGCAAGACCACACCGCGCACGACCCAGCACCACCACGAACAGCTCGCGACCTGGGGCATCGGCGCCGACCTTTCCGACCAACAGTGGCGCGGCGTCGTCCGTCAGCTGCTCGCCCAGGGCATCCTCGCCACCTCCGGGGAATACGGCACCCTCGTGCTCACCCCGATCGCCACAGAGGTCCTCGCCGGCCATCGCACCGTCGAGCTCCGCAGCGAGCCCGAGCGCGCGGCACGATCCACCTCCTCCGCCCGCACCGGCGCCGCGAAGGCCGCAGCCGCCGACCTCACCCCGCAGCAGGAGGCGTTGTTCCAGGCGCTCCGGGCCTGGCGCTCGAGCGTGTCCAAGGAGCAGGGCGTGCCCGCGTACATCGTCTTCGGCGACGCGACCCTGATCGCGATCGCGGTCGCGAACCCCGGCGGTATCGGCGACCTCGACGGCATCTCCGGCGTCGGCGCCAAGAAACTCGAGGCCTACGGAGCCGGCGTGCTCGAGGTCGTCGCGGCGGCGGGCGCTTAGGATTACTCGTTTTTGTGCCTAAGGGCACTCGTTCGAGCGCGGCGCCTGTGGAAAGCTACAAGACGGATGCCGGGCGCGGCACCCGCCTTTGTAGCCTCGTCATGCACTATTTCCGGCCGTCGCCGAGCCGCCCTAGTGTGTAGAAAAATTCTGCCTACACGATCTTCCGCGCAGGAAGCTTCCATGCAGGAAACTTCGAGTTCGAGCGAGAACAAAGGACCAATGATGGTTGACACTGCCCAGCGCTCCGCACCCTCCGCACCGGCGACGCCCTCCCCGGCCGCCCCCAAGCCCACCGGCACCTTCACCCCCATCCCCACGATCAACGTCCCGGCGCTCAGCCGCCAGCTGCTCGGCAGCTGGCCGGAGATCCGGATCGAGGCCCGCAAGCTCACCGCACGCCCCGAGCTCCAGGGCGTCCCCGGCCTGTCGATGGCCGAGCACCGGCTGCGCGTGCTCGAGCAGTTGAGACTGCTCGCCGTCGAAGGCCACGTGCACCGTGCCTTCCCGGTGCACCTCGGCGGCGAAGACAACCACGGCGGCAACATCGCCGGGTTCGAAGAGCTCGTCACCGCCGACCCGAGCCTGCAGATCAAGGCCGGCGTGCAGTGGGGCCTCTTCGGCTCCGCCGTGATGCACCTCGGCACCCGCAAGCACCACGACGCCTACCTGCCCGGCATCATGAGCCTCGCCACCCCCGGCGTCTTCGCGATGACCGAAACCGGCCACGGCTCCGACGTCGCGAGCATCGCCACCACGGCGACCTACGACGCCGAGACCCAGGAATTCGTCGTGCACACCCCGTTCCGCGCGGCCTGGAAGGACTACCTCGGCAACGCCGCGAACGACGGCATCGCGGCCGTGCTCTTCGCCCAGCTCATCACGGGCGGCGTGAACCACGGCGTGCACGCCTTCTGGATGCCCCTCCGCGACGAGACCGGTGCGTTCCTGCCCGGCGTCAGCGGCGAGGACGACGGCCTCAAGGGCGGCCTCAACGGCATCGACAACGGTCGGCTCGCCTTCGACAACGTCCGCATCCCCCGCGAGAACCTGCTCAACCGCTACGGCGATGTCGCCGAAGACGGCACGTACTCGAGCGCCATTTCCAGCCCCGGCCGCCGGTTCTTCACGATGCTCGGAACACTTGTGCAGGGCCGGGTGTCCCTCGACGGGGCCGCGACCCAGGCATCCGCCATGGCCCTCACCATCGCCGTCACCTACGGCAGCCAGCGCCGCCAGTTCACGGCCGGCGGCGAGGCCGAACAGGTCATCCTCGACTACCAGCGCCACCAGCGCCGGCTGCTGCCGCGCATCGCGACGACGTACGCGCAGACCTTCGCCCACGACGAGTTCCTGGTCGCGTTCGACAAGGTCTTCAGCGGCATCGCAGACACGGATGCCGACCGCCAGGACCTGGAAACCCTCGCCGCAGCCCTCAAGCCGCTGTCGACCTGGGCAGCACTGGACACCATCCAGGAGGCCAGGGAGGCCTGCGGCGGCGCCGGCTTCCTCGCCGAGAACCGCCTCGTCGGCCTCCGCGCCGACCTCGACGTCTACGCGACGTTCGAGGGCGACAACACCGTCCTGCTCCAGCTCGTCGCCAAGCGGCTCCTCACCGACTTCAGCCGCAAGTTCGCCGACGCCGGCAGCGGGGTCCTCGCCCGCTATGTCGTGCAGCAGGCCACCGACCGTGCCCTGCACAACACCGGCCTCCGCACTCTCGGCCAGGCCGTCGCCGACTTCGGTTCGACAGCGCGCTCTGTCGGCCAGCTCCGGGAGACGAACGTGCAGCGGGAGCTGCTCACCGACCGGGTCGAGACCATGATCCGCGACATCGCCGGCAAGCTCCGCCCGGCGAGCAAGCTCTCTCCGCAGCAGTCCGCCGACGTGTTCAACGCGCACCAGGACGAACTCATCGAGGCGGCCCGCGCGCACGGCGAGCTCCTCCAGTGGGAGGCATTCACCCGGGCCGTCGAGCACACGACGGATGCCGGCAACAAGCAGGTCCTGACCTGGCTGCGCGACCTGTTCGGGCTCGGACTCGTCGAGAAGCACCTCGCCTGGTACCTGATCAACGGACGCCTGTCCGCCCAGCGCGCCCAGTCGGTCACGGCGTACATCGACCGGATCATCGCCCGCCTGCGCCCCTTCGCCCAGGACCTCGTGGACTCATTCGGGTACAGCCCCGAGCACCTGCGCGCGAAGATCGCCTCCGGAGCGGAGCAGGAACGCCAGGACGAGGCCCGCGACTACTACACCGCGCTGCGCGCCTCCGGCAACGCCCCGGCAGACGAGAAGGCGCCGCGCAAGAAGTAGCGGCCTGCGCAAACCGGCGCGAGGGCGGGCATCCGTCGTACCGGGGTACTACGCGCCGCGGCCGGTAAGCATCCGTTCGACCGATGTGCCCCGTGAGGCGCCCTGCGTATCGTGAATGCGGGGCCGACGTCCACCGACGCCTGGCCCCGCCAACGATGCGAATGAGGAGACGGATGATTCAGGCACAGTCCCTGACCAAACGCTACGGAAGCAAGGTCGCGGTCGACGCGATCGACTTCACCATCCAGCCCGGAACCGTGACCGGCCTGCTGGGCCCGAACGGCGCAGGCAAGACCACGACGATGCGGATGATCGTCGGCCTCGACCGGCCGGACTCCGGCTCGGTCCTCGTCAACGGCCAGCGCTACCAGGACCTCCGTGCCCCGCTCCGCGAGGTCGGGGTGCTGCTCGACGCGAAGGCGATCCACACGGGCCGCTCGGCGCGCAACCACCTGCTCGCGATGGCCGCGACCCACAACATCCCGAAGAGCCGCGTCGACGACGTGATCGAGCTCACCGGACTCACCTCCGTCGCCCGCAAGCGCGTCGGAGGCTACTCCCTCGGCATGGGACAGCGCCTCGGCATCGCCGCGGCCCTCCTCGGAGACCCGGGCATCCTGATCCTCGACGAACCCGTCAACGGGCTCGACCCCGAGGGCGTGCAGTGGGTGCGCAAGCTGATGCGGCACCTCGCCGGTGAAGGCCGCACCGTGCTGCTCTCCTCACACCTGATGAGTGAGATGGCGCTCACCGCCGACCACATCATCATGCTCGGCCGAGGCCGGGTCATCGCCGACGCCCCCGTCGCCGAGATCATCGGCCAGGCCGGCGGAGCGACCGTCCGCGTGCGCAGCCCGCACGCGACCCGACTCGCCACCCTGCTCGCGCAGGCCGAGGTCACCGTCGTGAACCTCGAACAGGACGTGCTCCAGATCACCGGGATCACGGCCGCCGAGATCGGCGACCAGGCCGCAGCCGCCGGCATCGTGCTGCACGAACTCACGAGCGTCAGCGCCTCCCTCGAGGACGCGTACATGTCCCTCACCCGGAACGAGGTCGAGTACCGCACCGGCGGCACCGGCGGCACCGGCGACGAGGAATTCGACGACGACGATTCCGACACGACAGACGCCGCAACGGATGCCGCCGCGAACGACGATCCGGACCCGCGCGAGACCGAACTGCAGGAGGCAGCACGATGAGCACCCCCACGATCCTGGTTGCCGGTACCCCGGAAGCCCTCGCCGACATCGGCACGGAATTCGTGCCCGCGACGACACCGGCCGGTCCGCACCTCAGCGCGCTCGGCATCATCCGCTCGGAGTGGATCAAGCTCAGCACCGTTCGCTCGACGATCTGGTGCTTCGCGGTGCTCCTCGTCGTGTCGATGGGGCTCGCCGCGATCATGTCGCTCGCGCTCGACCTCACCGGGACCGACATCACGACGGTTCCGGGCACCGACCAGGCCCGGTTCGTGGCGCAGGCCTCGACCTTCGGCGTGTTCTTCGGCCAGCTCATCGTCGCTGTGCTCGGCGCGCTCGCCGTCACCGGCGAGTTCACGACGGGCATGGTCGGCTCGACCCTGACCGCGGTGCCGAAGCGCCTGCCGGCCCTGTGGGCCAAGGCCCTCGTGCTGTTCGTCGCGACCTTCGTCGCCGGCCTCGTCAGTAACATCGCGGCCTACGTCGTCACGGTCTCGATCGTCTCCGGCCAGGGCCTGCACGCGAGCCTCTTCGCCCCGGAGGTCATCCTCCCCGTGCTCGGTGGTTCGCTGTACCTGGCCCTCGTCGCGGTCTTCGCACTCGGCATCGGCACGATCGTGCGGAGCGGGGCCGGCAGCATTGCCGTCGCGCTCGGCGTGATCCTGCTGCTCCCGGTCGTACTCCAGATGATCCCGGCCACGTGGGCGAGCGACGTGCTCCCGTACCTGATCTCGTCAGCGGGTATCAGCATGTTCGGCCTCATGCAGTTCGCCAAGGTGCCACTCGACTGGTCGGTCGACCTGATCATCGTCCTCGTCTGGGTTGTCGTGAGCCTCGGCACCGCCGCGGTGCTGCTGAAGCGCCGCGACGCGTAACCGGGCGGCAATGAACAGGACCGAGCAGGCAGGGCCGGCTGCCGGCACCGACCGGTGACCGGCATCCGCCCAGTTCGCAGCAAGTAGAGTCCCAAGCATGACCTCCACCAGTCCCAGCCCCGCCGCGACCCCCCTCGCGGACGGGGCTGGCCTGCGTTTGCCGACGCCTCCGGGGGTCACCCGCCGGTTCTGGGCGCGGCACCCCTGGTTCGTCGATTCCCTCGTCGCGGCCGTCTACCTCGTCCCGACCGCGATCGTGCTCCTGGTCGACGCGACCCGTCCGGGCGGCGGACCCGCCCCGGTCGCCATCGTCTCGGCGCTGCTCCTCACCGCACTGATTGCCGGAGCGTTGCTCTTCCGCAGGCACGCCCCGCTGCTCGCCCTCGCCATTTCCTGCACGGCGCTGCTCCCGTCGTTCCCGAACCACGGCCAGGGCGACACCCTGCCCGTGATGATCGCCCTCTATGCGGTCGCCGTGTACCGCAACGTGCGCAGCGCCTGGATCGGCCTCGCGGCCGCGGTCGGCATCTCCACCCTCGGTGCCTATTTCGGCTCGGGCAACCCCTTCATCTCCTGGGTGAGCGTCGCCTCGCAGGACGCGGTCCTGCTCATCGTGGCGACCGTGATCGGCGTGAGCGTGGGCGACCGGATGCGCTACGTCGCCTCCCTCGTCAGCCTCGCCGCCCAGCTCGCCCACGACCGCGACCGGCAGGCCCAGCTCGCCCGCAGCTCCGAACGCGCCCGGATCGCCCGCGAACTGCACGACATCGTCGCCCACAGTCTCTCGGTCATGGTCGCGCTCGCCGACGGCGCGGATGCCCTCGCGGTCCGCGACTCCGAACGCTCCCGCGCCGCGATGCGTGAGGTCGCCTCCACCGGCCGCGGCTCGATGGCCGAGATGCGCAGGCTCCTCGGCGTGCTCGGCGACGACGACGAGACGGCGGATGCCGCGGCATCCGCCCCCGGGCAGGCCGCACCAGGGCCAGGGGCCGGCACCACGACGGCCGCGGCAACGACCACCGCGACCACCGCGACCGCCGCCCCGCTCGCCCCGCAGCCCGGCGCCGACCAGCTCGTCGACCTCGTGGACTCCTTCCGTTCCGCAGGGCTCCCGGCCCGGCTCGAGCTGAGCGGGCGCGTGCCCGGCAGCCCCGGCGTGCAGCTCACGATCTACCGGGTCGTGCAGGAATCCCTGACCAATGCCCTGCGCTACGCGTCGCAACCGAGCATCGTCTCGGTGCGGCTCTCCTCGTCGCCCGGTCTGGTCGAGGTCGTCATCGACGACGACGGCCACGCGCGGGCCCCCCAGCCGAGCGTGGGCGGCCGGCGCGGCATCATCGGCCTCGGCGAGCGGGTCGCGCTCTACGGCGGCACCCTCGAGGCCGGCCCGATCCGCGGCGGCGGCTGGCGGGTGCGCGCGACGATGAGTCTCGACGAGGGGCAGGCCTCCGCATGACCGGTCTCCACGACCCGGCTCCCCACGACCATACGCCGGCTCCGACCCGGATCATGCTCGTCGACGACCAGGCCCTGCTCCGGATGGGGTTCCGGATGGTGCTCGAGGCCGAGGATGACTTCACCGTCGTCGCCGAGGCCGGCGACGGCGCCGCGGCCGTGCGGCTCGCCGCGAGCATGCTGCCCGACGTCATCCTGATGGACGTGCGGATGCCCGGCGTCGACGGGATCGAGGCTACCCGGCTGATCACCGCGGCGCACCCCGGGATCCGGATCATCATCCTCACGACGTTCGACCTCGACGAGTATGCGTTCGGCGGTCTCAAGGCCGGCGCCCGCGGCTTCCTGCTCAAAGACGCCCAACCGAGCGAACTGACCGCCGCGATCCGGGCGGTCGCCTCGGGGGAGGCATCCGTGTCGCCCCGGGTCACGCGCCGGATGCTCGAGTTGTTCGGGTCCAGGCTCCCCGCCGAGGGGACGGGCGGCTCCGAGACCGGCGAGGACCCCGAAGCGGATGCCGCGCGCATCGACGTGCTGACCGACCGGGAACGAGAGGTCTTCTTCGCCATCGCCGAGGGCCTCTCCAACACCGAGCTCGCCGAGCGGTTCTTCCTCTCCGAGTCCACGGTGAAGACCCACGTCGGCCGGATTCTGCAGAAACTCGGCCTCCGCGACCGGGTGCACATCGTCATCCTCGCCTACGAGCAGGGCCTGACCCGTCCCTGAACGCCGTAGGCTCGGGAGATGCGCACCTTCTACCCCGACCTGGAACCCTACGAAACCGGGATGCTCGAGGTCGGTGACGGCCAGTCCATCTACTGGGAGGCATCCGGCAACCCGGACGGCAAGCCGGCGGTCTACCTGCACGGCGGTCCCGGCGGCGGATCGAGCCCCCAGCAGCGCCGCGTGTTCGACCCGGAGAAGTACCGCATCATCCTCTTCGACCAGCGCGGCTGCGGCAAGAGCACCCCGCACGCGAGCGCAGCGGATGCCGACCTCAGCGCGAACACGACGTGGCACCTGGTCGCCGACATCGAACGACTGCGCGAGCACCTCGGCATCGACCGCTGGCAGGTCTGCGGTGGATCCTGGGGCAGTTCCCTCGGCCTCGCCTACGCCGAAACCCACCCGGAGCGGGTGACCGAGCTCATCCTGCGCGGCATCTTCACCCTGCGGCCCGTCGAGCTCGACTGGTTCTACGAGGGCGGTGCCGCAGCGATCTACCCCGACCTGTGGGAGGGTTTCCTCGCGCCGGTCCCCGTCGACGAGCGCGGCAAGCTCATCGAGGCCTACGGCCGCCTGCTGCACGACCCCGACCGCTACGTGCGGGAGCGCGCCGGCGTTGCCTGGTCGACGTGGGAATCGTCGACGATCACGCTGCTGCAGCAGCCCGCGACGATCGCCCGGTTCACCGAGCCCGACTTCGCGGTCGCGTTCGCGCGCATCGAGAACCACTACTTCCGCAACCTCGGCTGGTTCGAGCCCGGGCAGCTGATCCGTGACGCCGGCCGGCTGAGCGAGATCCCCGGCGTCATCGTGCAGGGCCGCTACGACATGTGCACTCCGGCGTTCACCGCCTGGGAACTGCACAAGAACTGGCCGGAGGCCGACTTCCGCATGATCCCCGACGCCGGGCACTCCTTCGAGGAACCCGGCAACCTCGACGCGATCATCGAGGCGACCGACCGCTTCGCCGCCTGAACCGCGCGGGGCGGCTCACTCGAGCGTGAGCTGCCCGTCGTGCTGCCGGTAGCGCTCACCGGTGACGGGGCAAACCCATACGCCGTCGCCGACGTGCTCGAGGGTCGCGCCGCTGCGGCCGACCCAGCCCACCCTCTCGGCGGGGACCCCGACCATGAGCGCGAAGTCAGGCACATTCGCGGTCACGATCGCGCCGGCGGCCACCATCGCCCAGCGCCCGATCGTCAGCGGGGCGAGGCACACAGCGTGTGCCCCGACAGAGGCCCCTGTTCGCACGGTGACGCCCAGCGTCGACCGCTCACTGACCGGCCTGGCCGAGCCGTCGGCATTGATCGCACGGGGGTGCGGGTCGTTCGTGAACACGGCCGCCGCCCCGACGAAGACCCCGTCCTCGAGTAGCGCGGGTTCGTAGACGACCGCGTATTCCTGCACGATGCAGTTGCGGCCCACCACAACGCCGGGTCCGACGTACGCGCCGCGGCCGAGAATGCTGCCCGGCCCGATCCGGGCGTACTCGCGCACCCGCACCAGGTCGGCGATGAGTGCGCCCACGCCGATGACCGCGCTCGGGTCGACTTCAGCGGGATCGGTGACGTTCATCGCGGGCCCGTCGTCACTGCGGTGGCGCCCGGAGCGGTGGCGCCCGGTGTGCCGCGACGCGAATCGCGTGCGCTGGTCGTGCCGCGCGGGCGCATGGCCGCGTGTGAGGCGGTGGATCGGGGTCGACGGGGTAGTCGATGCGATGAGGTCGTATTCACGGCAGTCCCTGTGCTCGGGTGTACAGGAGGAAGCGGACGGTACGAGGAACGGATGCGTCGTGGCCGCCGTTCCCGGCGGTCACGAACGGAACGTACCCCGCAACTGCCGCGACACGCTAGTACCCCTCGGGGGGACATCCGTTAATTTGCGAGCTTCACCGAGTAAATGGGGACGAGGTTGACCGTGACCTTCCTCGTGTCGACGCCCGCGGCATCCAGCAGCGCCTTGAGGGTCGCCGTGTCGGGCACCGGGAGCGGGCCTTCGAGGCGGATGTAGACGTCGGCGTCCCGTGTGCTCACGGTGTCGACCTCCCAGCCGACCGACTGCGCCCAGGTCTCCGCGACCCGATGGACGCCCTGCTCGACGATGGCGCGCGCACTGATGCCGATGCTGGTGATCGCGAGCGGCACGCCGATCACGAGGAACATGACGGTGAGCAGGGCGATGGTGCGGCCCATTCCCCGGTGTGGTTCACCCGCAAGGGGGTCGCGCGCGAGCCGGGTCACCCCGTAGACCGACATCACGACAACGCCCGTCCCGATGATGGCCACGACATTGGTCACGAAGAGCAGCAGGGCGCCGAGCGACTGGGCGACGGAGCCGGACTCGAGGGCGAGGCCCGCAACGGTGAGCGGCGGGACGAGCGAGATCGCGATCGCAACGCCGGGCAGGGTGTCCGAGATGTCCTTGCGCACGAGTGCGACCGACCCGACAAGGCCGGTGCCGAGCGCCGCGAGCAGGTCGATGAGGCCGGGCGTGACCCGGGCGGAGACCTGTGCGTTCGTCTCCGCGAGCACGTCGTTGACGACGAGGAAGCCGACCAGGTACCCGATCGCGACCGCCGTCGCGGCGCCTGTGACGACCAGGAGCAGCGATCGGAGCAGGTTCGCCCGGTCTCCGATCACCGTCGCGAGCATGGTGCCCATGATCGGCGTCATCAGTGGGGCGACGATCATCGCCCCGATCACGGTCGCCGTGGAGTCGCCGACGATCCCGGCCGAGGCAATGACCGCGGACAGAACGAGCAGCATCCAGAAGCGGCTGTAGCGGCTGCGCACGTCCGGGCCGTCGAAGAACACCGACGCGCGCATGTTCGCGACGGTGTTGAAGCGGGCCTCATCCAGCACGGTGCCGCCCTCCCGCTGTCGCGAGGCCTGGCATGCGGGACGTCGGTGGGGGCATGCAGTGATCCTAGGGAGAATCCCGGGTCAGCGGCAGGGGCACTTCGCTCGATGGTGTCGCCTGGGCGCATCACCGTACGTTTGTAGTCATGACTTCTCTTCCGACCCTTCCCCTGCCCGGCCGGCCCGGCGAGGACACCCCGGACGGCCGGGGCAGAACCGGCCTGGATCGGGTCGGAGCCGACCTGCACGGGAACCCTGACGTCACCGTGGACCGCGTGGAGGTGACCTCCGACGGCTGGCACGTTCTGCGCCGCACCACCTTCCGGTACCGCGGACGCAACGGGAAGCAGACCAGCCAGCAGCGCGAAACCTACGATCGCGGCAACGGTGCCACGATCCTGCTCTACGACCCGGATCGCAGGACGGTCCTGCTGACGCGCCAGTTCCGGTATCCCGCCTACGTCAACGATCACCCCGACGGCATGCTCATCGAAACCGCGGCCGGCCTTCTCGACGAGGACTCGCCCGAGGTCGCGATCCGGAGGGAGACGAGCGAGGAGCTCGGAGTGACGGTCGGGGAGCTGCGGCACGTGTTCGATCTCTACATGAGCCCGGGTTCGGTCACCGAGCGCGTGCACTTCTACGTCGCCGCCTACGGCCCTTCCGACCGGGTGTCGGCAGGAGGCGGCCTCCCCGAGGAGGGCGAGGAGATCGAAGTCCTCGAGATCCCCTCCGGTGAAGCCCTGGCCATGGTCGCCGACGGCCGCATCGTCGACGGCAAGACCGTGCTCCTCCTGCAGTGGGCCGCCCTGGCCGGCCTTCTCTGACTCGCTCGGCGACTCTGGGCGGATGCCGGTTGCAGCAGGGGCGCATGCCGCCGAGCGTCGTCCGTTCATCATCCGCGGGCGTTTGTTCCAGCAGTCCGTCGTCCGCGTTCTGGAGTCAGGTTCGAACGCTATCCAACGGTCACGCCCCTGGGATTTCGGCAAACTCCTTCTTCGCTGAGGTGTACCAATCCATCGACTGCTTCGGATGCCTCCAACGAGCTTTCATCTCATTGTGGGCTTGCTCATGAGTGGCGTCTCCGGCTTTGACCGCGTCCTTGAGATGGCGGTTCTGGGCCTCGATGACGTCATCGGCGGTCTCGCCGTGCAGCGGTTGATCGCACGGTCCACCCAGCTGGCGGCAGGTCATGGTCTTCATCGATTCGGGTCCTCACTGTAAAGGCGGTCCCCGTTTGAGGCCCGCTATCTATATGACGATCGATCGGCTCCAAGTGTGACCGCTGCCGTGGTGGACGGTCGCAGGTCAATCTCGGCTCGCTCCCGCTTCACGCCGGATGATGTGTTCCAGGACCTCCGGGTCTGCGCGGAAGTCGATTCGAGACACGACGCCGTCGAGGACCGTGAAGTCAAACGCAACACGGGGGGAACCGCGATGAAACCATGCGGCCCCGGCGCGCCCGTCAACAAAGACGGGGAGAGCGGCCTTGGCTGCGCCGTTGAACATCGTTGCCACCGCTGTCCGCCCTTCGATCCGCGACGGGGTCCCCGCCGCTATGGCCGCGTCATCGCCGACGACCACTACGTTCGGTGCCAGCAGCTTGAGGAGTTGCTCGAAATCGCCTTGCCGCGAGGCGGCGAGGAATGCGTCCACGACTTTCCAGTCGGCGCGGCCGTGCTCCTGGCCCTGCGGGCGGATCTTGCTTCGCGCCCTCGAAGCGAGCTTGCGTGCAGCGGCTGGAGTGCTCCCGAGGATTGCGGCGATCGTGGGAAAGTCAATGCTGAAGCTGTCGTGAAGGACGAACGCGACACGCTCCGTAGGCGTGAGGCGGTCCAACACCACCTGGAGGGCGATCCCGACCGTGTCGGCGAGGGCGAGCTCATCCGCTGGATCGGCGGTTCGCGACGGGGACTCGAGGTCGTCAACGAGAATGGGTTTCTCGACGCGCAGTCTGTCCAGGCACAGCCGTGTCGTGACCGTGGTCAGCCAGGCCGGCAGATTGTCGATCACGGCCTCTGTGGCGTGAAGCCGCAGCCAGGCCTGCTGGACGATGTCTTCGGCTTCCGCGCCATCGCGCAGGATGCGTCCGGCAATACGCAACAGCCGGGGACGCTCTCGCTCGAAAACTGCTGTCTCGTCCATGATCATCACGCTTTCAGTGGAGGTCTCATGTTATGGCTGACCTGTGGGCGTCGGGCCGTGAAACGGAAAGATCACTGGGTGAGAGTCTCGGTTATCGCCTTGATCTGCGCCAGTACCGCCTGCGCGTTGGCGCGCTCGAGGGTCTCCGGCCGGGCAAGGCAATCGATGTGCCGTCCGAGTCCGGGGTAGGCCAGCGGACGAAGGACCAACCCCGGGTGGTCGCGCAGGTCGGTTGTGTAACGAGGCATCAGGGCGACGCATCCGCTCGCGTCGACGATGGACGCGGCTACCGAGAATTCGTTGATCCGGTGCAGGATCCGCGCCTCGTTCCCTCCGATTCCCGCGATCAGGGCGAGAGCCTGCGTGAGCGGAAAGCCTTCGTGCACCGCGACCCATTCCTCGTCGCGAAGATCCGCCGGCTCGATTGCGGCTTTCGCTGCGAGTCGGTGATCGTGTCGGACCGCGATATCCAGGGGCTCGTACAGGAGGGGTTCCACCCGAACCGACCCCGGCCATGCGGGGCTGCCGACCAGCCGATGGGCGAGCACAAGATCATGATCGATGGTGAGGAGGGGGAAGTCCTCCTGGGCCACATCAAAATCGCTCAGCCGAACGCCGGGCAGGTCGGGCCTCCGGCAGGCCGCGATCAACGATCCGAAGACGGCCAGGCCCACGCTATGGAAGGCGGTCACGGAAACGGTGCCCAGGTGATCGCCCTGGAAACGCGCCACCGCCTGCGCGGCGCGTTCGAGTGCCACCTCGACGTCGATCGCCGCCAGCGCGAGGGCGCGCCCGGCATCCGTGAGTGCCGTCCTTCTGCCGTCCCTGAAGGTCAAGGGAGCGGGCGACTGACGTTGCAGGGCACTGATCTGCTGGGACACCGACGACGGCGTGACGTGCATCGCCGCCGCGACGGCAGCAATGCTGCCCCGGTCACCCAGCTCTCGCAACGCGCGAAGCTGACCGAGTTCCATAAGTTGAAACTAATGCATGTGACACTAAAGTGCTCTCTTGTATTACGTGAAGTCAGGCCGGACGATGGAGGAATGCCCGCCCTCCTCAGTCGATTCCGCGTCGACCTGCTCCTGCTCCTGGTGGCCGCCGCGTGGGGATCCACGTACCTCGTCGCCAAAGAACTGGTCACGCCCCAATCCGTCGTCGCCCTGCTCGCAACACGGATGCTGCTCGCTGCGGTCATCATGGCGGCCCTCGTCGCCGCACGGCGGCACCGGATCACGCAAGCGGAATTGCGATCCGGGATACTGCTCGGGATTGTGCTGGCTGCCGTGTTCGCCTTCGAAACCTTCGGGATCGCCCACACATCGGCCACGAATGCCGGAGTCATCATCAGCCTGACGATCGTATTCACGCCGATTCTGGATTCCGCCGTCTCGGGTCGCCGGCTGCCCGGCAGGTTCTTCCTGGCCGCGCTGATCGCCATCGGTGGAGTCGCCCTGCTCGCCAGCGGCGGTGTCTTCCAGGCGCCGAGCCTCGGCGACCTGCTCGTGCTCGCCGCGGCCATCATCCGTGCCATCCACGTCACGTCGATGTCCAGGCTCACGGGCAACACTCCGATGAACTCGCTCCACCTCACCACGGTGCAACTCTCGACCTGCGCGATGATCTTCTCGGCGGCGTCACTGTTCTACGGCGACTCGATCCCGCACTTTCTGGCTCGTCTCGACCCCGGACGTACGGTCCTGTTCCTCTACCTCGTCGTCGCGTGCACCGTCTTCGCGTTCCTGATCCAAACCTGGGCCGTCCGACGCACCTCGCCCTCCAGAGTGAGCCTCCTCCTCGGAACTGAGCCGGTCTGGGCTGCACTTGTCGGAATCGCCGTCGCCCATGACCCGGTGGCCGTCGTCGGATACGTCGGTATCGCCCTCATCCTCGCCGGAACCGCCTGGGGCCGGTCCGTCGAGCAACGGCACCGCCTGGCGTCATCGTTCTCGCGTCAACGGATCAGCCCTTCGCGCGTGAATCCAGGTCGAGCGCATAGGTTTGCGCAGGCCTCTTCAGAAGTGAGTGTTGGAACGGCTCTCCCAACGGCCGCCATCCCTCATGCCGATAGAGATCGACAGCAGGGTGGTTGTCCGTGAGGACGTGCAGGACAGCGTGCTTGTGACCGTGGTGCTTGAGTTCCTCGGCAACACTGACCAGAAGCGCTCTCCCGAGCCCACGTCCCTGCGCGTCTGGTGCAACGGCGAGCAGGCTCACCACCGCAGCGTCGGGTGGATCGGTCGGTAGCCCTCTCTTCGGCGTTGTTGCGAGAACGAAGCCCCGGATTCCGGCACCGGTTTCCTCAGCCACGATCCAACTCTCGGCGTGGTCGAACTTCGGTCGAGCCCGTTCGGCCACTCCTGCGACGGCCGCCCCATCGCGCGTGGCGCATGCCCGGACCCACAGCGCGACGCACTCCGCGGTGTCAGCAGCACTACCGGTGCGGAACGCGGGGGACTGGCGGGCGCTCGCCCCTCGAAGCCGGATACTCATGACGCGAGCCTAGCGACGGCCCGCCCTGCCATCCCGTGATCATCGCCCGACGGCGCATGTGGATCAGGAGTGTGGCTGGTCGGGACGTTCCATCCAGGTCTCAGGTGCCACCACGCGGGTGAATCCGAATTTGGCGTACAGGCCGTGAGCGTCAGCGGTCGCGAGAGCGATGCGGCGCAGTCCGAGGGGTCGGCAGTCTTCGACGATGCCTGCGATGAGCATTTCCCCGAGGCCCTGGCCGCGAACCTCCGGGTCGACGAACACGTCGCACAGCCAGGCAAATGTCACTCCGTCGGTGACCATTCGGCCGTACGCGACCTGCCGGCCCGATGCACTGTCGTAGACGCCGAAGTTGCGAGAACCGTCGATCGCCGCGTCCTGTCGTGAACGGGAGCGCCCAGGGGCCCAATATGACTGCTCGCTGATCCAACGATGGACCTTGTCCCGGTCGATCTCAGTAGAATCTGCGGAAAACCGATAGTGAGCAGTCATGACATCATCTAACCGGTCACAAGCGCCGAGAATCGGCCCTATTGTCGAGCTCCTGTGCGTAGGCGATTCTCAGAACGAACGGAGATTCTCGACGGAGAACGTCGAGGCATCCACTTCCGCTGAACCGGGAGGCCGGAGAAAAGGCATCCGTTAACGATAAAAACCCCGGATAACCGGGGATTTCAGCGGGTGGCCCCGACGGGCGTCGATCCCGTGACCTCTCGATTTTCAGTCGGATACAGGCCCCTGTGACCATGCGGAAGGGGGTCAAGATCCGCGTAAAATCAACGAAGTTGCCGTCACAGTGATTACTGAAATCACCTAGTTTTCCCCCAGTTGTGGGCAAAATGTGGGCAAAGATACGGGCACCGAAGGTCCATGGAGAGCCCGTTCAGCCGTGATATTCGTCACAGTCTGACGTGATCCATTTTCTGAAAACTCGGCTGAATGAACCGGTGACTTCACGCGGCGACGGTGCTAGATTTTTACTAACTAGTAAAAGGTGGTGGGGTCATGAGCGCAGGAATCTTGGCTCGTTCTGCCCGTGCGGCCAGCGGCCTGAGCCAGAGTGAGTTGGCAGTGCGCTCCGGGATCGCCGGCTCCTCGCTGTCGCTGATCGAGAACGGCAAGCGCGAGCCCACTGTCGCGACGCTCGAGGCGCTCCTCCTCGCGACGCGGCACACCGTGGTCACACTGCCGACTGTGCGCAGCGACGCCGCCCGGATCGCCTCGGAGATCGCTGCCGCGCTCGCCGTATCCGACGAGCCCCTGGCCTTCCGGCGCTTCCTGCAGCTCGCCGACAACCTGGCTGCCGAGCGAGGCGCGACACGGGTCGGCCTGACCCTGACCGAGCCGCTCCCGACCGGCTCCGAGCGTTGGGACACTGCCATCGCCGCGCTGTGCGAGTACCGACTGAACGCGGATGCGTTGCCAATCCCGGACTGGATCATCGCGAGAACCGGGGCCCCGGGCAGCCCGTGGTCGCCCCGGACGAGCGACTACGACATCCCCGCAGAGGTGGACCGGGTGCCGCGCGAGTTCCGTGACCGCGGCATCCTGATCGAGGCTGCCACGCTGGAGAGCGTCTGATGCCTGGTGACCAACTCGACCGCGACGACCTCATCCGCGGCCTTAGTGCGGTCATCGCGAAACTCCGCACGGCGGGCCAGCCCGTCGGCATCCGGATCGTGGGCGGCGCGGCGCTTGCTCTGCGCTATTTCGACCGGCGCACGACCGCCGACATTGATGCGTACCTGCTGCCCGAGGAGCCCATTCTCAAGGCGGCCGCCGAGGTCGCCAACGAGCAGGGTTGGCCGCACGACTGGCTCAACAGCAGCGCCACCATCTTCATCCCCGCTTACGGTGCCGACCCGGACTGGGAGATCCTCTATTCGGATGAAGACGTCACCGTGGAAGTCGCCTCCGCGCGCGCGTTGCTTGCCATGAAGCTCAACGCCTCGCGGCCCGGGCGAGACGTGCAGGACATCGCCAACCTGCTTGCAATCTGCGACATTCAGAACGTCGACGAGGCAGAGGCTCTGCTGGAGGAGTTCTACCCGGGCGACGGACTCCCCGACAAGGCGCTACGTCTACTGGGTCCGATCTTCGCGCAGGGGCTCCCGGCCGTGCCTGACACGCCAGCCTTCCCATTCCTCGGCGTGCCACCTGCGGACTCGGCCCCAGAGCAATAGCGAGTTGCGCGGGCTCAGGATGGTATCCATTTCGGGGACGAAGACGGTCAGCGTCTGGCCCAGGGAATGGAAGAGCGTCGGCTCGAATTGCGGATGCCTTGGCGTGAGCGATCGGTAGCTACCTCCGGTCGATACGTCAAAGCGCGACCGTCAGCGAGGGTGCGACCATCGCTGACCGGTGTGCCGAGCGTTGTTCCGAGGCGGGCAGGACCGCAGTCGTGTGGCCCATTTTCGTCACCGAAACGAGCACCACGGAGGGGGCCCGAGACGGCTGCCTATTCGTTTGGGTATTCGTTGAGAGCGAATACCCAAACGAATGGGTAAGGGGCCTCTTTCCCTGTCCCACCGCGACCCCCTCGCTGCGCTCGCTTCCCAACCCCCCACACCCAACGGCATTGTGTGGGGGGTTGGGAAGTAAAGGGGTAGCGGTGGGACAGGGAAAGAGAAAGAAGTGTGAGGGAGAGAGAAGAAGAAAAAAGAAGAGAAGAGAGAAATACAAAGACAAGTACAAAAAACAGAGGGACCAACGGGAATAGCAGGGCGAACAGAGTCAGGAAATCAGGAGCTTCAAGGTGTGCCGAGATCGCGAAGTGGCGGACCGGGGCAGTGCGATTGGCGACTGACTGGAAGGAATGCGTTCGGACAGATGGATGCAATCGGAAGCGCAGGCATCCTCGGAGTCGTGGCCCCCAGTCGTGGTCACACGGGCCCGCTATTGCCTGAGTTCTCGTCTGGGCCGCCGTAGCGTTTCAAGAATGAGCGGTGAAGCGGCGTTGACGCCCAAGAGAATGCGACTGCGGTACTCCGGTCCATGCCGCATATGCGACGTCGAAATCCTCGCAGGGACACTGGCACTCTACGAACGCGAGACCAAGACGGTCTCCTGCTTGACCTGCGCTCAGGATTCGGCGGTGGCCACTCCAGCCGTCGCCGGCCCGATTGAACGCGGCCCTATCGATGCAGACGCGGTCACGAGCCCGGAGCCAGCACCCGAGAACCTCGAGGTGTTTGGGGGCACGGCCGGCGCATCGGCACGGCGAGAGTACGACCGCCGCAAGGACAAGCGTGAGACAAGGATCCGTGAGAACCACCCGCATATTGGTGGGCTCATCCTGGCGCTGAGCGATGAGCCGCAGAGCACCCGGGCGTGGGCCGTCGGGGCGCAGGGCGAGGTGGCCCTGGGCCAGCGGCTCGACAAGCTCAGCGGGAGTGGCGTGCACGTTCTGCACGACCGTCGCATTCCTCCGACGCGAGCCAATATCGATCACATTGCGGTCTGCCCCTCGGGAGTCTTTGTCATCGACGCGAAGAAGTATCAGGGTCGCCCCCGGCTGCAGGTCGAAGGAGGTCTGTTCCGGCCCCGGACCGAAACGCTCATGGTCGGGTCGCACAAACAGGACGGGCTGGTTGCCGGTGTGCTCAAGCAAGTCGCACGAGTCAGCGCGGCACTCGCGGACGCAGGCATGGACGGGGTCCCTGTGCACGGGATGCTGTGCTTCGTGGCCGCCGAGTGGCCGCTTTTCGGCGGAGACTTCGTTATTGACGGAGTTCACGTCCTGTGGCCCAAGAAGGCGGTCGAGCACCTGCAGAAGGCGGGGCCTCTCGACGAGCCGACTATGAGGCAGATCCACCGAGCTCTCGCGTCGGCCTTCCCGCCGGCCTGATTACGTGACCCGTTATTGAGTACCGCTGGGCCAGGGCGAGTCAGGCATCGGTCGAAGGTTTCGAATTCTTCAGGGCGCGGATAAGACGGGTCAGCCCTGGGGTCTCAGCTATCGCTGTGCGTTCGTAGGGGTGAGTACGCGCGGATTTGAGCTGATCGACCGTTATGTTTGGCGGAAGGACCATGCGTGCGCGTGTCGAGTTCTCGATCGCGGGTTCGTGCTCGTGGTGGAAGCCCGCTTGACCGTGAGCGACATGGTCTTGGGAGGACATGTGATGGAGACCGATTCGGGTCGGGGAGTCGGCAGCAGACGCTTAGGGACTAGCGGGCGCCAGCGGGGTATCGTCGCGATCCTGCTCATTTTGGTCGCCGTTGACGCTGTATTGATGATGGTTGGGCCGTTCCTTGGACGAGGGTATGTCGTGTCGGTGATCGCTGGGGCAGTGCTGGTCGTGGCTGGCATGCTTTACCAGCGGCGCGTCATGAACGAGCTGCGGGCTGCCATGCTCCGAGCTGATCCAGGCGCGAGGGTGATCCTGGGTCAACTGACACGCACGTCCCCAACTCCGGCCTCGATCGCTGGTTTTCACAAAAGCTCCTCGATCAACCGGAGCAGCTGGCAAGTCGGAGTTTCTATTCGGGCGAACTCGATGGAGACCTGGGCGTGGGACAGCCGCACTCCCCGTCGCGCCAGCCGGATTTCACGTTCCGTGATTACGTCGGTGACTATCGACTCTGGCTATGTTGATTTTTTGCGGATCGAGTGGACGGAGCGCGGAACGACTCAATGGATCGAGCTTGCGCTCATCGACTTGGATCGGATAGTTCCGAGATTCATGAAAAGCGCTGCGATTGAACAAGCCACTGCCGGGCTGCGAATTGAAGCCACGGGATCGCTGATCGAATGACGCTGTTGTTTCGGCAAACCGGAACACTGACGGCACCAACCTCCGTCCGTACGCCTGCACGGAATCGCAGTCTGAAGGCCGTTCCAACCGCCGTCCTGACCACGTAACTGGTTCAAGTGTGGGCAAAATGTGGGCAAAAGCCGAATTCGAGGCCGGAGAAAAGACATCCGTTAACGAGAAAAACCCCGGATTACCGGGGATTTCAGCGGGTGGCCCCGACGGGCGTCGATCCCGTGACCTCTCGATTTTCAGTCGAACGCTCTACCAACTGAGCTACAGGGCCAGAAAGTAACTCGAGAAGTCGCTTTCCAAGGAAAAAACCCTCTCTCGCGAAAGGGCGTTTTACCTTTGCGACCCTGACCGGACTTGAACCGGCGACCTCCGCCGTGACAGGGCGGCGCGCTAACCAACTGCGCTACAGGGCCTCACAATGAGAACCAAACGTACGTTTTCATTTATTCGGTGTTACTTGTACTGATTTACTACCTGCTTATTGTTGCACATTCAGTTAGGCAGGTTGCGTAGCCCCAACGGGATTCGAACCCGTGTTAACGCCGTGAAAGGGCGCCGTCCTAGGCCTCTAAACGATGGGGCCGAGACGCCATAAACATCATGACTACCGACGAGTAAGCATACGGTCTCTTGGGTGAAAACCCCAAATCGGCACGTGGACCGATGCCCGCGGCGTGTCGCCCGCGCCCCGGCGCGCCCGCGAATGGCGGCCGATCCGCCCGGTTGGGGGTTAGATTCGGGTCCGATAGCGGGCGATACTGGCGCGAACTTGTTACTGTGAAAAGAGTGGCATCGTGACCAGTGTGTTCACGCGGTGCCCAATCAGGGAGTTCTATGCGCAAGGCAGTGACGAGTGACCGCGGGGCCAGCGAACAGTCGGGTCCACTCCGGCCGGCCGGCGGACGCCGCGTTCACAGTCATCGGGGCCTGTTCAGAGGCACCGCCGCAACGGCCCTCGCAACGGCCCTCGCCCTCATCGTGACGCTCGTGATTCCCGCCGGCGGCGCCCAGGCGGTCGACTACCCGAGCTGGCAGGACGTGCAGAACGCGAAGTCGAACACGGCCGCCGCGTCCGCCAAGGTCACCGAAATCCAGAATCTGATCTCGAATCTTCAGACCCAGGTCGCCCAGACCCAGGCCGAGTCCGAGAAGCGCGGCGCCGAACTCCAGGTCGCCCAGCAGAACTACGACGACGCCACCCGGCGCGCATCCGACCTCCAGGCGCAGGCCGATACGAGCAAGGCGACAGCGGACGCCGCGACGAAGCAGGCCGGTCAGCTCGCGGCCCAGCTCTACCGCACGGGAGGCACCGACCTCACCGTCAACCTCTTCCTCGACGGTGATGCGAGCGGCCAGGGCGCCGACGCCCTGCTCGCCAAGCTCGGCAGCATGAGCAAGATGGTCGAGCGCAGCACCGGCGTCTACGAGGAGGCCCAGGCCGCCACGAACTCCGCCCAGGCGCTCGGAGACCAGGCCAAGATTGCCCAGACCGAACGCGAGACCCTGAATGTCGCTGCGCAGGCCGCGATGGTCGCCGCGCAGGCGGCCGCAGAGGCCGCCGCGAGCGCTCTCGCCGAGTCAGAGTCCAAGAGTGTCGAACTCGCCGCCCAGCTCGCCTTCATGCAGGACGCGCAGGCGTCCACCACCGCGGGCTATGAGGCCGGCGTCGCCGAGCGCGCCCGTCTCGCGGCGATCGAAGCCGCCCGGGCGGCGGCGGCTGCTGCCGCGGCCGCCGCAGCCAACCGCGGCAACTCGAGCGGCGGGGCAACCGGCAGCGCCGGAGCCGGCCTCGGCGGCGGGTACATCAGCTCCCAGGGCTGGGCCGTTCCGGCCAGCGGGCGCATCACCGATGGATTCGGCCCGCGCGCATCCATCTGCGGCTCGACCGGCTGCAGCGGAACATTCCACTACGGTACCGACCTCGGCGCCAGCTGTGGCGCTCCGATTTACGCAGCCCACGACGGTGTCGTTGAATACGCCGGCCCCAATGGTACGTACGGCAACTACATCCAGATCAACAACGGCGGCGGAATTTCGACCGGGTACGCGCACATTCGTCCCGGCGGCATCTTCGTGTCGAACGGCCAGAGCGTCAGCGCTGGACAGAACATCGGCAGCGTCGGGATGACCGGGGCCGCAGATGGCTGCCATCTCCACTTCGAAGTGCGGATCAACGGCGTCAAGTCCAACGCCGTGCCCTTCATGGCAAGCAAGGGAGCACCACTTGGCTAACGACGGCACGTCCTTCACGAAACGGAAGCCCGTGCGCCTCTTCGCCGCGGCCGTCGCGATCGGCGCGGTCTCGGCATCCGTCGGCATCATCGCTCCCGCCGCCTACGGCGACCAGGGTTACCCTAGCTGGGACGACGTACAGAACGCGAAAGCCAATGAGGCGACGAAGCAGGCCGAGATCGAGAAGATCACGGCGCTGCTGACGGGCCTGCAAACGGCGGCGGATGCCGCGTCCAAGGCCTCACAAGTCGCCGCCGAGGCGTACCGGGTCTCCCAGGACGAGCTCGACGCCGCCACCCTGCGTGAGACGAGCTTGACCGAACAGGCCGCGACCGCGTCGAAGAAGGCGGACACCTCGAAGATGCGGGCCGGCCTGATCGCCGCGCACCTGGCCAAGACCGGCGCGCAGGACCTCTCGCTCAACCTGTTCCTGAACGGCAGCAGCGCCGACGACCTCCTCGAGCAGCTCGGAACCGCGAGCAAGCTCAGCGAGCAGTCCGAGACCATCTACCGGGAGGCCGTCCAGGACAAGAACTCGGCAGAGTCCCTCGGCGGGCAGGCCGCCGCGGCGACCGTCGAGCGCACCCGGCTCACGGGCGAGTCCATGACGAAGTTCGATGCGGCAAGTGGCGCGGCCCAGGCCGCGGAAGCCGCCCTCGAGGCCGAGCAGCAGAAGTCGAACGATCTCTACGGGCAGCTCGCCCTCCTCAAGGACACCACGGCAGACACCGAGCGTTCCTACCAGGCCGGTGTGGATGCCGCGGCTGCGGCGGCCGCGCTCGCTGCGGCGCAGTCCGCGGCAGCGGCCAGGGCTGCCGCAGACCAGGCGGCGTCGGCCGCGCGGGCTGCAGCCGCGTCTGCTGCTGCTGCGGCTCAAGCCCAGGCTCCGGCCGCGGGGGGCGGGAGCAATTCGGGATCCGGCAGCTCCGGGTCCGGCAGTTCGGGATCCGGCAGCAGCTCCGGCTCCGGCAGCTCGGGATCCGGCTCGTCCTCGGGCGGCGGCGCGGCGACCGCGCCCGCTCCGAACGCGAGCGCCGTGCAGACCGCAATCGCCTTCGCCCGCGCTCAGCTCGGCGACCGCTACCTCCTCGGCGGCTCGGGCCCCGACGCGTGGGACTGCTCCGGTCTGACCAAGGCCGCCTATGCCGCGGCCGGGGTCTACATCGGCACCCATTCCGCCACGAACCAGTACAACACCATGGCCAGCCAGGGCCGGCTCGTCTCCTTCAGTAACGTGCAGGTCGGGGACCTCGTCTTCTGGGGCAGCGGCGGCGACTACTACCACGTGGCCATCTACGTCGGCGGTGGCCAGGTTCTCGAGGCCCCCGACGTCGGCAAGCCCGTGCGCATCCACTCAATCTGGTCGCCCGGCGACGTCGCGTCCTACGTGGGCCGCCCCACCGGCTGACCCGACCGCCCCTCGCCCGTCCCGTCCCGCAGCGCTCGCACCCTCCCGCGCGCCATTTCCGCCGCTACGCTGCCGGCATGCCTGGCGCACGTGGCGCACGTGGCGCACGTGGCGCACGTGGCGCACGTGGCGCACGTGGCGCGCGAGAGCGGATGCCGGGGGGTCCGCGACGCAGAAAGGCCCCCCGGAGCGATCCGGGGGGCCTTCGTGGTGCGGCAGCGCGCGAGCGCGATGCACGAAGCGCGCTAGGGTCAGTGGCCCTCGGCGGCGAGCTTCTTGATGCCGTCTTCGACGATCTGGTTGGCTTCGGCGGCGTCGCCCCAGCCCTCCGTCTTGACCCACTTGTTCGGTTCGAGGTCCTTGTAGTGCTCGAAGAAGTGCTCGATCTCCTTGCGGGTGTACTCCGGGATGTCGAGGACGTCCTGGATGTGGTCCCAGCGGGGGTCGCCCGCGGGAACGGCGATGACCTTGGCGTCCGAGCCGCCGTCATCCGTCATGTTGAAGACACCGACCGGACGCACCGAGACGCCGACGCCGGGGAACAGCGGGAAGTCGAGCAGCACGAGAACGTCGACGGGATCGCCGTCGAGGCCGAGGGTGTTCTCGAAGAACCCGTAGTCCGTCGGGTACACGAAGCTCGTGTAGAGCACACGGTCGAGGTAGACCCGTCCGGTCTCGTGGTCGACCTCGTACTTGTTGCGGCTTCCCCGGGGAATTTCGATTACTGCGTCATATGCGGCCATGGCCTGGTCTCTCCCTTGTTCACAGTCTCCGGATAACGTTACTGGATGGAGTCCACGCGCCGCCCGAGACTGACACCGGAGATCGCCGACATCCGCCGGGCGATCCGCGTCGTGCTGGCGGACGCCGGGCTCGGCTCCTCAGCGACGCCGCCGGCTTCCGGGTCCGAACCCTCCGCCCCCGGCACCTTCGTCCCCGGTGCATCCGCACCAGACGCCGAAACGCGCGGCCTCGTCCTCGTCGGCCTCAGCGGCGGCCCGGATTCGCTCGCGCTCGCGGCCGGGACTGCCTTCGAGGCAGCGCGGGCGGGACTCCGCGCCGGGGCCGTGATCGTCGACCACGCCCTGCAGCCCGGGTCCGCGGACGTCGCCGCCGAGGCCGCCCGGCAGGCAACGGCCCTCGGCCTCGACCCCGTGCTCGTCGTGCGCATCACCGTCGACCACGGCGAGAACCACCGGGGGAGTGCCGCAGACACCGACCCCGCCGAGACCTACAGCGGCCCGGAGGCCGCGGCCCGCACCGGCCGCTATGCCGCGTTCGTCCGTGCACTCGCCGACACCGGCGCGAGCCACGTGCTGCTCGGTCACACGCTCGACGACCAGGCCGAAACCGTGCTGCTCGGCCTCGCCCGCGGCTCCGGCCCGGTCAGCCTGCACGGCATGCTGCGGGTCAGCGGCGCGTACCTCCGCCCCCTGCTCGGGATCCGCCGCGCCCAGACCGTCGCCGCCTGCACGGATTCCGGCCTCACCCCCTGGACGGACCCGCACAACGCGGAACACCGGTTCGCCCGCGTCAGGGTGCGCGACACGGTCCTGCCGGCGCTCGAGCGCGAGCTCGGACCCGGTGTCGCCGAGGCACTCGCCCGCACCGCGGACCTGTTGCGGGAAGACGCCGCAGCCCTCGACGAACGCGCGGCGGAGCTCGCCGGCGGATCCTTCGAGATCGTCGCAGGCGGCATCCGTGTGCCCGTCGAGGTGCTCGCCGAACAGCCCGTCGCGCTCCGGAACCGGCTGATCCGGCTCGCGGCGGCACGCACAGTCCTGCGCGCCGCCGGTGCCGGCGCTGGCACCGTCGTGATGGCCCTGCCCCGCGGGGCGACCCTGGCCGTCGGCCGGCTCGTGACCGATTGGCACGGCCAGGGCCCGCTCGACCTGCCAGGCGTTAGAGTTGTACGGCACGATGGCTGGCTCGTCTTCACCGGGCCCGGCCTCGCACGGCACGCACGGCCAACTGAATACGCACAAAGCAAAGGACCCTCCCTCCCCCATGGAACCCCGCGACATTGATGGCGACCTCACCGAAATCCTGATCGAAGAAGAGCAGATCCACGGCCGCCTCGCCGAACTCTGCCGCCGGATCGAAGCCGACTACGCGGGCAAGGATCTCCTGCTCGTCGGTGTCCTCAAAGGCGCAGTGATGGTGATGGCCGACCTGGCCCGCGAACTCAAGCATCCGATCGCGATGGACTGGATGGCGGTGAGCTCATACGGCTCCGGAACCCAGTCGAGCGGCGTCGTCCGGATCCTCAAGGACCTCGACACCGACCTGCACGGCCGCAACGTGCTCATCGTCGAGGACATCATCGACTCCGGCCTGACCCTTTCCTGGCTGATCGCGAACCTCAAGTCCCGCCAGCCGGAATCCGTCGAGATCTGCGCGCTGCTCCGCAAGCCGGACGCCGCCCGGGTCGACATCGACGTCAAGTACCTCGGCTTCGACATCCCGAACCAGTTCGTCGTCGGTTACGGCCTCGATTATGCCGAGAAGTACCGCAACCTGCGTTCCGTTGCCGTGCTCGCCCCGCACATCTACTCCTGAGAAGCGGATGCCTGCCTCGGCCTCGCATCGCGCTCAGGGCGAACACACGGTGACCGCTCAGTGCGGGCACGGTAGCCTGACAAGACGATGAACGTCAAGAAGCTACTCCGCGGGCCACTCCTCTACATCATTCTGGCGATTATCGCCGTCTGGATAGGGTCGAGTCTGATCACCATGTCCGGGTTCCGAGAGATTCCGACCGCGCAGGGACTCCAGTTCCTCAAGGACGGAAAGGTCTCGGAGGCCAAGATCGTCGACGGCGAGCAGCGCGTCGACCTCACACTGTCCCAGGCCGACGACAAGCTCGGCACCAAGGTGCAGTTCTACTACGTCGCTCCGCGTGGCACCGAGGTCGTCAACGCCGTCACGAGCGCCGACCTGTCCGGCGGCTTCACCGATGAGGTGCCGCAGACCAACTGGTTCGTGACCCTGCTCGGCTACCTGCTCCCCGTGATCCTGATCGGCGGGTTCGCCTGGCTGATGCTTTCGGGCATGCAGGGCGGCGGCAACAAGGTCATGCAGTTCGGCAAGTCGAAGGCCAAGCTCGTCTCGAAGGAGAGCCCGCAGGTCACCTTCGCGGACGTCGCCGGCGCAGACGAGGCCATCGAAGAGCTCGAAGAAATCAAGGACTTCCTCAAGGAGCCCGCGAAGTTCCAGGCCGTCGGAGCGCGCATCCCCAAGGGTGTGCTGCTCTACGGCCCTCCCGGAACCGGTAAGACCCTGCTCGCCCGCGCCGTCGCAGGCGAGGCCGGGGTGCCGTTCTACTCGATCTCCGGCTCCGACTTCGTCGAGATGTTCGTCGGCGTCGGCGCGAGCCGCGTCCGCGACCTGTTCCAGCAGGCCAAGGAGAACGCCCCCGCGATCATCTTCATCGACGAGATCGACGCCGTCGGCCGCCACCGCGGCGCCGGCATGGGCGGCGGGCACGACGAACGCGAGCAGACCCTCAACCAGTTGCTCGTCGAGATGGACGGCTTCGACGTCAAGGCGAACGTCATCCTGATCGCCGCGACCAACCGCCCAGACATCCTCGACCCCGCGCTGCTCCGCCCCGGCCGCTTCGACCGCCAGATCGGCGTCGACGCCCCCGACATGCTCGGCCGCAAGAAGATCCTCGAGGTGCACGCCAAGGGCAAGCCGATGGCGCAGGGAGTCGACCTCGAGGTCCTCGCCCGCAAGACCCCCGGCTTCACCGGCGCTGACCTCGCCAACGTCCTCAACGAGGCCGCCCTGCTGACCGCACGCTCGAACGCGCAGTTGATCGACAACCGCGCCCTCGATGAGGCCGTCGACCGGGTGATGGCCGGCCCGCAGCGCCGCACCCGCATCATGCGCGACAAGGAAAAGCTGATCACCGCCTATCACGAGGGCGGCCACGCCCTCGTCGCGAGCGCAATGAACAACACGGACCCTGTCACGAAAATCACCATCCTTCCCCGCGGCCGTGCCCTCGGTTACACGATGGTCATGCCGCTCGAAGACCGTTACTCCGTCTCCCGCAACGAACTCCTCGACCAGCTCGCCTACGCGATGGGCGGCCGTGTCGCGGAAGAGATGATCTTCCACGACCCGACCACCGGCGCGAGCAACGACATCGAGAAGGCCACGGCGACCGCCCGCAAGATGGTCACCGAGTTCGGCATGAGCGCCGCCGTCGGCCCGCTCAAGCTGGGCCAGGCGTCCGGTGAGATGTTCCTGGGTCGCGACATGGGCCACCAGCGCGACTACTCCGAGCGCCTCGCCGAGAGCGTCGACACCGAAGTTCGCCTGCTGCTCGAGGCCGCCCACGACGAGGCATACGAGGTGCTCGGCAAGAACCGCGCCATTCTCGACACGCTCGCCGCGGAACTGCTGGAGCACGAGACCCTCGGCCAGACCGAACTCGCGCCGATCTTCGCCGGCATCGAAAAGCTCCCGCCGCGCCCGCAGTGGCTCTCGAGCGACAAGCGCCCGGTCTCGGACGTTCCCCCCATCGAGATGCCGCTGCCCAAGGCGCCCATCGAAGAGGGCATCGTTGACGGCGGAGTGTCCAGTGGAGACGCCGCAGAGACCAAGCCCAAGCGCGCGCCCGCCCGCACCCCGCGGCCCGCCACCGCCTAGGCCCCGGGTGGCAGTCGACAGGGCCCGAATCGAGGGTCTCGTCTCGGAGCTCCTCGCGGCGATCGGCGACGATCCGAACCGGCCGGGACTCGCCGACACGCCGCGCCGCGTCGCCGAGTCCTACGGGGAGTTCTTCGCCGGGCTCGGAACGGACCCGCTCGACCTGCTGCGGGACACCATCCCGGTCGGCCCGACGACGGGCGAGCTCGTGCTCGTGCGCGACCTCGACTTCCGGTCGGTCTGCGAGCATCACCTGCTCCCGTTCCTCGGCCGCGCCCACATCGCCTACCTGCCCGGCGAGAAGGTCGTCGGCCTCGGCCGGCTGCCCGCCCTTGTCGATTGCCTCGCCGCCCGCCCCCAGGTACAGGAACGCCTGACCGAGGAGATCGCGGAGGCGCTCCAGACCGGTCTGGAGCCCCGCGGCATCCTCGTTGTGCTCGACGCCGTGCACGGGTGCGTCACGATGCGCGGCGCCCGCCAGGTCAACAGCTCGACCGTCACACTCGCCGTACGCGGCGAACTCGCCGAACCGGCCCGCCGCGCCGAAGTGATGGCCCTGATCGGCGCAGGCTCATGACCCGCATCATGGGCGTGCTCAATGTCACGCCCGATTCCTTCAGCGACGGCGGCAAGTGGGCGTCGACGGATGCCGCGATCCGGCACGGTCTCCTGCTCCGGTCCGAAGGCGCGGACGTCATCGACGTCGGCGGCGAATCGACGAGGCCGGGCGCCGGCCGCGTCGCCCCCGCCGTCGAACAGGCCCGGGTTATCCCCGTGATCACCGAGCTCGCCCGGCAGGGCCTCGTGCTGAGCGTCGACACCCTCAACGCCTCGACCGCCCGCGCGGCCGCGGCCGCGGGGGCGAGCATCATCAACGACGTCTCCGGTGGCCTCGCCGACCCGCTGATGGCCAGCGTCGCCGCCGAGAGCGGCCTCACCTTCATCGCGATGCACTGGCGCGGCCACGCCCGCACCATGGACGACCTCGCGGTCTACGGCGACGTCGTCGCCGACGTCCGGGCCGAACTCGCCTGGCGCGTCGAGGCCCTCGTCGCCGCAGGGGTGCCACGGGAGCGGATCGTGCTCGACCCCGGCCTGGGGTTCTCCAAGCTCCCCGCCCACAACTGGGCCCTGCTCGCCAACCTCGCGGCCTTCGACATGCTCGGCCTTCCCGTCATGATCGGCGCCTCCCGCAAACGCTTCCTCGCGACCGCGCTCCCGGACGACGCCCCGATCGCCGCCCGTGACCTGCCGAGCGCCGTGGTCAGCGTGCTCGCCGCCCAGGCCGGCGCCTGGGCCGTGCGCGTGCATGACGTGGCGGCAACCCGCGCGGCCCTGAAGGTGCTTGCGCTCGTGGAGTCGGCCAGAATAGAGCCATGATCCGCGATTGCATCACTCTCACCGGGCTGCGGGTCACCGCTCACCACGGCGTCTACGACTTCGAGCGTGAGAACGGCCAGGATTTCGTGATCGACGTCACCGTCTGGCTCGACCTGCACGCCGCGGCGTCGAGCGACGACGTCAGCCGCACCATCCACTACGGCGAACTCGCGATCGAGGTGACGGAGGCGGCGGCGGTCAACCCGGTCGACCTGATCGAGACGGTCGCGGAGCGGATCGCGGGCGTCGTGCTCGCCCACCCCGCCGCCGAGACCGTGCAGGTCACCGTGCACAAGCCGCAGGCCCCGATCAGTGTCCCCTTCACCGACGTCTCCGTGCAGATCACGAGGTCCCGGCCGTGAACCCCGCCCCCGTGACGCCGAACCCCGCCCCTGAGGTGTCGCAAATCGACGTTCACGAGGCTCGCGAAGGTCGATTTGCGACACCTCACGAGGCTGTGGACGCGGTGTTGTCGCTCGGGAGCAACCTGGGTGACCGGGAGGCGACCCTCGAAGCCGCCGTCCGAGACCTCGGGAAGGTGCCCGGGCTCTCCGTCACCGGGGTATCTCCGCTCTACGAGTCCGCTGCCGTGAAACCGGACGGGGTCGACGAGGACGCTCCCCGGTACTTGAACCTGGCCGTCGGCATCCGCTTCACCGGAGACGCCCTCACCCTGCTCGACGCGGTCAACACCATCGAAAACGAGCACGGCCGGGTGCGCTCCGAGCGCTGGGGCGACCGCACCCTCGATATCGACGTCGTCGTCTTCGGGGCGCTCGAACAGGCGGATGCACGGCTCACCCTCCCGCACCCGCGTGCGGCAGACCGCGACTTCGTCCTCGCCCCCTGGCTCGACCTCGACCCGGACGCGGTGCTGCCGGGCCGCGGACCCGTGTCCGGTCTCCTCGCCGCGATCGGTTCGACCGTGCGCCGCTATCCGGCCCAGGAGGCGAGCCGATGAAGCGCACGCGTGCTTCCGTGATCGTCGCCTGGGTGCTCGGCGCCCTCGTCGGCGGGCTGCTGCTCGAGCTTGCGCTCGCGGCCGCCGGCCGTTCGATCCTGCTGCCGCCGGCGAGCCTCGCCCTCGCCCTCGTGCTCTGCGCGATCGTGGTCTTCGGCCTGGCCTGGCCGATCCGGAAGTCCACGAGAGGCGCCCTGGACGGCAAGCCGCGCAAGCCGGTCAACCCGTTCATGGCGGTTCGCGTCGCCGCGCTCGCAAAGGCATCCGCGTACAGCGGGGCCTTGCTGCTCGGAGCCGCCGGCGGCCTCGGCCTCTATCTGCTGACCCGTTCGGTGACTCCGGCGGTAGCATCGGTATGGCTCACCATTGGGATGGCGTTCGGCGCAGCGGTCCTCCTGGTGAGTGGTTTGGTTGCCGAGCATTTCTGTACTCTCCCTCCGGACGACGACGAGAACAGCAAACGAGGAGAAGTGCGTGCCTGACACCACTGAGGGATTCGCCGCCCCGGTACCCCCTGCCCCCGCACCCGTTGCCGTGTCGGTTTCCGAACCGGCACCCGAACTCGCCCAAACCCTCGACCCGGCCGGTCGCCTCGAACTGCCCGTCGCCGGCGAGTGGAAACGGGTCTCTCCGCGTTACGTCGTCGTCGAAATCGTCGGGACGGTGATCTTCGGACTCGTCCTCTGCGCCGGCGCGACCGCCCTCTGGCTCCTCGCCGAGGTCTCCTGGGCGCCGATCGTGCTCGCCCTGATCGTCGTCGTGACCCTGGTCGTCGTATTGTTCGAGCCCCGCCGGGTGCGCTCGATCGGCTACCAGCTCCGGCAGGACGACCTCCTCTTTCGCCGCGGCATCATGTTCCAGCGTTTCGTCTCGGTGCCGTACGGCCGGATGCAGCTCATCGACGTCACCCGCGGCCCGGTCGCCCGCTGGCTCGGCCTCGCCGACCTCAAGTTCGTCACCGCCGCCGCATCCTCCGGCGTGCTCGTTCCCGGCCTCGCCTTCGATGACGCCGAGGCGCTCCGTGACCGGCTCATCGAACTCGCCGAGAGTCGCCGGGCGGGACTGTGACCACCCTCGCCGACGGGGAGTGGCACCGGCTGCACCCGGCGAGCCCGCTGCTGCGCGGCGGACTCTTCATCGTGGCTATCCTCGGTTTCATCATCAGCAACCTCCGTGAGCGCCTGATCGACTTCTTCTTCCACGTGCCGACCTACGGCGACGACCCGATCGACGAGCTCTTCCGCCGTGGCGCGGTCGGCTGGGCGCTGCTCGGGGTCGTCGTTATCCTCGTCGTGATCCTGGTCGCCTTCTACCTGTCGTGGCGGATGCACACCTTCCGCGTCAGCGGCGAGGTCGTCGAGGTGCGCAGCGGGCTCGTCTTCCGCAGCAACCGCCGCGCCCGCCTCGACCGCATCCAGGGCGTCAACATCGTGCGCCCGTTCATCCCGCGGCTCTTCGGTGCAGCGAAACTCGAAGTCAGCGTCGCCGGCCAGGACGCCAACGTGCACCTCGCCTACCTCGGCTCCGCGGCAGCGGATGCCCTCCGCCGCGACATCCTGCACCTCGCCTCCGGAGCCCGCGCGGCCGCGGCACTTCCCTCCGATGCCGCGCCCGACGCCGCGGCGGAGGGCGAGGACTGGGTCGAGCACGCGGGCACCCGGGCGGCGGGCAGTGCCCTCGGCCCGTCCCTCGGCAGTGCCATCGGCACCGCGGCCGGCGGCATCGCCGGCGGGATCGGCGGCTTCGCGACCGACCGGGCCCACGAGTTCTTCGCCCCCGAGCTCGACCCGGACGCCGCGCCGCCCGAATCCGTTGTGCGGATCCCCCCGGGTCGCCTGATCGGCTCCGTGATCTTCAGCGGCTTCACCGTGTTCGTGCTGATCGCGATCGCGGTGCTGATCTGGAGCGTCTCCGCCGGCGGCAGCGGCTGGCTGCTCATCGCGATCTTCCCCGGACTGATCGGGAGCCTCAGCTTCTACGTCAACCGCTTCACGAAGTCCCTGCGCTACAGCATCGCGGGCACGCCGGACGGGGTGCGCGTGGGCTTCGGCCTGCTCTCGGTGAGCAACGAGACGCTCCCGCCCGGCCGCATCCATGCCGTGCGGGTCTCGCAGCCGTTGATCTGGCGCCCGTTCGGCTGGTGGCAGGTGCGCATCAACACCGCTGGCCACTCCACGAACAAGGGCGCCGCCGGCGAGGCGCACACCACAACCCTCCCGGTCGGCACACTCGCCGACGTCGCCAGGGTGCTCGAACTGATCCTGCCCGGTTTCGACAGCGACTCCGGCTCCGAGAACGGCCGGGAGAAGCTGCTCGTCGACCACGGCGTGCGCTCACCCGGCGGTGACGACGGCTACACCAACGCGCCGCGCCGGGCCGCGTGGCTCCGTCCGTTCTCCTGGCGGCGCACGGGCTTCACCGTCGCAGCCGACACGGTGCTCCTGCGCCGGGGTTTCGTCAGCCGGGAACTCACGCTCGTGCCGCTCGCCCGGCTGCAGAGCATCGCGATCGAACAGGGCCCGATCCAGCGGATGCTGCGCCTCGCGAAGCTCCGGGTGCACACCGTCGCCGGCCCGGTCGTCGCCACCCTCCCGGTCATCGACGTCCGAGAGGGGGAGCGCCTGTTCGAGCGCCTCTCCGCGGGAGCGATCTCGTCCGCTCGCGCCGACACCAGTCATCACTGGGCCGACCCCGGGCATCCGCTGAACCGGGCGATGCCAGACCGGCCGGCGCAGACCCTCGCACCGGCAGCGGAGGCGGCGCTGTGAGCGCCCGCCCCGGGCGTCTCGGCATCGGCATCGTCGGTGCCGGCAGGGTCGGCCCGATCCTCGGAGCCGCCCTCGCCGGAGCCGGCCACGCGATCGTCGGCATCTCGGCGATCTCGCAGTCCAGCCGCGACCGGGCGGAGGCGATCCTGCCGTTCGTGCCGATCCTGACCGTGCCCGAGATCGTCGAACGCAGCGAACTCGTGATCCTCGCCGTGCCGGACGCCCAGCTCGCGAGCCTCGTCGCCGGGCTCGCCACGACGAATACGTGGCAGGCCGGGCAGCTCGTGCTGCACACCTCGGCGAGGTTCGGCATCGGGGTGCTCGCGCCGGCGCTCGCCCAGGGCGCGATCCCGCTCGCCATCCACCCCGCGATGAGCTTCACCGGCACGAGCATCGACCTCGCCCGCCTCGCCGACAGCTATTTCGCCGTCACCGCGCCGACACCCGTGCTCCCGATCGGGCAGGCGCTCGTCGTCGAGATGGGCGGGGAGCCCGTCGTTGTCGCCGAGGGGGATCGGGCCCGCTACGCCGAGGCCGTCGAGATCGCCACCGCGTTCTCGACGTCCATCGTCGACCAGGCCGCAGCCCTGCTGACCTCGATCGGCATCGACCGGCCGGGCGGCGTGATCGGCCCGCTGATGCGCTCCGCGATGGAGAACGCCCTCTCCCGCACCGCGCCGGACCGCCTCGACCTGTCGGCACTCGACGACGACCACCTCGACGACCTCGACGATCTCGACGATGCCGTCGACCCCGAAGACCCCACCGGCCAGAACGACCGCACCGACCGCACCACAACGGAGGACGAGTGAACGTGCTCATCAAACCAGAAGTCATCGGCACCATCGACGGGCTGCGCGAGCGCATCGCCGCCGCGAAGAGGCGTGCAGAGCCCGGCCCGGCAGCGCGGGTCGTCCTCGTCCCCACCATGGGAGCCCTACACGCGGGGCACCTGTCGCTCGTGCGTCGCGCCCACGCCCGCGGCGGCATCGTCGTGGTCTCGATCTTCGTCAACCCGCTCCAGTTCGGGCCCACCGAGGACCTCGCGTCCTACCCGCGCACCCTCGACGCCGACGTCGCGGCGCTCGCCGCTGAGGGTGTCGCGTTCGTGTTCGCGCCCGAGGTGTCCACGATGTACCCGGACGGCGCCGCGGACACCCGCGTCACCGCCGGCCCGGTCGCCGCCCTCCTCGAGGGCGCTGTGCGCCCTGGCCACTTCGACGGCATGCTCACGGTCGTGACCAAGCTGATCAACATCGTCGGCCCCGACGTCGTCGTCTTCGGACAGAAGGACGCCCAGCAGGTCTTCCTCCTGCAGCAGGCGTTCGCCGACCTCAACGTGCGCACCGAGATCGATGTCGTCCCGATCGTGCGCGAGGCAAGCGGGCTGGCCCTCTCCAGCCGCAACCGCCGGCTCGAACCCGCGGACAAAGAGGCGGCCCTGGCCCTCTCCGCGGCGCTCACGGCCGCGGTCGCAGCCGCCCCCGACGGGCTGCAGGCGGCCCAGGTCGCCGCGCACACGATCCTCGCCGCCCAGCCACTGGTTAAGCTGGACTATCTCGTGGTCGTGAGCCCGCAGGACTTCCAGCCGGTCGCGGCGGGCTTCACCGGCCCGGCACGGATGCTCGTCGCCGCGCATGTCGGCAGCATTCGGCTGATCGACAACGAGGCCATCGACCTCGGAAGCGCAACCGCCTGAAGCGCTCGCCCGAAGCATCGGCACGACCCGCATGACCGCACGACGCGCACGACCGCACGAGCACGAGCACGACCTCGCACCTGCACGAACCTGAATCGCCAACGGAGATCCGCATGAGCCAGCACACCGAAACGACCGAGCCGACCGAGCCGACCGCCGAGCAGGCGGTGCAGGCCGAGCAGGCCGAGCAGGTCAGGGTCGAGCAGGAGAACAGCGAGCAGAAGCTCGTGCGCCTCGCCAAGCGCGACCGCCTCATCCAGGCGGCAACCACGCCCGGCGGTGGGGCATACCCGGTCGGCGTTCCCGTCACCGACACGATCCCCGCCGTTCGTGCCCGCTTCGGCGACCTCGAAGCGGATGCCGTCACGGGCGTCACCGTCGGCGTCGCCGGCCGCGTGGTGTTCCTCCGCAACACCGGCAAGCTGTGCTTCGCGAGTCTCCAGGCCGGCGACGGCAGCCGGATCCAGGCCATGGTCTCCCTCGCCGCCGTCGGCGTCGACTCCCTCGCCGCCTGGAAGGACCTCGTCGACCTCGGCGACCACCTCTTCGTCGCCGGAGAGGTCATCTCCTCCCGCCGTGGCGAGCTCTCCATCATGGTCACCGAATGGCAGGTCGCCGCGAAGGCCTTGCTGCCGCTGCCGAACCTGCACTCCGAGCTGAGCGAGGAGACCCGGGTGCGGAGCCGCTACCTCGACCTGATCAGTCGCGAGCAGGCCCGCCGCAGCGTCATCCAGCGCTCGCAGACCGTCGCGAGCCTGCGGAAGACCTTCACGGACCGGAACTTCCTGGAGATCGAGACGCCGATGCTCCAGGTGATGCACGGCGGAGCATCCGCTCGCCCGTTTTCGACCCACAGCAACGCCTTCGACACCGAACTCTTCCTGCGCATCGCGCCGGAGCTGTTCCTCAAGCGCGCGGTCGTCGGCGGCATCGACCGGGTCTACGAGATCAACCGCAACTTCCGCAACGAGGGTGCAGACTCGACGCACTCTCCCGAATTCGCGATGCTCGAGGCCTACGAGGCATACGGAGACTACAACTCGATCGCCGACCTCACCCAGACGCTGATCCAGAACGCGGCGACGGCGGTCTCGGGCTCGCACGTCGTGACCTGGGCGGACGGCACCGAGTTCGACCTCGGCGGCGACTGGGACCGGATCGGCATGTACGACAGCCTGTCCGCCGCGGTCGGCCGCACGATCTCCCCGGAGACCCCCCTCGCCGAGCTGCAGGAGCTCGCGGCCAGGGAGGACGTCGCGGTCGAGCACCCCATCCACGGCAAGTACGTCGAGGAACTCTGGGAGCACTTCGTCAAGGGCGGCCTCACCCGGCCCACCTTCGTGATGGACTTCCCCGTCGACACGAGCCCGCTCGTGCGCGGGCACCGTTCGGTGGCCGGCGTCGTCGAGAAGTGGGACCTCTACGTGCGCGGCTTCGAACTCGCGACCGGGTACTCCGAGCTCGTCGACCCGGTCATCCAGCGGGAGCGTTTCGTCGAGCAGGCCCGCCTCGCGGCCGGCGGCGACCCGGAGGCGATGCGCCTCGACGAAGAGTTCCTGCGCGCCCTCGAGTACGGCATGCCGCCGACCGGTGGCATGGGCATGGGCATCGACCGGCTGCTGATGGCCCTCTCCGGCCTCGGCATCCGCGAGACCATCCTCTTCCCGTTGGTAAAGTGAAGGCCATGAACACCCAGCCGCAGGACGACACCACCCCGGACGAGCCTTCCCAGGCAGCGGATGCCATCGACAAGGCTCCGACGGACTCGGCCTCCGAGCCCAAAGCGCCCAAGGAGCGCCAGCCGATCACGACCAACCGCATCGTGCTGTGGGTGATCGTCGCCGCGATCGGGATCTACTTTGTCGGCACCGGCCTCTACGGCATCCTCGTCAAGTAGTCTGAGGGAACTATGGACTTCTTCTGGGGTGCGTTCTTCTCGATCCTGCCGACGGTCGCGCTCGGATTGATCTTCTGGGTCATCATGCGCTCGATCCTCAGGGCCGACCGCACCGAGCGGAAGGTGTATTCGGAGATCGAGGCCGAAGAGCGCGCGAAGCTCGGGCTCGAAAAGCCCGTCACCTAACCTCGCATGTTCGGCATCGACATCTCGACCTTCATCCTCATTGTGGCCTTGGTCGTCGATTTCACCATCCGCGTCGTCGCCATCATCGTCGTACCCCGCAACCGTCGCCCGACGTCGGGTATGGCCTGGTTGCTCGCGATCTTCTTCATTCCCTACATCGGTGCCCTCCTCTTCCTGATGATCGGCTACCGCACCCTGCCGAAGAAGCGGCTGGAGATGCAGGAGGAGATCAACCAGTTCATCCTCGAGAGCACCGACGGGATCGAGCAGGTGCGTCGCGACCACCCGTGGCCCGGCTGGCTCGAATCCGTGGTCGAGCTCAACCGCAACCTCGGGGCGATGCCGCTCGTCGGCGGCAACACCGCGCGCCTGCTCGGCGACTACGAGGCGACCTTCGCCGAGATGATCGTCGACATCGACAAGGCCGAGAGATGGGTGCACGTCGAGTTCTACATCCTCTCCCTCGACAAGACCACCGCACCGTTCTTCGACGCGATGGAGCGCGCGGTGCAGCGCGGCGTGACCGTGCGGGTGCTGATGGACCACATCCAGTCGATGCGTAAGCCCGGCTACCGCAAGACCCTCCGCCGGCTCACCGAATCCGGGGTCAAGTGGGAGCTCATGCTCCCGTTGCAGCCGTTCAAGGGCAAGTGGCAACGGCCGGACCTCCGCAACCATCGCAAGCTCGTGACCGTCGACGGCGTCGTCGGCTACATGGGCTCGCAGAACATCATCGACCGCACCTACAACATGAAGTCGAACATCCGGCGCGGGCTCAAGTGGAAAGACCTGATGACCCGGCTCGAGGGCCCGATCGTCGCCGGGCTCAACGCGATCTTCATCACCGACTGGTACGGCGAGACGAACGAGCTCCTCACCCGCGACATCCAGGCGGTGCAGCCCACGACGGCGCCGCACACCCTGGACTGCCAGGTCGTGCCGAGCGGGCCGGGGTTCGAGGGCGAGAACAACCTGCGGCTCTTCCTCGCGCTGCTCTACTACGCGCAGGAACGCATCGTGATCACGAGCCCGTACTTCGTGCCCGACGAGTCGATCATGTACGCGATCACGACCGCGACCCAGCGCGGGCTGCACGTCGAGCTCTTCGTCTCCGAGATCGGCGACCAGGCCCTCGTCTACCACGCCCAGCGGTCGTACTACGAGGAACTGCTCCGGGCCGGTGTGATCATCTACATGTATAAGGCCCCGTACGTGCTGCACGCCAAGCACTTCACGATCGACGACGAGGTCGCGGTGATCGGGTCGAGCAATATGGACATGCGCTCGTTCAGCCTCAACTTCGAGGTGTCCCTGATGGTGCGCGGCCGCAGCTTCGTGCGCGACCTGCGCGCGGTCGAGGACGGCTACCGGGCCGACAGCAAGTTGCTCACCCTCGATGACTGGATGAAGCAGCCGCTGCGCTCCACCATCCTCGACAACCTCGCCCGCCTCACCTCCGCCGTCCAGTAGCCCCCGCCCCCGCCCCCGCTTTCGCGAGCTGAGTTGCTGGGCGCGGCTCAGGCGCGGGGCTTGAGGCGCACCGTCGGGAGCTCGGGGGCGGGGAGTGCGGGCCCCGGGTAGCCGGCGACGGTGCCGAAACGACCGACGGCATCCGCCCCCTCGATGACCTCGGACTGCCACTCGGCCCGCCACCCGGCGATCTCCTCGTGGCTGCGGCCGATGAAGTTCCACCACATCACGAGCTGCTCCTGGAACGGTTCGCCGCCGAGCAACAGCACCCTGGCCGGGTGCCTGGCGTGATTCTCCAGGCGGATGCCGCCGTGCCCTGCCCCGAGGTGGCCCAGCTCGCTGCGCGCGAGCGTGACGCCCTCGAGGAGCACCGGGCCGCGATCGACGAGCACCCCGTGTTCGAACGCGGGGTCGAGGTCCAGGTCGAGCGTCGCGCCGGCAGGGAGGTCGACCTGGGCGCCGAGCACCGGGCTGTAGACCCGGGCCGCCGAGACGACGGGGCCGAGCGTGCCGATGAACACCCGCGCGGTCGCCCCGCCGCCGAGGGGCGTCTGCGGAACCTCGTGGTGTTCGAAGTGCGGCGCCTGGTGCCGGTGCTCCTCGGGCAGCGCGAGCCAGAGCTGAACGCCGTGCAGTACGCGGGTCTCCGGCGTCGACACCTCGGAGTGGCTGATGCCGCGCCCTGCGGTCATCAGGTTGAGCTCGCCGGGGAGCACCGGCGCGTGGCTGCCGGCGCTGTCGCGGTGCTCGATCTCCCCTTCGAAGAGCCAGCTGACGGTCTGCAGACCGGTGTGCGGATGCGGCGGCACGACCATGCCGCGACGGGCGCCGTCCGCGACGTCTCCCGATGCCTCCTCGCGAGCGCCGGTGCCGGTTGTGGTCGCCTGTGCAGTTTCGAGGGCGATCGGGGGTGCGATCTCGTCTGGCCCGTAGTGGTCGATGAAACACCAGGCCCCGATCGTGGACCGACCGCGTTGGGGCAGGGTGCGGCGCACGTTCATGGCGCGGGGGCCGCCGAGCGGCACGTCCCGCGGGAGCAGCAGGAGCACCGGGCCGCCGGCATCCGCCGTGTGGCCGGGGGCGGTTCGCGCACCAGCGGGGCCAGTGCTCGCATCCACCGAACCGGAGGGAGCCGTGGTCGCCACGGGTCCCTCGGCGCCGGCGATCACGAGCTCGGAGGGGTCACGTTCGAGGTTGCTCACGCTCGCAGCCTAGGCGCAACTGCGGCGCCGGCGCACGAAGCACTGGCGCCACACCCCCCGAACGGTCACGATGGACCTGTCGAGTCATCGTCGCGTCCGTAAACGCCTCTCTCCAGGAGCCGCAATGTCTGATCAGACCCCAGCCGCGCCCGCCCACGCTTCGCCCGCCCCCGCTCCCGCGACGGCCCCTCCGGCAGCGCCCGGCACAGGGGAGACGCCTGCCGCCGTCGAGGACCTGCTCCCCGGGCTCGGCGCGCTCTACGAGGACCTGCACCGGAACCCCGAGCTCTCCTTCGCCGAGCACCGCACCGCTGCCCTGCTCGCCGGGCGGTTACGCTCCCTCGGCTACGCGGTGACCGAAGGCGTCGGCCGTACCGGCGTCGTCGGTATCCTGCGCAACGGCGCCGGGCCGACCGTGCTGCTGCGCGCCGACATCGACGCCCTGCCCGTCGCTGAGGCCACAGGGCTGCCCTATGCGAGCACGGTCACCCAGGTCGGCGTCGACGGCGTCGAGTCGCCGGTCATGCACGCCTGCGGCCACGACATGCACGCCACCTGGCTGATCGGCGCCGCCGCCATCCTCGCCGGGCAGCGCGCCGACTGGTCCGGCACCCTTCAGCTCGTGTTCCAGCCCGCCGAGGAGCTCGGCGCCGGCGCCGCCGCGATGATCGACGACGGCTTCTTCGACCGCTTCGGAACGCCCGACATCACCCTCGGCCAGCACGTCACCCCGTGGCCGGCCGGCGAGCTGCTCTACCGTGCCGGGAGCGTCATGACCGCGGCCGATTCGATCCGCATCGTGCTGCACGGCACGGGGTCACACGGATCCACCCCCGAGCAGTCCGTCGATCCCGTCGTGCTCGCGGCATCCGTCGTCTTGCGCCTGCAGACGATCGTGTCGCGCGAGATCGCCGCCGCCGACTTCGGCGTGCTCACGATCGGCACCCTGCACGCCGGCACCAAGCAGAACATCATCCCCGACTCTGCCGAGCTCGGCATCAGCATGCGCACCTACGAACCGCTCGTGCGTGAGCGGATGCTCGCCGCCATCACCCGGATCGTCACCGGCGAGTGCGAGGCGGCCGGTTCGCCGCGCCCGCCGGAGATCGAGGTCACCTTCTCGGTGCCGGCCCTGGTCAACGAGCCGGCCGTGACGGCCGAGTTCGCTGCACTGTTCACCGAACGCTTCGGCGCCGGCCGGGTGGGCGTCGGCCCGCAGGCGGCGCCGAGCGAGGACTTCGGCCTCTGGGGCACCCGCGCAGGCTGCCCGTCCTTCTTCTGGTTCAACGGTGGCGGCGACCCCGCCGCGTTCCGTGCCGCGATCGCCGCCGGCCGCATGCAGGACGTGCACTTCAACCACTCGCCGTTCTACGCTCCGGTACAGGACCCCACGATCCAGACCGGCGTCGAGGCCATGGTGGCCGCGGCCCGCCACGCCCTCGCCCGCTGACCGTCAGGGTCGGTCGGGAGGGTCAGCGGGCGCGGTCCTGCCGGGGCACGACGACGGTCTTGATGATCAGCAGGATCGAGGCCGTGACCGGGATCGCGATGAGCGCCCCGAGCATCCCGAGCAGTGCCCCGCCGGCGATCGCCCCGATCACCACGAGTGAGCCGGGCACGGCGATCGCCTTGTTCATCACCCGCGGGGTGAGCACGTAGGCCTCGATCTGCAGGTACACGAGGTAGTAGAGGCCGATCCAGAGTGCCGTCGCGGGGGAGGCGAGCAGGGCGACCGCGACCACGATCGCCGCGGCGAACACCGAGCCGATCAGCGGCACGAGCGCGAGCGCGAAGACCACGACCGCGAGCACCCCCGCGAACGGCACCCCGATGATCAGCATCGCCACGAGGCCGAGGCCCGAATTCAGGCACGAGAGCAGCAGCATCCCGTTCACATAGCCGCCGATCGAGCCGGTGATCTGCTCGGAGATGTCGATGAAGCCCGGCCGGCGCGGGCGTGGCACGAGCGCGTACAACGCCTTCTTCATCGGGTCGAGCGACGCGAGGAAGTACAGGCTCAGGATGAGCACGATCATCCCGCCGGTGATCCCGTTGATGAGGCCGACGCCGACCTTGACCAGGCCGGAGCCCACGAACAACCAGCTCGCCGGGTCGGTCGCGAGGGCGATGAGTCCCTCGAAGAGAGCGGGCAGGTCGATGATCCCGAGCTGGTCCGACAACAGGATGAACCAGTCCTGGTGCTCCAGGCCGACCAGGTAGCCGGGCGCCAGTTGGGCGAAGGTCACGACCTGCCGCACGACCACGGGAACGACGAGCAGTACGAGCAGCACGGCGATGACGGTGAGGGTCACGAACACGAGCCCGATGGCGAGCGGGCGGCGCAGGCCCCTGCCGACGAGCAGCCGCACCACGGGATCGAGGCCGAGGGCGATGAACAGGGCGGCGCCGATCGAGATCAGGATCGTCGAGAGCGACGCAAGCGCGACCCCGAGCACCACGGCAGAGAGCACCCCGAGCGCCCCGACGAATCCGGCGATGAAGGGCGATCGCAGCGTCGTGGCGACCGCGAGCGGCTCGTCCTGCCGAGCGGATGCCGCCACGCGGCCCCAGCGCACCCCCGGTGTCACGCGCGGCCGGGACGCCCGGCTCCGGGCATCCGCCTCATGCGGCCGGTTCTTCGTGAGACCGTTTTTCGCCCGGGCCGTGACCTGCGGATTGTCCACGCCGTCCATGCTGCTGCCTCTCGCCGCCGTCGACCCGGTGCGGCTGCCGCACGGACCCGATGATGAGGGTATTACCCACTCAAGCGACGCCGCAAGGATTGCCGGACGCAGACATCCGTCACGCCTGCGGCGAACAGAGGCGCGCTTTGGTTGCTTCCCTCGTTACTCTCGATGTATCGGCGCCACACCTGCCCCTGGTGCCAAGGGAGTGATCACATGTTTGAGAGATTTACCGACCGAGCTCGTCGTGTCGTCGTTTTGGCCCAGGAAGAGGCCAAGATGCTCAACCACAACTACATCGGCACCGAGCACATCCTGCTCGGGCTGATCCACGAGGGTGAAGGCGTCGCCGCCAAGGCCCTCGAGAGCCTGGGCATTTCGCTCGACGCCGTGCGCGAGCAGGTCCAGGACATCATCGGCCAGGGCCAGCAGCAGCCGACCGGGCACATCCCGTTCACGCCGCGCGCCAAGAAGGTGCTCGAGCTGAGCCTCCGTGAGGCCCTGCAGCTCGGCCACAACTACATCGGCACCGAGCACATCCTGCTCGGCCTCATCCGCGAGGGTGAAGGCGTCGCCGCCCAGGTGCTCGTCAAGCTCGGCGCTGACCTCAACCGGGTGCGCCAGCAGGTCATCCAGCTCCTGTCCGGCTACCAGGGCAAGGAGCAGGTCCAGGTCGGTGCCAACGAGACGGCGAGCGGACCGGCGGGCAGCCAGATTCTCGACCAGTTCGGCCGTAACCTCACCCAGGCCGCGCGCGAGAACAAGCTCGACCCCGTGATCGGTCGTGAGAAAGAGATCGAACGGGTCATGCAGATCCTGTCCCGGCGATCGAAGAACAACCCGGTCCTGATCGGTGAGCCCGGCGTCGGCAAGACCGCTGTCGTCGAGGGCCTCGCCCAGGCCATCGTCAAGGGTGATGTGCCCGAGACGCTCAAGGACAAGCAGCTCTACTCGCTCGACCTCGGCTCGCTCATCGCCGGAAGCCGCTACCGCGGTGACTTCGAGGAGCGCCTGAAGAAGGTCACCAAGGAGATCCGCACCCGCGGCGACATCATCATCTTCATCGACGAGATCCACACCCTCGTCGGTGCCGGTGCCGCTGAGGGCGCCATCGACGCGGCGTCGATCCTCAAGCCGCTCCTCGCCCGCGGTGAGCTGCAGACGATCGGTGCGACGACGATCGACGAGTACCGCAAGCACTTCGAGAAGGATGCCGCGCTCGAGCGCCGCTTCCAGCCGATCCAGGTCGCGGAGCCGTCCCTTCCCCACACCATCAACATCCTCAAGGGACTGCGCGACCGGTACGAGGCGCACCACAAGGTGTCCATCACCGACGGCGCCCTCGTGGCCGCGGCGAACCTCGCCGACCGCTACGTGTCCGACCGGTTCCTCCCGGACAAGGCCATCGACCTGATCGACGAGGCCGGCGCGCGCCTCCGCCTCTCGATCCTGTCGAGCCCGCCCGAGCTGCGCGAATTCGACGAGAAGATCGCCGTCGTCCGCGCCGCGAAGGAGACCGCGATCGAGGACCAGGACTTCGAGAAGGCCGCCGGTCTGCGCGACGAGGAGAAGAACCTCCTCGGCGAGCGACTGCGCCTCGAGAAGAAGTGGAAGTCCGGCGACGTCAAGACGACCGCCGTCGTCGACGAGGGCCTGATCGCCGAGGTGCTCGCCCAGGCGACCGGCATCCCGGTGTTCAAGCTCACCGAGGAGGAGTCCTCGCGGCTCGTCTTCATGGAGAAGGCCCTGCACCAGCGTGTCATCGGCCAGGAAGAGGCCATCTCGGCGCTCGCCAAGACCATTCGACGCACCCGTGCCGGACTCAAGGACCCGAAGCGCCCGAGCGGTTCGTTCATCTTCGCCGGCCCCACCGGCGTCGGCAAGACCGAGCTCGCCAAGGCGCTCGCCGAGTTCCTCTTCGACGACGAGGCCGCCATGATCTCGCTCGACATGAGCGAGTACGGCGAGAAGCACACCGTGTCGCGCCTGTTCGGTGCGCCTCCCGGGTTCGTCGGCTTCGAAGAGGGCGGCCAGCTCACCGAGAAGGTGCGTCGCAAGCCGTTCTCCGTTGTGCTGTTCGACGAGATCGAGAAGGCCCACCCGGACATCTTCAACTCCCTCCTCCAGATCCTGGAAGAGGGCCGGTTGACGGATGGCCAGGGTCGCGTGATCGACTTCAAGAACACCGTGATCATCATGACCACGAACCTCGGCACCAAGGACATCAGCAGCTCGCCCGTCGGCTTCCAGCTCTCGGGCGACACGACGACCGGCTACGAGCGGATGAGCGGCAAGGTGAAGGAGGAGCTCAAGAAGCACTTCAAGCCCGAGTTCCTCAACCGCGTCGACGAGGTCATCGTCTTCCCGCAGCTGACCAAGCCGGAACTGCTCCAGATCGTGGACCTGTTCATCAAGCGCCTCAGCGACCGCCTGCTCGACCGCGACATGACCGTCGAACTGACGATCCCCGCGAAGGAGCACCTGATCGAGGTCGGCTTCGACCCCGCTCTCGGCGCCCGGCCGCTGCGCCGTGCGATCCAGCGCGAGGTGGAGGACCGTCTCTCCGAGAAGATCCTGCAGGGCGAGCTCAACGCGGGTGACCACGTGCACGTCGACTTCCTCGCCGGCGAGTACGTGTTCACCACGACGGCGCGTGCCACGCCCGTGTCCATCGGCGTGAACGCCTCGGCCGCGCTCGGCACCGGGTCGGGCACGCCCGACCTCGCGGTCGCAACGGACTAAGCACCCGACGCACGACAACCTGGAGGGGCCAGGCGGCTACATCCGCCTGGCCCCTCCTGCGTGCCCGTGCTCAATAGACTGGGTGTGACGCACACGAGCACGGGCGAGAGGGCTGGCATGCAGGAGCAGGAGTATTCGGTACGCCGGGCGCGCACGAGCGACGTCCCGCGCATCCAGACCCTGGTGGCGCCGCTCGTCCAGGAGCGCATCCTGCTCGGCAAGGAAAGCGTCGTCTTCTACGAGGCCGTCCAGGAGTTCCGCGTGGTCGAAGACACCGCAGGCGAACTCATCGGCGTCGGTGCCCTGCATGTGATGTGGGAGGACCTCGGCGAGGTGCGCACCCTCGCTGTTACTGCCGACTGGCTCGGCCGCGGCGTCGGCCACGCTCTGCTCGCCCGCCTCGAAGCGGATGCCCGCGAGCTCGGCCTCTCCCGACTGTTCTGCCTCACGTTCGAGGTGCCCTTCTTCACCCGGCACGGATTCACCGACATGGGCTCGGAGACCGTCGACCCGCTCGTCTACGCCGAACTCGTCCGCTCCCACGATGAGGGCGTCGCCGAATTCCTCGACCTGGCCAGGGTGAAGCCCAACACGCTCGGCAACACCAGAATGGTGAAGCGGCTCGGCTGAGGCCGGGAATCCGCGCCGACACGCAGCGCCTTCCCGCGGCTGCCGGGCAAAGCTCGTTAGCCTTGGGGCATGTCGACGATCAAACATCCGGTCGGCCCCCAGTCAAGCAAGGTCTACTGGCGCCGCCGCCTCATCGTGGGTCTTGGCCTGCTCTTCGTGATAGTCATCATCGTGCTGATCGTGGTGCGCCCGGGATCCGGCGGTGGCCAGCCGGCCCCGACCCCCACGCCGACCACGACCGCCGGCGCTGACGCCCCCGCTCCCGCCGCCGCTGCTGCGGACGCCGCCCCCGCCGCCTGCGACCCGGCCGCCGTCACCGTCGAAGCGCTGACCGACGCCGTCACGTACCAGCCCGGCCAGAAGCCCGAACTCTCCCTCAGCATCACGAACACGGGCACCGTCCCCTGCGTGATCAACGCCGGCACCTCGAAACAGGTCTTCACGATCTCGAGCGGCCAGGACATCTACTGGACCTCGACGGACTGCCAGAGTGCGGCCGCCGACGCCGACGTCACCCTGCAACCGGGCGTTCCGGTGAGCTCGACAACACCGATCGCCTGGGACCGGGTCCGCTCCAACGCCGCCACCTGCGACGAGTCCACCCGCACCGCCGCGCCGGCCGGGGGAGCCTCCTATCATCTCGCCGTCTCCGTCGACGGCATCGCATCGGCGACACCCAAGCAGTTCATCCTCGACTGAACGATTGCCCGTACCGCACGTCAGCCCAGAGCGGAATAGTCCGCTCCGGTGCCCAGCCGGTGCGGACGGAATGATTGAATGGGTGGCGTGACTGACCCGACTGACCCGACTGACCCGACTGACATGACGCCGCCGACCCCACCGACCCGCTCCGTGGCCCTTGCTACCGCCCTCGCCGCCCAGGACGTAGCAGCCGTCGCATACGCCCTCCGCAACGACGTCGTGATCGTGCCGCAGCTCGTCGTCAACGGGCAGGGCGAGCAGGTTCGCGTCTTCGGCCGCGAAGGCACCGACAAGCGGATGCTGCTGCTCTTCTCCTCCGCCGAGAATTACGTCCGCATGGTGCCCGATGAAGTGGACCCCCAGGTCATGGTCGGCAACGCCCAGTGGCTGCGCGACTTCCTCACCGTGCATCGGAACGTGCTTGAGATGGTCTTCTTCGACATCGCCGGCCNCCTGACGACCTGATGGCGGCGCTCGGCACCCTCCCGGAAACCGATTCCAGCGACGACGCCTGAGTCGGCACCCCCCCCCATCGGCGGCATCCTGCGGCGTCCATTCGCCGGTGTCCGGGCTGGGCGCTAGGCTGAGCCTCGACAGTGTTCCTCCCTCTCTCGGAGAGGGTTCCCGGTGGGGAGATTGAAGGCCGGGAACACACGCCTGTCGGGGAGCAGGCCACGATGAACGCACCGCCGAATGAATCGATCGAGGCGAGACTCGCGCGCGTCGAGCGCCTCTTCTGGATCGACCGCGACGAGGCCAACCAGGCCGCCAGGGACTGGCTGATCGAGCTGCGCGTCGTCGACATCGATGGCGCGAACGGTGAGTTCGTCGACTACAGCAGCGTCGAGACCGGCCTCGGCAGGGGAGCCGTCGCGCGGCGCCTCCGCGTGCTCCTGGCCAACATCAGCCGCACCCGCGGAGATCCGAGCCGCAGCGCGGCCGAGGTGCAACAGATCCTTGCCTGGGCCGAGCGGCACGGCGAAGTCGCCCTGCAGTCCCGCTGTCACGACGTGCTCGGCTCGGTGTTCGAGATGGTCGGTGACCCCGCCCTCGCCCTCGAGCACGCCGTTCTCGTCAACGATCTGATCGACGAGAGCGAGGTGCCGCTGATGCGGGCCGCAGCCCGACTCTGCCTGGCCGACGCCCTTGGATCGGCCGGATCCTTCGACGAGTCGCGGCGCCGCTACAACGAGGCCCTGCGGCTCGTCATCGACGACACCGACACCAACATCCGCTACATGATCCTGAACAACCTCGCGTACACCGAGTATCTCGCCCACAACCACGTGGCCGCGCTCGAGACCGTCGAGCAGCTGCTCGCACTGTCCACGGCGAACTCCCGCCCGATCGGCATGTACGCGCGCGACACGATCGCCAGGGTCTACCTGACCGCGGGGCGGCTCGACGAAGCCGAGCGGATGCTGCTTCCGGCCATCGAAACCGCGAACGACGACCCCAACCCCGATGCGGTCTCGGCAGCACTGGTCACCCTCGCCGAGGTCTACCGGATCCAGGGACGGCTCGACGCGGCGCAGCGGGTGATCGACCAGTGCGCCACCCTCGCCGCCGGTCACGGCCTCGTCCGCTGGCTCACGGAAGTCGCCCGCGAACAGGCCGAGGCCTACGCCGCGAACCTCGACTACCGCCGGGCCTTCGAGGCCTACCGGAGCTATCACGCCCAGTCGGTCGCGCTCGGCGCGAGCGAGAACGAATCCCGCGGGCGGATCCTCGAGGCCATGTTCCAGACCGCGGAATCGCGGCGCGAGAGCGAACGCTACCGTGAACTCGCCGAGCGCGACCCGCTCACGAGCCTGCACAATCGCCGCTTCGTGGACGAACACCTGAGCGTCGCGGCGATCCGGTCCGGCGAGGGCGGGCCGTGCTTCGCCATCGCGATGATCGACATCGACCACTTCAAGCGCATCAACGACGCCCTGTCCCACGCGGTCGGCGACGAGGTGTTGCGCATGCTCGGCGAGATCCTGAAGCGCGCAGCCAACCGGGTCGCCGGCGGGATCGCCGCCCGCCTCGGCGGAGAGGAATTCCTGCTGATCCTGCCCGGCGCTGACGCGGCAGAGGCCCGGGAACGCTTCGAGGAGGCCCGCAGCGACATCGCCGACTACGACTGGACCCCGATCACCGCCGGGCTGCCCGTCACCGCGAGCATCGGGGTTGCTCTCGCCCCCGAGGACGGCGTCCAGGCTTCCGACCTCCTCCGAGCCGCGGACGTGCGGCTGTACGTCGCCAAACGCGACGGCCGCAACCGGGTCGTGCACACCGCAACCGTTCAGGCCTCGGTGTCGCGCTAGCCCGCCCGGCGCCCGTGCCTACCGGAACGCCGCGTCGAGCTCCGCGTCCCGTGCCGAGACAGGCTCCCGCAGCGCGAGGATGATCGCAGAGTCGAGCCGCCCGGCACCGGAGTCGATCCGGGTCACGAACCCGAGCCGAGCCGCCTCACTCGCACGCTGTTTGGCCGACGACACCGGCCGCACCTCGCCGGCGAGGCTGATCTCGCCGAACGCCACGACGTCATGCCCGATCGGCTTGTTCCGCGACGCGGAGGCGATCGCGAGCGCGATGGCGAGATCGGCGCCGGGTTCGGTCAGACGGATGCCGCCTACGGTCGACACGTAGACATCCGACGCCCCGAGGCCCTTCACCTCAGCCCTCTGCTCGAGCACGGCGATGATCATGGCGACACGCGATGAGTCCACGCCGTTGGTCACCCGGCGCGGGTTAGGGGCCGAGCTCGGCATGACGAGTGCCTGCACCTCGACCGGCATCGCCCTCCGTCCCTCGAGGGCGACCGTGACGCAGGTGCCGGGCACCAGGACGCCGCCGCGGGTGAGGAACAGGCCGCTCGGATCGGGAACCTCGGAGATGCCCTCGCCGGTCATCTCGAAGCAGCCGACCTCGTCGGTCGGCCCGAAACGGTTCTTGAGCGCTCGCACGAAGCGCAACGCGGTCTGCCGATCGCCCTCGAACTGGCAGACGACGTCCACGAGGTGCTCGAGCAGGCGGGGGCCGGCGATCGACCCGTCCTTGGTGACGTGCCCGACCAGGAGGATCGGCAGGTTGCGGTCCTTGGCGACCCGGATGAGAGTGGATGCGACCTCGCGCACCTGGCTCGGCTGGCCGGGAAGCCCGTCGGAGAGACCGCTCGCGACGGTCTGCACGGAGTCGATGATGACGAGGCTCGGCTGCACCGCGTCGATCTGGCCGAGGATGGTCGCGAGGTCGGTTTCGGCGGCGATGAACAGCTCGCGCTGCAAGGCCCCGGTGCGCTCGGCGCGCAGGCGCACCTGGCTCACCGATTCCTCGGCGCTCACGTAGAGCACCCGGGACTTGGCTGCCGCTGCCTTCGAGGCGACCTCGAGCAGCAGCGTTGACTTACCCACGCCGGGCTCGCCGCTCAGCAGGATGACCGAACCGGGAACGATGCCGCCGCCGAGCACCCGGTCGAACTCGCCGATGCCGGTCGGCCAGTGCGAGACCGCGGTGGTGTCCACGTGCGTGATCGGACGCGCAATGCCGGACCCGATCACGGCGACAGGCTTGACGGCGCGGGTGAGGCTCGCCTTCTCCGTCATGTCGACCACGGTGCCCCACTGCTGGCACTCGCCGCAGCGCCCGGCCCACTTCAGGGTGGTCCAGCCACACTCGGTGCAGCGGAAGGAGGAAACGGGTCTGGCCATGCTTGCGAGCCTAGCTTCGGCCACCGACACCCGGGCAATCGGCCGCGTGCCCACGCCGGTTGAAGCTCGAGCGCACGCCCTGGCCGAAGTCCGCGCGCCCACCCGGCCGGTCGGGCGCGCCTACCCCTCGCGCAGGTCGGCGAACTCCTCGGCGTCCTCGGGAACGAGCAGAGCGATGTCCTCGCTCAACGCCGGGAGGAATGCTTCGGCCCAGACCCGGTAGCCGCGGTCGTTCGGGTGGAACAGGTCGTTGGCCACGTGGGTGGCGACGCTGCGCAGCCCCGGCCGCTTCGTCGTCGCATGCAGGGGCACAACGGTGAGCCCGTACTCGGTGGCGACCGTCCGCAGTATCCGGTTCCCGACGGCCACGATCCGTTCGTTGTGCGGCAGGTGGAAGCACGGCAGGTCGGCCACGAGGGCGTGTGGTGGTAACGCAGCGAAGATCGCGCGGATCCCTGATTCGAACACCGCAGCATCCCACACCGCCACGTTGTTCGCACCGATCGCGACCGTGACGATGTCGGGGGAGAGTTCCGAGAGGAGCGGCAGCTGGTCGCGAACGGCAAGCTCGACGGTCGCTCCCGAGACGCTCAGGTTGGCGACGCGCACCGTGCGACCGGTGGCCAGGCGGATGTGATCGGCGAGCAACCCGACGTAGCTGCGCCGCGGTTCGCTTGCCCCGATCCCCTGCGCGGCGCTGTCGCCGATGGCCACGTAGAGCAGCTCGCCCGGCTCCCGGCCATGCTCCCGCCACCACTGGGCGTGCGCGGGGAGGGTCTCGTTGAGTACCCGGGCGTTGCCTTGGCGCCATTCCCGGAATCCGCGCGCCCGAACGACGGCGGCAGCGGTCATTCCGGTAGCTGTGGTGACGGCGCCGAGGGCGACCAGGAGCGCGCGAAGGTTCGGTTTGACGTTAGACACGGGGGGAGCGTACCGCCGGTTTCTGGGTGCCGGCTTTCTGCTTCCTGTGTTCGCGTGTCGCGGTTTCCAGTGAAGCGGATGCCGCCCGCGAGCCCCGAATATCGGCTTGATTCGCGCAGACCCCTGTTTCTCACGTACAATCTCCCTCGGTACCGTGTCCGAGCGGCCGAAGGTGCAACTCTCGAAAAGTTGTGTGGGGGAGACTCCACCGTGGGTTCAAATCCCACCGGTACCGCCACAGGGTTGCTCCTGGAACTGCGTGATTCTGTTCCAAGAAATGGTCCCAAAACGAATGGCCTCCGAGGTTTTGGAGGCCATTCGTCGTTTCCGAGGTGGGCTGGGCGCTGATTCGCTCTCGTGGCGGCCGGTGAGTGCGGGTTTGATGAGAACGCGCGGCCACGGATGCCTGAGCGGCCGGTCTTTTGCGCTCGCTACTTGATTCCCCGAGTTCCGGAGATCCCCACGGAGGGAACTCTGATGAGTTGCAGCTCGCGTTCACGCGGTTCTCCCGCCCGTGAACCGATACGCAATCATGGGTACGCTCGATGAGGTGCGTTTGCAGAACTCAGTGACGTGCCGCTCGGCGGCCAATGTCCCGTCGCGCTGGGCTCGAACGTGAAGGAAACACCGTGTCCGATCAAGCAAGAATCAAGGGCCACACTGTGACCCGCACCGTTCGCATCGAGGCTTCGCGCGCGAGCGTCTGGAAGGCGCTGACCGACCCCGAGGTAATGGTCAAGTGGTTCGGAGACGGTGTGGCGTTCGCAGCGCTCGAGCCCGGTGCTACCGGCAGCATCGACTGGGATGACTACGGCAGCTTCCCGATCGAAATCACCGAGGTGGTGCCCGACAGCGCGTTCAGCTTCCGGTGGTCGGGAATCCCTGCCGAAAAGCTCGACGAGTACTCGACGCACGTGCGCTTCACCATCGCCGATGCGGGGACCGGGACGGATGTCACGGTGATCGAATCGGGCTTCGACACACTCCCCGGCGGAACCCTCTACCGTCGCGAACGTCTTGAGCAGAACCGAGAGGGCTGGGACGTCGAACTCGACGAGCTCGCAAACCTACTCGAGGGCGTCACCCAGTAGTCCACGATTACGGGGGAGTCGCTTGACGAGTTGCCCACGTTGCTCGGTCGGTAGAGGATTATTTGGCAGAGCACAGAGGATGTGCCAGAAAACACCGCGAATCTGCCTAGTCATTCAGCAGTCTGTGGGTTGTAGGAACAACCCGCCACAGTCAAACCCTCTGAATCCCTTGGAAACGCTGGGAAGCAGGGTTTTTCACTGCCCGGAAATGCTCCGAAATGGCCCCGTGCCCATATTTTGCTCGTTACTTTGTTTGGGTGCCATCAGGTGGGAGCCTGGTGGTGGTGGTGGCCTGCTGTGTCTGGCATGACTAATCTGCTCTGTCATCACTGATCGAATGTGTGTCGCCGCCAGGCACGGGTGGCAGTGTGTGATCGCTTGTAAGGACTAAATCCGGGCCTGTCGCGAGGTCGCCGTAACGTGGCCGTCGAGGCTTACCGCTATTGGTCAGGCCGCCCGCACACTCCCGCACGCGTTGCGGTCCGTTCAACTCGCCGATGAGAAAATCGCCGAGCTGTCGCTTCTCTGTGGCTTCGATGATGATCTGGCCACGCAGGTGAACGCAACCGTGAACCGGGTCCGCGGCCTCCTGACCCAGTCGATGTTGGCTCGACCGGCGCTAGTGGCCCTCAAAGTCAGAGTCAACTCCAGCGCCCTGACTTCCGTCCAGCGCTGAAATTGCGGCTACTTCAGCGAACTCAAGAACGAATTCGAAGACGTCTAGATTTTGCTGCAGCCGTCCAACATTGGCGGATTTCGGGATTGCGATTAGGCCGAGTTCAACATGCCACCGGAGCACGATTTGTGCGGTGGTCTTGTGATACTTTTCCGCCAGAGCCACAATGACGGATTCGGCGAGGAGCGAATTTCCTTGCCCGAGTGGGCTCCACGACGTTGTTGCGATCCCGTGGGTCGCATCATATCTGCGCTCTTCTATTCGGGCGATGTAGGGGTTGAGCTGGATCTGGTTCACCGCTGGGATGACATCAGTTTCCTGACGCAGACGCTCCAGGTGGCTCGCCTTGAAATTCGATACGCCGATGGAACGTGCTAATCCGGAAGCCATGATGTGCTCAAACGTCTTCCACGTCGAGACAAACAGGTCTTCTTCGGGACATGGCCAGTGGATGAGCAATAGGTCCACGTAGTCGGTACCGAGGCGACCAAGCGAATCAGAAATCCCTCTGAGGGCTCGATCGTCGCCCTGATACGTTCCGTCGAGTTTGGTCGTGATGAATAGTTGGTCGCGAGGAAGACCGCAGCTGCGCACGCCATCTCCAACTCCGGTCTCATTGCCGTACTTGAACGCGGTGTCGATGTGCCGATAGCCCAGCTCAACCGCAGCAACGATAACGGGAACGACAGACTCGTCGGTGAGGGGCCAGGTTCCGAGACCCAACTGCGGAATCGTGTGACCGCTGCTGAGCGTCAACAACGGCGCTGTCACGATGCAACCTCCCCTATCTCAATAGTCCTGACGGTATGAGTTCGGTGAGCCAGACGGTGGTGCGCGGTCCTAGCCGAGCAATGGATTGGATTCTCGGGTAAGGCAAGACCTTCGTCGCGATGGTCGAACGATTGTGCCAGCGAACTCGTTTCAATGGCGTCCATGGTTGCTCCTGTCCTGTCCTGGTCAGATCTCGCCGAAGCGGGGGTCGAGTTCCCACTCATCATCGGCAGTGCACGCCCGCATTCACCACGAGGATTTGTTGTCTCACGGACGACTACACCGACGTCACCGGTTACTACTCCACGCATTTTCCTCAACCACAGCCCCCGTTCGTGCGTGAAGCCCCCTCCCACTTTCGGCGAGGGGGAAAGCACTACCTGATTACATCCGGGACGACCGGGTATTACCCGAATCCCTCGGAGGTGGCCGTTGCCCCGAGCTACCACGGGCCGTACTCGATTCTTGGCGATCCGCACCCGTCTGATGAGAGTCACACTTCGTTTCACGCCCAGATTTCGTCAGTCTTCAAGCATTCGGGGAAGAAGGATCTCTACATCGCGCTCGGAGACCGTTGGCTCCCGGGCTACCTGGACGACAGCTCGCGCGCGGTCACCGAATTCACGAAGCACTTCGCTCCTGGAAACGACGGCGACAAGCCAATGGACGAGTTTGCCATGGTCGATACCGCCATCGCCGATTACGTCTGGCTTCCGCTTCGATTCGAAGGCGAGAAGGCCTTCATCGACTGGCGGGATGAATGGAGCGTCGACGAGTTTGAGGACATGTAGTCGGAACGCGGTCTTCTCGTGCGGTCACGCGTGAAGCGTGTGTCGCTCGAATCGCGCAACCGATCGCGTCCACATCTGTCGTGACCGCCACAGTCAAACCCCCTGAATCCCTTGTAGCAACTGGGAATCAGGGGGTTTTTATTGCCTGGATTCGGGGTTTGCCCACATCTGAAGCCTTCTTTGCCTGATTGAGCGCGATTCCCTCATTCACATGAGGCGACGAGTTAAAGCCCACTCGGCCACCCTGATCACCCCCCTCGCGGTGTGCGAGTGCGGGGGCCGGGGAGCGTCTCGCGCCGGCTTCAGTGGGCGACGTCGGGGCGCTGGGGGTCCGGCGCGGAGTTGCGCCCGCGCATAAATGAGCGTAGTCATTAATGAGTCAACTCATTGGAGGCGTCATGGTCGGTCTGCCGGAGTACACGGACGCGAAACGTACCCCTTTCCGAGGCCGCCGCGAACGAAGCATGCAGGACAAGCAGTTGCGGATCTTCGCGGCCGCAGCCGCTCTCTTCGCCGAGCGCGGGTTCGACGCGGTGGGGACGCAGGAGATCGCCGAACGCGCCGACGTGGCTGTCGGCACGGTGTTCCGGTACGCCTCGTCCAAGGCTGAGCTGCTGCTCATGGTCTACAACGGCGAACTGCGCGATGCGATCAACACCGGCGTGCGGGCCGCGGCCGTGGCCGCAGACCCGGTCGAATCGGTGAACGCGCTCGTCCAGGCCGTGCTGGAGAGCTCGGCGTGCAACCCTGCCACCGTCGTCGCCTACCAGCGCGAGCTGCTGTTCGGTTCGGCCACCGACGAGCACCGGACCGCGGGCCTCGCGCTCGTCGGCGAGCTCGAGGACGCGATCGCGTCCCGCCTCGCTACGGCGGTCCGGTCAGCCGGGGTCGATGGCGAGCCGGTCCTGCGCGAGGGACAGCGCGCCGCCCGCACAGTCTTCGCGGCGCTGTCGCTCCTGCTCGCTGGGCCGTCCACGGGCGCGCATCCCGGAGCGGACCCCGTCGAAGAGCTTCGAGGGCAGGTCACGCAGATCGTGCGCGGCTTCCTCGCCACGTTGCCATCAACCATCGAAACATACTAAGGAGACTGACTATGTATTACAGCAGCGGCACTATGGAGGCGTTCGCGCGTCCCCGCAAGCCTGAAGGGGTCGAGAACAAGACCGCGTGGTTCGTCGGCGCCGGCCTGGCGTCGATGGCCTCGGCGGCGTTCATGATCCGCGACGGACAGATGGACGGGTCGAAGATCACCATCCTCGAACGGCTGAAGCTGCCCGGCGGGGCTCTGGACGGGATCGATGAGCCCAAGAAGGGCTTCGTGATCCGCGGCGGCCGTGAGGTGGACGACCACTACGAGTGCCTGTGGGACCTGTACCGGTCGATCCCCTCGATCGAGGTCGACGGCGCTTCTGTGCTCGACGAGTTCTACTGGCTGAACAAGGACGACCCGAACTTCTCGCTGCAGCGGGCCACCGTCGATCAGGGTCAGGATGCCGGCACCGGCACCCTCTTCACTCTCTCGAAGCAAGCGCAGAAGGAGCTCATCGGGCTCTTCCTGGCTACCCGTGAGTCCCTGGAGAACAAGCGGATCAACGAGGTCTTCGGCGAGGAGTTCTTCGCCAGCAACTTCTGGATGTACTGGCGCACCATGTTCGCCTTCGAGGAGTGGCACTCTGCGCTGGAGATGAAGCTGTACGTGCACCGCTTCATCCACCACATCGGCGGCATGCCGGACTTCGCCAACGTGCGGTTCTTCAAGTACAACCAGTACGAGTCGATGGTGCTGCCGCTGTACCGATGGCTGCTCGACCAGGGAGTGACGTTCCAGTTCGACACCGAGGTCACCGACATCGACTTCGCGATCACGGCCGACCGAAAGCAGGCCACCGCGATCCACTGGATCCGCGAGGGTGTCGTCGGTGGCGTCGAGCTCGGCGAGAACGACCTGGTGCTCGCCACCATCGGCTCTCTCACCGAGAACTCCGACAACGGCGACCAGCACACCGCGGCGAAGCTCGACGAGGGACCGGCCCCGGCCTGGGACCTCTGGCGGCGGTTGGCCGCCAAGGACCCGTCATTCGGGCACCCGGACGTGTTCGGCGCACACATCCAGGAGAGCAAGTGGCAGTCGGCCACCGTCACCACGCTCGACACGCGCATCCCCGCCTACATCGAGAAGATCGCCAAGCGTTCGCCGTTCGGCGGCAAGACCGTCACCGGAGGGATCGTCACGGCCCAGGACTCCGCCTGGCTGCTCAGCTGGACAGTCAACCGCCAGCCGCACTTCAAGAAGCAACCCGAGGACCAGATCGTGGTCTGGGTGTACTCGCTGTTGGTCGACGTCCCCGGCGACTACGTGAAGAAGTCGATGCAGGAGTGCACCGGCGAGGAGATCACCCAGGAGTGGCTTTACCACATGGGTGTCCCCGTGGCCGACATCCCCGAGCTCGCGGCGAATGGTGCCACCTGCGTGCCGGTGATGATGCCCTACGTCACGGCGTTCTTCATGCCCCGGCAGGCGGGTGACCGGCCCGACGTGGTCCCGGCCGGCGCCGTCAACTTCGCGTTCCTCGGCCAGTTCGCCGAGACACCCTCCCGGGACACGATCTTCACCATCGAGTACTCGGTGCGCACCGCGATGGAGGCGACCTACCAACTGCTCGGCATCGACAGAGGCGTGCCGGAGGTCTTCAACTCCACCTACGACGTGCGTACGCTGCTCGCCGCCGCCAGCCTGCTGCGTGACGGTAAGGAGATCGAGGTGCCCGGCCCAGCCATGGTCCGTGATCTGCTGATGAAGCAGATCAAGAACACCGAGATCGGCGAGCTGCTGAAGGAGTACGGCCTGCTGACCTGACCGAGCCGGCGAACCATGCGCGGGGCCCGGGACACGACGTCCCGGGCCCCGTCGCGTTGGCCGATCTGGGGCTCATTGACGAGCACGAGTTCGTTGTTCAGCCGGTCCGTGCGCACCCAAGATACACAACTGGGAATGTATTTGGCGGATGAGCGGTTACAGTCATCGTTACGCAGAACATACATAACCAGTCATGCAGTCAAGCCGCTCGGCTCCCCGGGCAGAGGAAAGGAACCGACGATGCAGTTCGGCATCTTCGCGGTCAGCGATATCACCCAGGATCCCACCACCGGATACACGCCCAGCGAGGCCGAGCGCATCGATGCGTCGGTGAAGATCGCCGTCAAGGCTGAGGAAGTCGGCCTCGACGTCTTCGCGATGGGCGAGCACCACAACGCCCCGTTCTTCTCCTCATCGCCCGTGACCCTGCTCGCTCACATCGCGGCGCTCACCCACCGGATCATCCTGTCGACGTCGACGACCCTGATCACGACCAACGACCCGGTGCGCATCGCCGAGGAATACGCGATGGCCCAGCATCTGGCCAAGGGCCGTCTGGACATCACCCTCGGCCGCGGCAACACCGTCCCCGTCTACCCGTGGTTCGGCAAGGACATTCGTCAGGGATTGCCGCTTGCCCTGGAAAACTACAACCTGTTGCACCGCCTGTGGTCCGAGGACGTCGTCGACTGGGAGGGAACGTTCCGCACTCCGCTCCAGGGATTCACCTCGACCCCGCGGCCTCTGGATGACGTGGCCCCGTTCGTCTGGCACGGCTCCATTCGCACCCCCGAGATCGCGGAGCAGGCGGCGTACTACGGCAATGGCTTCTTCGCGAACAACCTGTTCGCGCCCAACGGCCATTTCAAGCCGCTCGTCGACTTCTACCGCAAGCGCTTCGCCCACTACGGCCACGGCACGGAGGAACAGGCCATCGTCGGTCTCGGCGGTCAGGCCTTCATCGCCCACCGCTCCCAGGACGCCTTCGACGCCTACCGTCCCTACTTCAACAGCGCTCCCGTCTACGATCACAGCAACTCCCTCGAGCAGTGGGCCGAGGCTTCACCGCTCAGTGTCGGCAGCCCGCAGCAGATCATCGACAAGACGCTCGAGTTCCGTGACATGTTCGGCGACTACCAGCGCCAGTTGTGGCTGATGGACCACGCCGGGCTCCCGTTGGGGATGGTGCTCGACCAGCTCGAACTCCTCGGTTCCGAAGTCGTCCCCGTGCTCCGCAAGGAAATGGCCGCACGCCGGTCTCCCGGCGCCGCAGAGGCGCCCACCCACGAGAGCCGGGTCCGGGCGAAGTACGGCGATGCCGAACCGCGCCAGCCCCGCCCGAACGCCAACCGCGGCGACAACGTCACCGGCACGTCGCCCTACCAGGACAGCGACCCCGAGCGTCCCGCCAACTACCCTGTGCTGCTGTGAGCAGCGAGACCCGGTTGGCCAACGAAGCCTGGGAAGCGATGTTTCGGGCCCAGGTGGCGCTCCTCCGCACATTCGGCGCAGACGACGTCTGGATCGAGGTCTCCCAGAACGAATACGACGTGCTCTATACCCTGTCCAAGTCGGCCAACGGGATGAGCATGGTCGAGATCAACCGCGGCATCCTGATGACCCAGGCCGGCATCTCCCGCCTCGTCGCCCGACTCGAGACACGCGGACTTCTCGAACGCTGCGCGGACGATCACGATCGCCGGGCCGTCCGGATGATCCTCACACCCGAAGGCGCCCGCATTCAGAAAGTCGTCGGCCGTCGCCACGCGTCGGCCATCACATCAACCATGACCCGAGCCCTCAGCCGCGAGCAGCTGGAGCAGCTGCGCGACATCTCGCGCACGATCACGTCCGTGATCCACCCCACGCACACCGACCACGAAAGCCCGCGAATCCACGCATGAGCACCACAGCCCAGAACCTCTCCGATACCCCTGATGAGCCGCGGCGCATCGTCATCGTCAACGCAGGCACCAGCGACCCTTCCTCGTCACGGATGCTCGCAGATCGGATTGCGCAGAAGACCATCGATCAACTTGGTGCCCAGGGCATCCCGGCATCGGTCAGGCTGATCGATCTCGGCCCACTCGCCGGGGAGGTCGCGCACGCCATCGTGTCCGGGTTTCCCGAGGGCAAGCTCCTCGACGCCGTGCACCAGCTCGCCGCTGCCGACGGAGTGATCGTGGCCACGCCTGTCTACAAGGCCGGGATGAGTGGCCTGCTCAAGTCGTTCGTTGACATCCTCGACAACGACCTCCTGATCGCCAAGCCCCTCGTGCTCTCCGCAACAGCGGGCACGGCGCGCCACGCCCTCGTCATCGACGACCAGCTGCGCTCCCTGTTCGCGTTCATGCGATCGCTCACGACGCCGACCTCGGTCTTCGCAGCACCGGAGGACTGGGCAGACCCCTCTCTGCTCGGCAGGATCGAACGGGCGGCGAACGAACTGTCCGCCATGATCGCGACCGGCATCAGCGCCGCCATCACCGGCAAGATCTGGGACAAGTATCAGCATTCCTTCGGCAGCAATGCCCGCCCCGATGGAGCTGCTGCCGAGTTCAATTTCGACACCGACCTGATGCGCCTCGCGACCGGCGGCAGCTCAATCGCGGCACGCAGCTGACGGCGTGCGCCCGTGACGCGCGCCGAGAGCACTACGCGGCACCGGCGCACGGATAGGGTCAGGGCGAGGAATCACTCTCGTTGGTCAACGAGCGTCTTTGTGACCATTCTTGAGGTCGGATGCGGCGGGCCCCTGGTACGCGTTGTTCGGGCCCGCCGAGGGCTCTGCCTGCAGTTGCGCCGTTGCCGGGCGGACGCCTTGACGCAGCCACTCGTTGAAGAAGGTGGTGAGCGATTGGCCTGACGTCTTCTCCATCACGGCTTCGAAGTCTGCCGTGGTCGCCGTGGAGCCCTTGTACCGGTTCAACCACAAGCGGGCGCCCGCGAAGAACGCCTTGTCGCCGACCTTCGCGCGCAACGCCTGCAGTGCGGCCGCTCCCCGCAGGTACACCGGTGCCGCGAAGAGTTCGTCGCGACCGGGGTCTGCGATGTTGAGCGTCCAGCCGTTGTTCGCGTCCAGGTATGACACCGCGTCGGCAAACTGCGCAGGAATCGTTGCGGTGCCTTGATGTTCAGCCCACAGCCATTCGATGTAGGTGGCCCAGCCTTCGTTGAGCCAGATGTCCTTCCAATCGGAGGGCGTCACCGAATCGCCGAACCATTGGTGTCCGAGTTCATGGACCACTGTGGATTCGTCCGCGACCTGTGAGTAGACGGGCCGGGTTTGAGTCTCCAGGGCGTAGTCGACTGAATCGTCGTCGACAATCGCGCCGAACGACTCGAACGGGTACCGCCCGAACGTGCCCTCGAGGAAGGCGATCATCTGGGGCTGAAGCGCGAGTGACGCCTTCGTCTCCGCGAGGCCCGGGCCCGTTACGCCGGTGTCGATGGCATTGACGATCGGGAGTCCGTGTGGGCCCTTATCGGTGGCCAGGGTGAAGTCGCCGACCGTTGCCGTCGACAGGTAGCTGGACATCGGGTCCGTAGCTTCCCACGACCAGGTGGTCCACCCGGCTTTGGTCCGTGGCCGGCCGTCGGTCAGACCATTCGCAATGGCCGTCTTTCCGGCCGGCACCGTGATGTGGAACGAATACGTGGCCTTGTCTTGAGGGTCGTCGTTCACGGGATACCAGGTCGAGGCTCCATCGGGCTCGTTGACCACCATCGCGCCATCCGCAGTCGTGACCCACCCATAGAGGGCCCCGGTCGTGTCGAGCGGACGCCCCGTGCTTCCCCCGTACTCGACGATGATCGTTGTGGACTGTCCCTCCCTGAGCTTCGGCAGCAGACCGACGGTGAGCTCCCAGTACCGATTCGCGTCGTCCTGCTTCTGTGACCACTCGGCGCTGCCGGTGCCCGGCGATTTCCCGTGCGCCGCCGCCTTGCCGTCCACGCGGACCGACGTGACGTCGAGACCGCGCAAATCGAAGTTGAGCGACTGCAGGTTCTGCTTCGCGCGGAGTGTGATGGTCGCGACGCCACTGAGCTTTCCCACGAGTGCAGCGGGGTCCGTCGGCGGCGCATAGCGCAGGGCGAGGTCGTAGTGCAGCACGTCGTAGCCGCCGTTGCCGTCGTAAGGAAAGTACGGGTCGCCGCTCCCGGGAGCCCCGGCCGTGTAGGCGACGCCGTCTGTGCTTGCTGTGCCCGGGTGCGTACTGAGGGCCGCAGCGCTTCCCGCCCCGATGGAAGTGAGTGCCAGCACGGACAGCCCCGCGACGGCGGCGGTGTGGAGCCTTCTGAATGACTGCACGGAACATCTCCTTTGATGGACGGACCAGCGGCGCTCACGTGTCAACCTACTTCGGTCGCGCACAAGCGGCTAGCGTGATTCACCGGAATGGCCGGTCGCTCCGGCTGTGCATCGTCAGGCGCGCTGTGGAATATCAGGCGAGAGCCCTCCTGCGGCGTCGGACGAAGCCGAGGATGATGGCGGGCAGCATTCCGACGCCGAGCGCAAGCAGGAGGCCGAGAACCAGTAGCAGGGAAGTGCGTGCTTGCGCGATCAGCGGTGCCCTCTCCTGTCTGACCCGATCGAGGGGGTACTCGATCATCTTGGACACGGACTGGACGACCGACGAACTGCTGCTCCTCGACAGTTGTTCGAAGGCGGCGTCGAAGCCCTGCGGGCTTCCTGGTGCACCGAGTTCGCCGGCAACCACCGTGCTCGTCGCGCCATCGAGAACCGAGGTCTTCACGACGAGGCCGTGCTTGGTCGTGACGAACCCTTTCGCCGACAGGGCGGAGGTGGTGGCACCTTGCGAGTAGCCATAGACCTCGAAGAGTGCAGCAGCATCGATCTCCTCGACGCCGTCTTTCAGCTCGACGGCAACCCTCGGTCGCCCCCACGGGAAGGCCGTGTTCATGAGGAAGGCAGCGTCTTCGAACCCAAAATTCTTGACGGGCATCTCCGTCGGGCCACCCAATTTCCAGCCTGGGTAGCCGATGGATTCGCCGACCCGGTTGGCTTCCGTGTCACCTGCCATGTCGGCGATGACTTTGAGAGAGCCGGGGATGCCGGAGGTCACGCCACCGGTAGTGGTCACGCGGCCGTCCTGGACGTAGCGCTGTCCGGTGACCCAGGAAACTTCGGGGTTCGAAGTCCTGAGCGCGGCGATTCGGGACCAATGGGACGTCGCGCGAAGCCCATCGAGGACTCCGGAGGCGGCGAGCAGCCGGGAGCCCGCACAAATTCCGAGGATGCGGGCGCCCGCGTTGTACTGGTTGACGATGAACTCGCGCGCCGCGGCCTCCTCGGGCCCGGCAGGACTATTCACGGCCGGCACCACGACCAGGTCAGGCGTGGGTGCGGCACCCGCCGCCACCTCGCCAAAAGTGTGGGTCGGCACGACCCATATACCGCCGTCGACGACCGCCGGGGCGGCGGAGGCGGCAATCGTGTAGACGAAGAAGTCGGGTGAACTGGCCAGAACGTCATAGGGCGCGAGAACGTCGGCAGTGTCGGATCCGGACCGGCCGAGAACGACCGCAACGACGAACTGACCAGGGAGCGGCACGGCGCCAGGCCCAGGGGGTGGCGCCCCGATGCTTGCCGCGGAGGCCGTCTCAGCGCCCGATTGGGACAACCCGGTGACCGCGATGGCCGCGAAGGCGGTGATAGTGAGGGTGGTGGCGAGTGTGATGCTGCCGATTCGGCGGGCGATTCGTGACACGACGATCTCCTGGTGAGCGGGGGTTAGCGGCTGAGGTGGGAAAGGAACTCGGAGATGATCCGGGCAAGCGCCGGGGACTGTGTCCAATGCAAGTAGTGGCTTCCTTCGAGCACGGTGATTTCGTGTGTGGTGACGTTCTCGAGTTCGGCCTCGTGGTTCGGCAACCACTGGGGCATCGTCCGAACGCTGTCGCTCGAGAGGATCTCGAGCACCGGCAGGTCCGTGGCGAACGGCTGCATCGCGGCTTTGGTCGAGTTGGCGCCGATGCGGCTCCATTCGTCGGAGACCGACGCGTTGCCGTAGTTCCAGTTGGTCATCACGGCGATGCGGTGCCGCTCCTCCGCCGTATAGGCAGACCCTGGAGGCTGAACCAGGTCGGGGGCGATCGTCGTGACGAGGCGGAAGAGCCCGGTCGCGGCCTGCATGCTCTCGACGGTCGAGGGTGCACCCTCATCAAGAGACGACGACAGGGCGGGGGTGGGGTCGACGCCAACGATCGCCATCACCTCGTCCGGGTAGGCGTTCGCGTAGAAGCGGGCGTAGATGCCGCCGACTGAATGGCCGACCAGGATCACCGGCTCATCTACCCGAAGCTTGGCCAGGACCTCGTGCAGCTCGCGGGTGATGTTCTCGACGGTGCGATCGCTGACGTTGAGGTCGCTGTAGCCGTAGCCGAAGCCCTCGACCACGATGACGTTGAACGCGTTCAGCTGGCGGATGAGCGGGGCGAAGTCGATTGCCGGTGCCGGCGTCCCATACCCGCTGAGGAGCACCATCGTCGGCCCGGTCCCGCCGTTGCGGTAGACATTGATGTCGCCGGCGTCGATGGCGACCTTTTCCCCATACGGCACGAGGTCGGCGTGTTCCGAGGTATTGAGTGCCCCATTGACGGTCGTCGAGACGGCCGTGAGAGCCAGGACGACAGCGAGGCCGATGCCGGCGGCGCGTGCGATTCTGGGGAAGTTCATGTCAGGCTCCATTCGGATTCGGGAGGTAGGGGAGTCGCGGATTCGCCGCGCCCACGTCGTGTTTGTGGGTATGACTTCACGGTAGGGTTCGGTTGTCGGCCCACCTAGGACACGCTGTTGACGATCTCGGCCACGGAGGAAGACAGTGAGCGAACCACGCATCGTGATCGTCGGGTTCCCGTCCGTGCAGATCCTCGACGTGACCGGGCCTCTTGAGGTGTTTTCCACCGCCTCACGATTCCTGCCGATCGCTCGGTACGCCACGGAACTCGTGAGTACCGATGGCGGGCCGGTGCTATCGACGAGCGGCCTCGAATTCGCGACGGGACCGATCGATGCAGTGGCCGGAAACATCGACACTCTCGTGGTCGCCGGAGGCCGGGACATGGAGGAAGCCGCAGGTGATCCGAGGCTGGTCGACAGCATCCGGCGGCTGGCGTTGGTCTCGCGGCGGGTCGCATCCGTGTGCTCAGGCGCGTTTCTGCTCGGTGCCGCGGGCCTTCTGGACGGTCGCCGCGCGACCACCCACTGGGCCGAGTGCGAGGTGCTTGGGCGGGCCTACCCGGAGGTCACGGTCGACCCCGATGCCATCTATGTGCAGGACGGCAACGTCTGGACCTCGGCCGGCGTCACGGCCGGAATCGACCTGGCCTTGGCGTTGGTTGCCGACGACCATGGCCGCAAGGCCGCTGCGACCGTAGCGCGGCGCCTTGTCGTGTACCTCCGCCGCTCGGGCGGCCAGGCGCAGTTCTCAGCGCTGCTGGCCGCACAATCCGCGAACGACGAGCCCATCCGTGACGTGTTGGCCTGGCTCCCTGACAACCTCACCGCCGATCTCTCCATCTCCGGTATGGCTACTCGCGCCCACCTCTCGGAGCGCCAGTTCAGTCGTGTGTTCAAGTCCGAGGTAGGCGTCACGCCGGCCGAGCATGTCGAGGCGGTACGGATGGAGGCAGCGTGCAGCCTTCTCGAGACGACGACGCTGACAGTGGAGGAGATCGCGCGAGCATGCGGATTCGGCACCCCTGAAACCATGAATCGAGCGTTCCGGCGCCGCCTCAACATCACCCCCACCAACCATCGAGATCACTTCGGGTCAGACTGACCGTGCCAGGTCGCTTACGTTGACCGAGTGGTCATTGACCGCGCGATCAATGTAGAGTCGGAGCATCGCTTCTCCCTGGCCTCTCCCGACGAAAGCCGCAGCATGAACCTTCTCGCACCTCAGAAAAAGCGCACGACCGTGCTTCGCACCATCTTCAGGATGACGCTGGGAGCCTTCCTCCTGCTCGCGGGCATCAGCCATCTCACCGTGAACCGGGAGGCCTTCCTCGCCCAGGTGCCCACCTGGCTGCCGATCGCAGGGGACTTCGTCGTCCTGGCTTCTGGCGTCGTCGAGATCGTCCTCGGCGCTTCCCTGCTGGCCCTCGGCCGGTACCGGGTGCAGGTCGGTTGGATCGTAGCGGCGTTCTTCGTCGTCATCTTCCCGGGAAACATCTCGCAGCTAACGACGCACACCGATTCCTTCGGGCTGAACACCGATCTCGAGCGCAGCGTCCGGCTGCTGTTCCAGCCCGTGCTGGTGTTGTGGGCGCTCTGGTCCTCTGGCGCCTGGCTCGCGTTGCGTCGGTATCGCGCCTCCCGGCGCACCGGGGAAGACGCCTGATCGATGGGCGGCCCCAAGAAGCCCGAACAGGAGCGCTGCGACGCGATCCTTGCCGCGGCGTATGAGATCGCCCTCGCCGAGGGTCTCGATGCCGTCACCGCACGTCGGGTGGCCACCGCGGCCGGCATCTCGACGGGCCTCGTGTTCTTCCACTTCCAGTCGAAAGACGGTCTGCTGGAGGCGTTGCTCGGCGTGCTGCTCGACGGCACGCTCGACGCCCTGTCCGACTCCGGCCTGGCCCGGCTGGAGCCGTGGGACCGCCTGGAGCGGATGATCCGGGTCGAGCTGGAGCGACTGGTGGAGTACCACGATGCGGTCGAACTGATCTTCGCTTTCTACTTCTCCCGACGTGACGACTTGTTCCGCGCCCGCATCGAATCAAGCTTCGGACGCTACCTCGCGGCGTTCTCGCCGGTCTGTCGTGAGGTCGCCGCCGGGACCCGTATCCAGGGTGACGAGCTCGCGGCGACGGTGGTCGCCCTGGTCCAGGGTGCCTCGATCCAGGCGATCCGCAACCCGGAGACCTTCAACCCGGAGTCGATCCTCGCGACGCTCCGCGCGGTGCGCCCGGCCTGATCGGACCGGCCAGAGCGCGTGATCCGGGCTGGTGGGCTGCGCCGCCCTTAACGAACGGATCGCCTGACCGCAAGCGGCCAGGCGATCCGTTCTCAGGTTCCTAGGTTCAGAGGCCCTGGGCCAGACGGTAGTACGCCGCGTTCCAGCGGATCCCCTGTTCGAAGCTCCGCAGGTCGGTCGTCTCGTCGATGACGAGAAGCTCCGTCTTCGCGATGTCAGCGAAGTCAGTGAAGGCCTCGAGGCCGACCGCGGTCGACATCACGGTGTGGTGCGCCGCACCGGCGGTGAGCCAGGCGGCCGCCGAGACAGCGAAGGACGGTGCGGGCTTCCAGACGGCGCGGCCGACCGGCAGCTTCGGCAGCGGCTCTGTGGGCTCGACAACTTCGACGACGTTGGCGACGAGGCGGAACCGGTCGCGCATGTCGCTCATCGCGACCACGACGGCGGGTCCAGGATCGGCCGTGAACACGAGGCGCACGGGGTCTTCCCGGCCGCCGATACCGAGCGGGTGGATCTCCAGTGTCGGCTTCGCGGTCGTCAGGGCCGGGTTGACCTCGAGCATGTGGGCACCCAGGATGACTTCCGCCCCGGGGGTCAGGTCGTAGGTGTAGTCCTCCATCAGGGAGGCGCCTCCGGGGAGCCCTGAGCCCATGACGTTGGCGGCGTGCACGAGGATGGCCGTCTTCCAGTCGCCTTCGGCGCCGAAGCCGTAGCCGTCGGCCATCAGGCGCTGCACGGCGAGGCCGGGGAGCTGGCGGAGGGCTCCGAGGTCTTCGAAGCTCGTGGTGAACGCACCGAATCCGCCGGCTTCGAGGAAGGACCGGAGTCCGATCTCGATCGCTGCGCCGTAGCGCAGCGACTCGTGACGCTCGGCGCCCGCCCGCAGCTCCGGAGCGACGTCATAGAGTTCCTCGTACTCGGCGACGAGGGCGTCGATCTGGTCCTCCGTGGCCGCGGCGACGGCCTCCGCGAGTTCGTTGACGCCCCACGTGTTGACCTGAACGCCGAACCGCAGCTCGGCCTCGGTCTTGTCACCCTCGGTGACGGCGACGTAACGCATGTTGTCGCCGAACCGGGCGAGCTTGAGGCTCTTGGTCGCAGCCCAGCCGGCGGCGGCACGGGTCCAGGTGCCGATCTGCGCGGTGACGGCGGGGCTCGAGGCGTGGCCGACGACGGTCTTCCTGGCGACGCCCAGGCGGGTCTGGATGTAACCGAACTCCCGGTCGCCGTGTGCGGCCTGGTTGAGATTCATGAAGTCCATGTCGATGTCCGCCCACGGCAGTTCGACGTTCGCCTGGGTGTGGAAGTGCAGCAGGGGCTTCTGGAGGGCGTCGAGCCCGGAGATCCACATCTTCGCGGGAGAGAACGTGTGCATCCACGCGATCAGGCCGATCACGTTGTCGGCGGCGTTCGCGTCGAGGATCGCGCGCTTGATCGACTCCGAATCCTTCAGCACCGGCTTCCACACGATCGTGACCGGAATGTCGGATGCTGCTGCTAGCGTGTCCGAGATGGCGCGCGACTGCTCCGCCACCTGACGGAGGGTCTCCTCGCCGTACAGGTTCTGGCTTCCGGTGAGGAACCAGACCTCGTAGGAGCGAAGGTCGGGAGTGATGCGGTTGCTCATAGGGTGCTTTCCTTCAGTGAGAGTGCTTCAATGGCGATGCGTTCGACGGCGAGGCCGTCGGAATAGCGCGCAAGGTAGGTCGTGAATCCGGCGACGTCTGTCGGATCGGGCTGGGCAGTGTCGAACGCGGTGTTCGCGAAGACCCGTTCGGCGAGGTAGTCGTCGAGGTGCTGGCCGTGCTCGGCGGCCCGCAGGTAGGACGCCAGTACTGCGATGCCCCAGGCGCCGCCTTCCGATGCCGTTTCGGTCACGGTGACGGGGGTGCCGAGCGCCCCGGCGAGGAATCGCTGGGCGACCCCTGCGGTGCGGAACATGCCGCCGTGGGCGAACATCTCCTCCATCACGACGCCCTCGTCGGCAAGGACGCGCATCCCGAGGCTGAGCGTGCCGAAGACCCCGTAAAGCTGGGCCCGCATGAAGTTCGCGAGCGTCAGTCGGCTGTCCGGCGTGCGCACGACGAGGGGTCTGCCCTCGCTGAGGCCGGCGATCGGCTCGCCCGCGAGGTGGTTGTAGGCCAACAGCCCACCGGCGTCCGCCTCGCCCTCGAGTGCTTCGCGGAACAGCGCGCCGAAGACCGCGTCGCTGGCGAGCGGCTGGCCGGCGACCGTGGCGAACCGGGCGAAGAGGCCGACCCAGGTCGCGAGTTCGCTCGCACCGTTGTTGCAGTGGACCATCGCGACGGGGTCCCCGGCGGGAGTCGTGACAACGTCGAGCTCGTGGTGCACATTCTCGAGCGGCCGTTCGAGCACGACCATGGCGAAGATGCTCGTGCCCGCACTGACATTGCCCGAGCGGGGGGCGACGGACCGGGTCGCGACCATTCCCGTTCCGGCATCACCCTCGGGCGGGCAGAGGGCCGCGCCGGGCTTGAGCGTGCCGGTCGGGTCGAGAAGCCGGGCACCCTGTTCTGTCAGGGCCCCTGCGGGCTGCCCCGCCACGAGCACCTCCGGCAGCAGGTCGACGAGGCGGGAACCGGGGGTGCCGGCCGCGGAGAGCCCGTCGTATCGCGCCAGGAGCTCAGTGTCGTAGGTCTTCGTGAGCGCATCGATCGGGAACATGCCCGAAGCGTCGCCGACTCCCAGGACTTTCCGACCCGTGAGCCGCCAGTGCACATAACCGGCAAGGGTGGTGAGAAAAGCGATCTCGGGGACGTGCGGTTCGTCGTCGAGGACCGCCTGACGGAGATGTGCAATGGACCAGCGCAGCGGGATGTTCACGCCGAACAGGTCGGTGAGTTCCGCGGCAGCAGGGCCGGTCGTCGTGTTCCGCCAGGTTCTGAAGGGTGCGAGGAGGTCGCCGGCCGCATCGAACGCGAGGTATCCGTGCATCATGGCCGAGACGCCGATCGCCGCGAAGCTGTCCGGGCGTACGCCGTAGCGTGATTCGGCATTGTCGATGAGGTCGGCGTAGGCCGCCTGCAAGCCAGACCACACGTTCTCGAGCGAATAGGTCCAGACCTGTCCGACGAACTCGTTGTCCCACTCGTGACTGCCGACCGCGATCACCTCGGACGGGTCGTCGCCGATCAGGCACGCCTTGATCCGGGTCGACCCCAGTTCGATCCCGAGCGAGAGGCGCCCAGCACGGAGGTCGTCTCGTGCGGAATCACCGGGGGAAACGGTACTCGATGTCGACACAAGACTCCTTTGACTTACGCATGTGATCGATCACATTGACGATCGTATGAAGTCTACGACATCGGCATCCCGTATGTCGACCGTCAGTATTCGGGTCGCGGCCGCTCCGGCGGGGCTCCGGTGGACGCCCGCTCGATGAGCTCAGGGCCGACGGCAGGACGCACGTCCGCTTCTCCGAGGAGAAGGGCCACGGCGCGCCGCCCGGCTTCGGCCAGGTCCTGCCGAACGGTCGTCAGCGCGGGCTGGTAGTACGCGGCCTCGGGAACGTCATCGAAGCCGACGATGCTGAGATCCCCCGGCACGGTCAACCCCAGGGAGACCGCGGCGCTCAGGGCGCCGAGCGCCATCTGGTCGTTACCGGAGAAAATGGCCGTCACGCCGTGTTCGATCAGCGCACGGGCGGCACGATGACCTGACGCGGCGCTCCAGTCGCCGATCTCCACGAATCGCGGATCCAGCTGGCGCGATCGAAGCTCCTCCTGGAAGCCGGTCAGGCGCTGTTGCGCGTCGAGCCACTCTGGCGGGCCGGCGATGTGGCCCACGCGCTGATGGCCGAGATCCAGGAGATGTGAGGTCGCCAGCCGGGCCCCCCGGATCTGGTCCAGCATCCCGCCGTGCAGCCCGCTCGCCGCTGCCGTCTGCAGCGTCACATACGGCACCGGGATCGTCAGGCCTTCGAGAGCGACGAGCACCTGGGTCTGCGGGGCCACCACGATCAGCCCCTCTGCCGAGAGGTCGGCCAGATGGCTGAGAGCGTCATCCACTGATCTCCGGTCGAGTCCGTCCGCGTTCGCGATCGTCACGCTGTAGCCGCGACTTCGCGCTGCCGCCCCGATGGCGGCGACGATGGTCGCAGGGCCGTACTCTCCACTCGAGGTCGACAGAATTCCGATCAGTCGTGATCGGCTCGAGGACAACGCGCGGGCGGCGGCGTTCGGCCGGTAGTTCAACTCCCGCATGGCATCGAGCACCTTCTGGCGCGTGGCCGCGCGGAGGCTCGGGTGATCATTCAGGACGCGGGAAACCGTCTGGTGCGACACTCCAGCGACCCGGGCCACATCGAACACGCTGGCGGCACGCGGTCTGGCCTCCTCGTTGTCTCGATCTGCGTCCATGGTCTGATTATCGCCGTGCGTGGGGGTCGCGCTGGTCACGGGGCCGCTATCCTCCGCCCGGATGACTAGGTCGGGGCCCGCCCGGGCAGAGGTGTACAGTTCGGCGAGTCGGCCACCGCGGTGAAAGGTTGGGACATGACGATCAATTTCGGCGCTCGCGGACACGACGTGACGTGGGCGTCAACGCCCGAGGAGCTGGCGCGTGGCCTGGCGGGATACGGGGTGCACAACGTGCAACTGGCCCTGGGCCGGTCCTTCCCCGAACTGAGCGGCGCCCGCGCCATCAACCCCGGCCTGGGCGCATACTTCCGCCGCGTGATGGCCGCCCAGGGCGTGGATATCGCCGTGCTCGGCTGCTACGACAACATCATTCATCCGGATGCCGATCGCCGGGAGGCGATCCTGCGGAAGTTCGAGGCCTACCTGCGCAACGCCCGGCATTTCGGTGCCCCGATGGTGGCGACCGAGACGGGGAGTGTCAATGCGGACGGTTTTGCCTATACCCGGGCGAACTTCACGGATGAGGCGTACCGGGAGGCCGCAACGGTGATTCGGCGGCTCGCGGAATTCGGCGAACGCGTGGGGACCATCGTCGCCATTGAGCCGGGCATCAACCACCCGATCTACAACCTCGATCGGGTCGAGCAGCTCCTCGACGACGTCGACTCACCCTTCCTCGGCATCGTGTTCGACGCCACGGCGCTGCTCGACCCGAACGAACCCGTCGACCTTGCGGCATTGACGAACGACGCCTTCGAACGGTTCGGGGGACGCATCGTCGCGGCCCACCTCGACGACTACCGCCTCTCGGACGGTCGCGTCGTCCGCTGCGACATCGACGACGGGGTCCTCCCGGTCGCCCGGATTCTGGCCACGATCGGCGCGCACGCTCCCGGTCTCGCCGTCATCATGGAGGAAACCGTCAACGACGCGATTGCCAGGACCGTGGATCGCTACACGGAATCGGGATTCTCGAAGTGAATGCCTTCGGGGTTGCGACTCCGGCGGATGAATTCCTTGGTCGTCATGCCGAACTCATCCTTGAAGCAGCGGAGGAAGTGCGTGTACGACGAGAACCCGGCGATCCGATAGACGTCCAGGGCGTTCCCGTGCGTGCTCAGGAGGTCCTTGCTGTGCAGTAGCCGCTTCTTCAGCGTGTACTGGTGGAAATTGAGTCCGGTGTTCGTCTTGAACTGGCGCGACAGATAGTACTTACTGATGAAGAACCTGCCCGCGACGGCATCGAGTGACAGATCCTCGTCCAGGTTGTCGGCGACGTAGCCCATGACCGCCGAGATGAGGGCTGACACGGGAAGGTCGTGGGGAACGACGGCGTTCTCGGAGCCGAAGACCGCCTTGTTGAGTTCGATCAGGAACTCGATCAGCCGGTTCTCCCGCACGAGGTCCGCGCCGAAGCCCTCCTGATCGGGCTCGTCCAGGCGAGAGATCTGTGCGCGCAACCAGTCGGCATCCACCCGGATGACCTGGCTGGTCGGGGTGCCGTCCTTGGCGAACAGGAGGTTGAGGTTGGTGCTCTCAGAGGAACGGCTCGTGAGGAATTCCTCGCGAATGTGGATGTACGCACGTTCGTAGTACTCGCTGGACTGCCTGACGATGTTGTGCAGGTCGTTCCTCCGCACGAAGGTCACGGTTCCCGGTTCCGTGGAGTACTCGGTTCCGCCGAGCCGGAAGACACCCGTGCCGCTCAGTACGCAATTGATTTCGTGGAAGTCGTGATAGTGCAGGTTTGCGTGCTCACGGACGGCATTGTCGACGTGGTAGAGCTCGAAATGCCCGGACACCATCGTGTTCACGATCACTGCGCGGCGAGGCTCCATAGGCGCCTCCTCTCCGTGAGCTCAGGCGACAGTCTGGCACGCAGCCTCCCCTGCAAGAAACGGCAGTTTTTGAGCAACGGTCGACAACGCGGGGCCTATATGGACGGATTCCTGGGTTGTAACGTTTCAAATACAAGGAATCAAAGAAGATTGTGAAGAGAAACCATGCATCTAGACACTGCCGTCAGCAGAGAGCAGATCGTTCAAAAGATCGATGCCATGATCTCCAACCTGACCACAATCAGGGACGAGTCAGGTAAGTTTTTACTCCATTTCAGTGATGTCGTCGTCGACGACAAGAGCTGGAATGTCTGGAATTGGCCCCAGGGTGTCGGTCTCTACGGGATCTACAAGAACTACCGGATCACCGGAAACCCCCTGGCAGCGGATGTCGTCCGCGAGTGGTTCGACACCGCGCTCGCCGCGGGCGCTCCGCCGAAAAACGTCAACACGATGGCACCGCTGCTCGCCATGGCCTGCCTGTATGAGGACACCAAGGACAGCAGGTACATCCCGTACCTCAACCAGTGGGCGCAATGGGCCATGCACGACATGCCGCGCACGCACGGTGGTGGCATGCAGCACATGACCTATGCCGGGCCGAACTCCCAGCAGCTCTGGGACGACACCTTGATGATGACGGTGCTGCCCCTCGCGAAGATCGGTCGCCTCCTGGACCGGCCGGAATACATCGAGGAAGCCAAGTACCAGTTCCTCATCCACGCCCAGTACCTCATGGACAAGAAGACGGGCCTCTGGTTCCACGGCTGGTCGTTCGAGCGCCGTGACAACTACGCAGACGCGCTCTGGGCTCGTGGCAACTGCTGGATCACCATCGCCATTCCGGAACTCATCGGCACCCTGGGACTCAAGCCCGGAGACCCGATCCGGGAGTGGTTGCTCGAAATTCTGAACAGCCAGGTCTCCGCACTCGCGGAGCTGCAGGACGAGTCCGGCATGTGGCACACGCTGCTCGATGACCCGACCTCCTACCTCGAGTCGTCCGCGACCGCCGGTATCGCCTACGGGCTGCTCAAAGCGGTGCATGAGCGTTACATCGACAAGAGTTATGCGGCCGTGGCAGAGAAGGCCGTCGCCGCACTGTACGACCGGATCACCGACGAGGGCGAAGTCCAGAACGTCTCGGTCGGAACCGGGATGGGTGACGACCTGGACTTCTACAAGAACATCGACCAGACGGCGATGCCGTACGGCCAATCGCTCACGGTGCTGTGCTTCGCCGAATATGTCGTCTCCTTCTGCTGAGACGACCATGCCTTCCACGAAAAGAGTAAGAAAATGACCGAAAAGTTTGACACGGAGAGCTTCTCCCTGAGCGGAAAAGTCGCCCTGATCACCGGCGCGAGCTACGGCATCGGGCTCGCAATCGCCTCGGCGTATGCCGCAGCCGGCGCCCGGATCGCCTTCAACGATCGCGACCAGGCTGCCGTGGACCGGGGGCTCGCCGCCTACAAGGAAGCCGGGATCGAGGCTCACGGATATGTCGCGGACGTCACAGACGAAGACGCGATCGTCGCGATGGTCAAGCAGATCGAGGACGAGGTCGGCACCATCGACATCCTCGTCAACAACGCCGGCATCATCAAGCGCGTCCCGATGCTCGAGATGAGCGTCGCCGACTTCCGCCAGGTGATCGACGTCGACCTGAACGGGCCGTTCATCGTCGCCAAGGCCGTGCTGCCGGGAATGATCAAGAGCGGCCACGGAAAGATCATCAACATGTGCTCGATGATGTCCGAGCTCGGCCGCGAAACCGTGTCGGCCTATGCCGCAGCCAAGGGTGGCCTGAAGATGCTCACCCGGAACATCTGCTCCGAATTCGCCGAGGCCAACATCCAGTGCAACGCCATCGGCCCTGGCTACATCGCGACGCCGCAGACGGCCCCGCTCCGTGAGCTCCAGGACGATGGCTCCCGGCATCCCTTCGACCAGTTCATCATCGCAAGGACCCCGGCCGCGCGCTGGGGAACCCCCAAGGACCTGATGGGGCCGGCCGTGTTCCTGGCCTCCGGCGCGAGCGACTTCGTCAACGGGCTGGTCCTCTATGTCGACGGCGGCATCCTCGCCTACATCGGCAAAACCCCTCAGTAACGCGGGACTGCCCGCACCATTTCGTGAGCACCATCAATGAAAAAGGTCGAAGAACCAATGAAGATTGCTTTGATAAACGAGAACTCCCAGGCTTCCAAGAACGCCGTCATCTACACGGCGCTCAAGGATGTGGCCGACGAGAAAGGCTACGAGTCCTTTAACTACGGGATGACCGGGAAAGAGGGCGAGAGCCAGCTGACCTACGTTCAGAACGGTCTCCTCGCCTCGATCCTGTTGGGCACAAAGGCCGTGGACTTCGTCGTCACCGGCTGCGGCACCGGCGTGGGGGCCATGCTCGCCTGTAACAGCTTCCCCGGCGTGGTCTGCGGCATCGCCATCGAACCGACGGATGCCTACCTCTTCTCCCAGATCAACGGAGGCAACGCGCTCTCCATCCCTTATGCGAAGGGCTTCGGCTGGGGAGCCGAGCTCAACCTCACGCTCATCTTCGAGCGCCTGTTCGCCGAGCCGATGGGTGGCGGGTACCCCAAGGAGCGGGTGGTCCCTGAGCAGCGCAATGCACGCATCCTCAACGAGGTGAAGGCGGTCGTGTACAAGCCCCTCATCCAGGTGCTCAAGGAAATCGATCAGGACTTCCTGAAGGAGACCATCGCCACCGAGAACTTCACGGAGTATTTCACCGCAAACGCCGAGCCGGGGGAGGTGCGGGACTACATCCTCGCGTCACTCGCCTGACCGGCGAACTGCACTCTGCACCACGAACGATCACACTAGAACCACTTATCAAGGAAGATCAAGGGTTTCGTCATGAGCGAAAACACGGCAACGTCACAGAGGACGCCGTCGAACGACAAACAGGTTTCATCCCGCAATCTCAAGCGCGCCGCCTTCAGTGGGTGGATCGGAAGCGCACTGGAGTACTACGACTTCACGTTGTACTCCCAGGCAGCAGCACTCGTTTTCCCGACGGTGTTCTTCCCCACCTCGAGCCCGGCCGTCGCCATCGTCGCCTCGCTGGCCACGTACGGCGTCGGCTATGTCGCGCGGCCCATCGGCGCCATCGTCCTGGGCAACCTGGCCGACCGCCACGGGCGGAAGCACGTCCTCGTCATCGCGATGATGATGATGGGCCTGGCCACGCTCCTCGTGGGCGTTCTGCCGACGTACTCCCAGGTCGGCATTCTCGCGCCGATCCTGCTGGTGGTGCTCCGGCTCGTCCAGGGCTTCGCCGTCGCCGGCGAGCTGGGCGCCTCGAACGCCCTCATCGTCGAGCACTCGCCCGACTCGAAGCGCGGCTTCTTCGCGAGCTTCAGCCTGCAGGGATCCCAGATCGGCAGCATCCTCGCCCTCGCGTTCATGCTTCCGCTGGCATCCGCGCTTCCCGCCGAGGCCTTCCAGACCTGGGGCTGGAGAATTCCGTTCCTGCTCAGCGCGGTCGTCATCCTCGCCGGCTACCTGATCCGCCGCAACATCGAAGAGCCGCCCGCCTACCTGAAGCAGTCCCAGGTCAAGGAGTTCAAGACCCCGGCGATCGAACTGTTCCGTCGCTACCCGCGCATGCTCCTCATCTGCGTGATCAGCACCCTCGCCAACGTGATCGGCACGGCGACCCTGGTCTTCGGTGTCACCTACGGAAAGCAGGAGAGTTACGGTGTCGGCTTCACGACGAGTGAGTTCCTCTGGATCATCCTCATCATCAACACGGTCTCGGCCCTGACGATCCCGCTGTTCGGGAAACTGTCCGACGTCTTCGGCAGGAAGGCGCTCATGATCACGGGAGCCCTCGGCGGTGGCCTCACCTCGATCCCGTTCCTCTTCGCGGTGCAGGAGAAGAATTTCGCCCTGGTGCTCATCCTCGGAGTGCTCGCCATGTCGATCTTCTTCCAGATGTGGAACGCCACCTTCGCTACGGCCTACCAGGAACAGTTCCCCACCCGGCTGCGCGTCACCGGCTTCGCCGTCTCGCAGAACGTCGGCCTGATGCTTGCCGCGTTCGCGCCGGCGATCTTCACCCTGATGGCTCCTCCCGGAACGAGCAACATCCCGATCGTGATCGGCATCACCACCCTGGTGGTCACCGTGATCGCAGCGGGCGCCACCCTGCTCCTCCGCAACGGAGCCGGCGAGAGCCTGGCTGAGTAACGGGCACGACAAAGCCCCCTGCCTCCCGTATTTGACCGGGAGGCAGGGGGTTTTGTCGTGAGCCGCCCCGGCACCCGCCCGGCCGGCCGAGAGCCGAGCGGACGGATGATGGCGGTTGCGAGAGCAGGGCGCAAGCGGGATGAACGCGTGTTGCGCACATGACCGTTCGTGTCGACATCCGCTCGTCCACGAGCACATCGAAACTAGCCTCAGGGACATGACGACAGACACGATTTCCCCGGCCATCGATCCCACAGGCTTCGTTTCGGACTGGGAGGACTGGCATGCGGCGCACGAGACCCAGCGCGCGGCCGCGGACGGTTTCCTGGCCATCACGGGCCTGCACTTCCTGACGACCGAACCGGAGCGCTTCGGAGACGCACCCGGCGCCTGGTCGGTCGACGAGGTCGGCCCGGTCGTTGAACTCGCCGCCGACGAACAGCTGAGCCTCGACGGCGTCGAGCTGACGGGTCGGCACTCCTTCGGCGCGATCGCTGAACGCGACGGCGTGAACGCGCGGGCCGGTGACGCGGTCATTGAGATCGCCCGGCGCGGCGGCGAGCTGATCGTGCGCCCGCGGCACCCGGACACCCAGTTCCGTGCTGCCTACTCCGGCACGCCGACGTACCTGCCGAACCCGGGCTGGCGCGTCGAGGCGCGCTTCCTGCCCTTCGATCCGCCGCGCGACGTCACGGTCGGTGCCGCAGTCGAAGGATTGCAGCATGTCTACTCCGCGCCCGGCGAACTGGAATTCGCCCACGATGGCGCGCCCTACCACCTGACTGCGTTCAGCGGCCACGCGCCGGGCTCCCTCCTGGTGGTCTTCACGGATGCGACGAGCGGCCTCACGACCTACGCCGCGAACCGGGCGCTGACGGTCGCCGCCCCTGACGCCGAGGGACGCACAACCCTCGACTTCACCCGCGCCGTCAACCTGCCCTGCGCGTACACCGACTACGCGACCTGCCCGCTTCCGCCCGCGGAAAACCGGATTCCATTCGCCGTCGAAGCCGGCGAGAAGATTCCCGTGGCCCGCGTGGCCGTCACCCTCTAGCCTCGCCGTCCCTGGCCGCCGCCGAATCGGTTCGGGGCATGCGGCAGGCTGCCGCACGTGTTGTGCACAAAGAGTTTGTGTGCAAAGGTTATGAGATGACCAGTCCTCTGAGTGAGATGCCGTGCTTCGCCCTGTACGCGGCCTCCCGCGCCGTGACCCAGGCGTACCGTGCCGTGCTGGCCGACGAGGACCTCACCTACCCCCAGTTCCTGGTGCTCGTCGTGCTGGCGTCCGAGGGCGAGTCCTCGGTGAGTGCGCTCGCGAGCGCCATGTTCCTCGACTCGGGCACCCTGTCCCCGCTCCTGCAGCGGCTCGAGGCGCGCCAGATCCTGACCCGGGAACGTCGGAAGGGTGACGAGCGCACGGTGATCGTGGCGCTGACCCCCGAGGGTCGGCTACTGCACGACCGGGTCACCTCAGTCGTACGCTGCCTGGATCCTGCCTACGGGATCACGACCGTCGAGGAACTGCGCGACCTGCTCGGGAGCCTGCACGGCATCACCTCGGGTATGTCCGCCCTCACCGACACCCTGCGCTCGTCGTCGCGAAGCGAGCTCACGCGCTAGCTGCGCTCGTCACCGAGCGGTCGTGCTACTTCTGGCCGGGCAGCCGCCATCCGCGACCCACCGTTCCGCCACCAACGTTCCGTCACCCACTGTCCCTTCACCCACTGTCCCGTCACCCAGCATCCGCGTACGACCCAACCGGAGGAATCACATGCCAATCGAAATCGGCTCCACCCTGAACTTGCAGCTTCGGGAGGCTGGCGGGGGAGACCTGAACCTCGCCGACTACCGAGGAACCTCGAATGTCTTCGTCTACTTCATGCGCGCACTGTCCTGCGCCCAGTGCAACGCAGCAGTTCGCACCCTCACCACGCAGCAGGATGAGCTGGCGGCAACGGGCGTTCAGGTCATCGTGGCTGTGCCGGAAGACGAGGCCTCGGCGACAGCGTGGAAGGCGAAGCGCGGTGTGCCGTTCCCAGTCGTGATCGGCAGGGACGGAACGGCACACGCCGAGGCGGGATTGCTCCGCAAGGTCTTCGGCGCCATCCAGCAGTCCGGCGGCGTTCTGCTCGACAAGGAGGGCACGGTCCGCTACTCCCACATATCGACCAATCCCGGCGCCAGCTACAACAAGGCCGACCTGGCTGCGGCGATCGCTGCGCTGACGGCGAGTACGTCCGCCTAGTACTTCTTGTTTGCGGGGGTCGTGGCCACGTGGTCACGGCCCCTTTTTTTCATGTCTCTGCGGACTCAATTTCAGAATGGTATTCCGTGGAACGGAATCAAACGGTCACAGTGAGCCTCGGCAGACCTGAAGAATGCTTGCGATTGGCTGAGAATTCCCACTAGTATGGCAGTGACTGATGGAAGTCTGTTCCGCCACGCGGACACTCCCCACAAATCAGCAATGACGCTCAGAGTGGAAAGAGGAAAGCGACCATGACCATCCAAGAGAACGCGGAGGTTGTCTCCGCCGAGGAGCCCACCCCGGCCATCTTCGGTTCCGAAGCCCGGCTCAATTCCAAGGAGAAGGTCGCCTACGGATTCGGCGACCTGGGCAACGGGTTCATGTTCGACCTCGGCCAGGCCTACCTGACCAAGTTCTGGATCGACACCGCGGGCATCGGCCCGGCAGTCGTCGCCCTGATCTTCGTGCTCGTCAAACTTTTCGACGCCGTGATGGACCCGCTCGCCGCGATCTTCATCGACAGCCGCAAGATCGGCAAGCGCGGCAAGTTCCGCCCGGTGATGATGGTTAGTGCGTTCCTCCTCGCGATCATGACCGTCGTCACCTTCACCATGCCCGACGTGGAAATGGGCTGGAAAATCGCTTTCGCCGCCGGGTCCTACGCGATCTGGGGCGGGGTCTACTCCTTCGTCAACGGCCCGTACGGTTCGCTCGCCTCCGTGATGACACGCAACATCAAGGAACGCGCCCAGCTGGCCACCTCTCGCCAGGCGGGTTCGCTCGGCGCCCAGTGGATCTGCGGATTCGCCTTCATCCCGATCATGATGATGCTCGGCGGAATGACCGCAGAGAACTACATGTGGGCCTCCCTCGCGATGGCACTCCTCGGCATGGTCTCATTCGTGCTCTGCTACCGGGGCACGAAAGAGAACGTCGTCATCAACCGGGCAGCCAGCTCGAGCAAGAACGGCATCAAGGACTACGCCAGGGCAGTTCTCACCAACCGCCCGCTGCTCGGACTCGTGTTGATGTCCCTCTTCACGATCTCGTCGATGAACGTCAACAACATGATGATGATCTTCTTCGCCCAGTACAACCTCGGCAACATCGCCCTCCAGGCCGTACTGAACCTCGTCATGATCGGTGCGTCCATCGTCGGCATCATGTTCATCCCGAAGCTCGTCATGCGCTTCGGTAAGAAGCGCACCGTGATGGGCAGCTTCATTATCGCGATCGTCGCCAACGGGCTGAACTTCATCATCCCGACCAACCTGTGGACGTTCATGATCCTCGTCACCATCGGCTACGCCGCACTGGCCATCCCGAACGGCATCACCTGGGCGTTCGTCTCCGACACGATCGACTACGGCGAATGGCACACCGGGGTGCGCAAGGAAGGCATGACCTATGCCGCCTTCAGCTTCTCCCGCAAGCTCGCCCAGTCCCTCGCCGCGGTCGTCGGTGCCGGCATGCTCGCCGTCACCGGATACGTGGCCAAGGCCACCAGCCAGTCTGGTGAGACCCTCGAAGGAATCAAGGCGGTCATGACGCTGTACCCGGCCCTCGCGCTGGCCATCGCCGCCATCATCATCTACTTCATCTACAACGTGTCCGACGACAAGTACCGCAGGATCGCCAACGACCTCGACGAGGGGCGTTGGGAGCACGGCATTATCGGCGAGAGCACGAACGCAACCCTCCGCAAGCAGTAACGGGGCCCTCGGGGCGTCCGCAGGCATCCGCCGGCGGGCGCCCTTCGGAGTTTCGGCAGTCGCGAAGAGGGTGCGGGACGACGGGTGACTAGATCAGCTGGCGCTTCTCGATCTGTTCGAAGGTGCTCGTCGCATCCCGGAGTCCACCCCACAGGACCACCTCTCCGGCGGTCAGGGACGCGGGGACGTCGATGATCCGCTGGTTGCTGCTGCCCCGGAACTGCAGTTTCAGGTCACGTTTCGCGAGCTCGAACCGACCGTCGACCAGAACGTCGATTCCGCGGAGCATGGCGAGCTTGTCCGGGCTCTCGAGCAACAGCTCCTCGAAGGTGTATCCGGTCCAGGACCACACGTCCTTCGACGAGCCGAACTCCCGGCGCACCCGGTCGATCAGCCCGAGGCAGACCCCGGTGTTGAGGAACGGTTCGCCGCCGAGCAGGGTCAGGCCCTGGACGTACTCCTGGCCGAGGTCGGCCAGGATCTGGTCTTCGAGCTCCTGGCTGTATTCCTGGCCGTAGCGGAAGCTCCAGGTGGCTTCGTTGAAACAGCCCTCGCAGGCGAACAGGCATCCGGACAGGTACAGGCTGCACCGCACGCCTTCGCCGTCAACGAAGACGAAGGGCTTGTAGTCCCCGACGTAGTGCTGGCTCAGCTTCTCAGACAGCCACTCGCCGGGCCGGGGGTTACGCATCCTCGGAGACCGGTGCTGGGGCATCCTCCCCGCTGATGCCGGTGGCGCCCGCCATGTGCTTGACCCGGGAGGTGATCTCCATATGCCGGCCGTGCACCATCGGACGGGCCTGCGGGTTGCCGAGGTAGCCGCACGTGCGCTTGACGACGTCGCAGGTCATCGGGTCGGCGTTGCCGCACTCGGGGCACTCGAAGCCGCGCTCCGTCGCGTCGAAGTCGCCCGAGAAGCCGCAGGCGTAACAACGATCGATCGGGGTGTTGGTTCCGAGGTAGCCGATCCGGTCGTAGGAGTAGTCCCAGACCGCCTCGAGTGCCTTGGGGTTCTGCTGCAGGATCGGGTATTCGCAGTAGTGGATGAACCCACCGGAGGCGAACTGGGGATAGACCGTCTCGAAGTCGAGCTTCTCGAACGGCGTCGGGCTCTTGCGAACGTCGTAGTGGAAGCTGTTGGTGTAATAGTCCTTGTCGGTGATGTTGGCGACCGAACCGAACTTCGCGGTGTCGAGCCGGCAGAACCGGTCGGTCAGGCTCTCGCTCGGGGTCGAATACACGCTGAACTGGTAGCCGTACTCATTGCTCCACTCCTGGGTGCGGTCGTGGAGCGTGCGGAGGATGTCGACGGTGAAGTCTTTCGCCTCGGGGTTCGATTCCCAGGCTCCGCCGTAGAAAGCCGCGGCCACCTCGTAGAGGCCGATGAAGCCGAGCGACACGGTGGCGCGCTTGTTCTTGAACAGGGTGTCGACGGACTGGCCGGCCTCCAGGTGCTGGCCGAAGGCGCCGTAGACATAGAGGATCGGTGCGTTCTCCGGGGTCGCTTCCTTGCAGCGCTCGATCCGGAAGAGCAGGGCGTCGCGGGCGATGCTCACACGTTCGGCGAGGATGCTCCAGAACTTGTCCTTATCGCCGGCGGCCTCGAGGGCGATCCGCGGCAGGTTGAGCGTCACGACTCCGAGGTTCATCCTGCCCTCTGAGACATCGTTGCCGTCTTCGTCCCTCCAGCCCTGGAGGAAGGACCTGCAGCCCATCGGCACCTTGAAACTGCCGGTGAGTTCCACGATCTTGTCGTAGTTCAGGATGTCGGGGTACATGCGCTTGGTGGAACACTCGAGCGCGAGCTGCTTGATGTCGTAGTTCGGGTCGGTCGGGTCGAGGTTGAGACCGCGCTTGACCGTGAAGATCAGCTTCGGGAAGATCGCGGTGCGCTTCTCGCGGCCCAGACCCTCGATGCGGATCTGCAGGATCGCCTTCTGGATCTCGCGTTCGAACCAGCTGGTGCCGAGGCCGAAGCCGAGCGAGGTGAACGGGGTCTGCCCGTTCGAGGTGAACAGGGTGTTGATCTCGTATTCGAGGCTCTGCATCGCGTCGTAGATGTCCTTGAGGGTCTTCTCCTCCGCGAACTGCTGGTGCTGGGACTCGTCCGCTATCCACGTCCGGGCGTCGGCGAGGTGCTTCTGGAGGTTCTTCTCCGCGTAGGGGGCGAGCACCTCGTCGATCCGGTTGCCCGAGCATCCGCCGTACTGGCTCGACGACACGTTCGCGATGATCTGCGAGATCTGCGCGGTGGCCGTCTGGATCGAGCGGGGCGGGTCGACGTCGGCGTTGCCGATCCGGAAACCGGTGCTGAGCATCGTCTTGAAGTCGATGAGGCAGCAGTTCGTCATCGGGGCATAGGGGTGATAGTCGAGGTCGTGGTAGTGCAGGTCGCCCTTCTGGTGGGCGTTGGCGACGTGCGGCGGCAGCATCTTCAGGCCGATCGCCTTGCCCACCGCGCCGGCGGTCAGGTCGCGCTGGGTGTTGAAGACATCGCTGTCCTTGTTGGCGTTCTCGTTGACGACCGTTTCGTCTTTGCTGATCAGTTTGATGATCGAGTGGTTGATATCGGTGGACTTGCTGCGCGCGAAGTCGCGCTGGATCCGGTAATTGATGTACGCCTCTGCGGCGTCGTATTCCTTGCTGTCCAGCAGGGCGTGTTCCACGATGTTCTGGACCTCGTAGATCTTGATGTCGACCGCGAAGCGCGAGGCTATCTCGCGATCGACACGAGCGACCAGGTCGCGGATGATCCGGTGCGTGAGCGGGGTCAGTTCGCCGTTCACTTCCGTGAAGCTCTTGGCCAGCGCGGCATAGATCCGGGCATCGTCGAAGGCGAGTCGTCGACCGTCGCGTTTTGCGACCATAAGCGTGCTGAGACTGCTGCCAGCCGTAAGCGTTCCTGTGCCGGGGGTTTCCATCTTCAACACGCGCTGCCGTCTCCTTGATTAATACTCCCCACGACAATCGAGCGGGACAGTAAGTCGGGCGAAAGACCATATCTAGTGGTTGGGGCGTGAGATTGATACTACCTGTTGTGGTCAGACCACAGGGGCATATTTTGCTCCGCGCCACGCGAATGGTGTCGGAATTGGCCAGATTCTGGATCGAAATCTGGATCGGAATCTGGATGAGCGGGCAGTGCGGTGCTTGACTGTCCGCCATGACGACACCTCACAATCGTAGCCACACGTGATTGCCGACATCGTGGCCGGGGTGGCGCTTCTCGGGGCCACGATCACGACCGGGTTGACGGCCGGCGTCTTCGCGCTGTACGCGCACACGATCATGCCCGGCCTGAAGACCGCGGACGACCGCACCTTTGTGGTCGCGTTCCAGTCGCTGGACCGTGGGATCATCAATCCCTGGTTCATGCTCGGCGCATTCTTCGGGTCCCTGGTGCTGGCCGGCGCCGCCGTGTTGAAGAATCTGGGACGTCCGGGCGCGCCCTGGATCATTGCCGCCTTTCTCCTTATCCTGAGTGACGTTGTGGTCACGATCGCGATTCACCTGCCCCTCAATAACGCGATCAAAGCGGCCGGGGTGCCCGATGGCATTCAGGATCTGGCTCAAGTGCGGAGGCAATTCAACGAGGCCAGATGGGCGACCTGGAATCGGGTGCGGACGGCGACGGCGACGGCAGCATTCGTCTCCCTGGCCTGGTCGCTGATCCTCTACGGCCAGGCAACGGCCTGATTCGGGTCAGCGCGCGGGTCAGCACGGTTCGGCAGGACGGGCCTGCGACGAGGCGGCTGCGCGGTGCGGAGGCCTGTGGGCAGCTCCGCACCACGCGCACGGCGACGCCCCACTGTCGCCCATGAATCCGCGTCGTGCCTGGTTCGAACATGCCGGTTACGGCGTTCCCCCCGGAACTGTAACCTAGACATGTCCAACCGAAGGCAAGCGTAGCAGACGTTAGACATGTCCAAAGTTACGTTCCAGAATCGGTCGAACGTGGCATCGACCGGGGGAAAGACTATGGATCACCAAGAACGCCAGAAGCGCGCGCACGAGCTTGTCGCGGCACTCGATCTGCCGCGGCCGCTCACGCCCGAGCGGCTCCACGCGCATATGGAGAGCGTCCGGAAAAAGCAGATTGTGATCCGTGAGGGCAGCGAAACGATGCTGCACGCTGGTGTCTGCGGACTCTGGATCGAGGTCGCCGGCGAAGCCTTCGAGCGCATCCACCATGCCCCGACGATCTCGGCGGTGCATCGGCAGCAGCTCATCAACCATGAATACGGCCATATGATCCTCAGCGACGACAAGGAATTGCTCTCGGCCGATCAAGTTGCGCGATTCGCGCCCCTGATCCCCTACGACGCCATCGTGCACGCACTTTTGCGAAGCAGTTTGACCGACGAGCTGGAAGCACTCGCCGAAGCGATCGGCGACCGGCTCGCCTTGACTATGCTGAGTGACCGCGCGGAGGCCCGGGACGGTGCCCGGACCGGATTCGGGCGGGTGCTGTAATGGCCTCCCTCATCGCTGGTGGCGTGAGCGCGCTCCTCTGGCTGGCCACCCTGTTCTGCCTCCCATCCGTCGTGCGGGGCCGTCGGCGCCTGCTGTTCTCGTTTCTTGCGGTGTTCGCGCTGACGATGTCGCTGCAGACCGATCTTGTCTTCGACGTGCTCGATGCCGCTCTCGGCGGCGTGAACGTGACGTATTACCTTTTCCACGTCACTGCGGTCATCGCTGTAGCGCTTCTCAACGAACTCGTGCGGGCCGCATCGTCGGTGCAACCCGGTGGGTGGCGGATCAAACCGATCTCTGCGATCTTCCCGGGGGTGGTCATTCTCATTCAGTCAGTGTTGTTCTTCGGGGCCGATTGGCGACTGATGCCGGACATCCGCTTTCTTGATCGGTGGGACTACACGGCGTATGCGGCGACCACTTGGGTAGCCCTGGCGTATTTCTCGGTCACGGTGGCGGCAGCATGTCTCTCGGACCGGCGAAGGCAGCGACGACGACTGACCCGGGTCTCACTCGGCTTCGTCGTTGTCGGCTGCGCCGGTGTGATCGTGTACGCCGTCGTCAGCCTCCTCAATGCGGTCATGGCGAACGTCAGCCACAATGCTGACTTCGCGACCGGGACTGGCGGCGTCTACTATGCGGCGCTATTGATCGCGCCCTCGTGCCTGGCCGTTGGATTCGGCCTCACGGCGGCGGTTGACGGCGTCATGCGAGTCCAACGGGAAGTCCAGGTTCGCGTACTCCTGGTGCGGCTCGCACCTCTCTGGGAGCGGCTGTTATCCGAGTCGCCTGAACTCAGCCTCGACGTTCCTGAAACGAAGATCCACTTGGTTCTGACCCGCGGCGCCGCTGCGCGACTCTACCGTCGCTATGTCGAGGTCCGTGATTGCCTCCTGCTGTATCCTCAGGAAATATCGCAGTCGGACCAGGCGCTGTTGGCTACGGCGGAGCACCTCGCTTCCCCGGCTGGTCCTCGAGTGTTGCCCATTGTGACTGTGGAGGGTCAGCCGTGATGCGACGAGACGTAGCAGGGGCGGCGCGCCGATGAAGAGGGGAACGCCTGACGTGAACGGCAAGACTCCCCCGACCGCCCAGCGTCTCAGTGCGCAAATGGAACTGGCGAGGAAGCTCAACCTCTTGCTCGACGTCGTCGTCGCCGAGGGGAATACCCCGTATACCTACCGCGAGATAGCCGAGGGCCTGCGGGACAGGTCGCTTTCCCTCTCCCGAGCCCGGTGGGCATATATGATCGCGGGGACCGGCCCGCTCGTGACCGACGAGAAACTCCTGACCGGAATTGCCGAATTCTTCCGGATCCCACCGGCCTACCTCCTGGGTTCCGACGACGATATCCCCGTCCGCGTGGACGCCCAACTCGCCTTTGTCAAGAGGCTCCGCGCACAACGCGTCGTGAATTTCGCCGCGAGGACTCTGGGCGATGTCTCCCCGGAAACTCTGCGCACCATCACCCAACTTCTGGAAGAGGACACACTCGAATGATTCCGAACGCACTTGTGGCTCCCGCCGATCTGACTGCAGCGCTTGATCGGTTCCGGGCCGCGCACGGCCGCGCCCCGCGTCTCGGGGTTGACCTTGATGCGACGACCGCTGACACGGTCGGTGGTCTCCGAACCTGGATGGGGGAGAAGCTCTCGATCCCCCTGGCTGAACGGTCCACGCGATTCCCCGACCTCGACCAGTACGCCATGTGGATCGGCGACGACGCGTGGTTCGTCGATATGCCGGACTTCCTCAGTCATTTTGGTCATGCCGAACGCCACGGCTTCTACCTGGGCCTCGCCGTGTTCGACGAGGCTCTCGTGACGCTTCTCGCCCTTGAGGCTGCCGGATGCGAGCTTGTCGCCGTCACGGCCAGGAGCGACGAGTTCAACTCCGATACGCGGGAGTGGATCGCGTCGAACGGACTGCCCCTGGCCACGGTCGTGCATTCGGGCTTCGACAAGCACGCGCTCGAGGGGATCGACCTGTTCGTCGACGACGCCCCGCCCGTCGTGACCGGTCTGCTGAAGGCCGGACGTAGCGTTGTCGTTTTCGACCAGAGTTATAACCGTGCGATTCCGGAGCACGACCGCGGAACCCGGGCGACCGGCTGGGGCGCACCCATGCTCGCGGCCGTGACCCGCCTGCTGACCGCGCAGGCCGCGGTCGACTAGCATCCATCCGGCCCGGCCGATCGGTACCGGCGCCGGAGGTCGGCGTGCGCGCCGAGCGTGGTCGCCACGCGGGAGGCGGTGTTCGTGGGCTCAGCTGAGGCTGGCCAGGACGAGGGCGAGGGCGGCGGGGAAGAACTGGAGTGCGGCCGCGCGTCGGTAGGAGGGTCCCGTTGAAGCGAGGACGACGCCGGCAACCGACATGCAGGCGGTTCCGAAGATGACGGCCGTCTTGCCCGCGGTGAACGCGGAACCGGACTGCGCGAGCAGCACGACGCCGACGAGCACCCCGACCGCGAGGGCGAGGTTGTAGAAGCCCTGGTTGTACGCCATCGTGCGGATCGTCGCCGCTTCGTCCCTGGATGCGATCCCGAACCGCCCGTAGACAGAGGGGCGCATCCAGAGCACGCTCTCGAAGAGGAAGAAGACCACGTGCAGGAGTGCGGCGATGGTGGCGACGATTTGGGCGGCGATGAGCATGGGTTCCTCCGGAATATTGTGAACCAATCGGTACGGAATCCATCTTGCCGTATCCGGGGCTCGGGCGCGACCACAGCAAACGACGGCCACCGGGGCGCTGAACAGACGGCAAACAGCGCCAGTTTTGACGTCCACGAGCCGTCGACGCCGTCATGATCAATCATGCGATCACTTTTCGACTCCTGGACCGGCCCCCATGCGGGTGATCGTGTGGTCTGCCTCACCGACCTCGCCACGGATGCGCAGCTCGTCTCCGCGAGCACCCCGGTGTCCGAGATCGACAGGATCTTCCGGTCCGAACGGCAGCTTCGATCCGTCGTCGTCCAGGAGGGTGAGCTCTTCTCTCTGCTCTCCCGCGATCAGGTCGAGTACACCCTGACCGGTCGGCTGGGTTACGGCCGCGGGCTGCACAGCAGGTCGACAGCGGCCCAGCTCGTTCCGGAGCGGTCGCTTGCACTCGACGGGGGCATGAACCTCGCCCAGGCGGCTCAACGCATCCTGGCCCTGCCCGAAGACGTCCGCTACCGCGACGTGCTCGTGCTCACCGACAACGGCCCGAGGGTCGTGTCGGTGTCCCAGATCTTTCAGCAGCTCTCCGCCGACTTCCGTTACGCCGCCCTGCACGATTCCCTGACCGGGCTGCCCAATCGCCGCCAGCTCGAGGAACGCGCGGGTGCGATCCTCGAGGGCAACGGGGACGTCGCCGGCGTGGCCGCGCTGTACATCGACCTTGACGGTTTCAAGGCCGTCAATGACAGTTATGGCCACCGGGTGGGCGACCAGGTGCTCGTCGGCTTCGCCGCTCGCCTGCGGGAGCATTCTCGTCCCGAAGACATCCTCGGTCGCCTGGGCGGGGATGAATTCGTCGTGCTCCTCGACAGCGTCACGAAGGCCCAGGCCGCTTCGTTCGCTGAACGCATCCAATTGAGTGCAGCCAGTCCCTTCGTGTGCGAGGGGCGGCGCCTGCGCGTCTCCGCGACGATCGGGATCGCGATGGCGGAGGACACGGGGGAGTCCAGCGATCTGACCCGCCTCGAGGTGCTCCTCAGGAATGCCGACGACGCCATGCGGGCACAGAAACAGGCGGGCACCCGGCCGGCGAGGTCAGCCATTCGCGGTGGTCCGGCCTCGCCGAAGAGGTCCTGACCGCGCAAACAACCCTGACCACGCAAACAACGGGGGATCGCCGGCAGTCAGCCGATGCGGGCGACCGTGACCGCGATCTCGGAGATGACCGGGTCTCCGGCGTGACGGAAGTGCTCGGCGATGGCATCGTGAACGCGGCGGCAGACATCCGGTGCCGCATGATCGGGGGCGACGCCGATGTTCGCGGCGATCGAGAGTCCGCCGGACCGCTCGACGACGACGATCGGATTCGGCGCAGCCACGCTCGGGATCAGCGCGGCGACGACTGAGGCCACGACCGTGGTCAGGAGCGGGCCGGCCGGGTAGAGGGCGTCGACGCCCGGGACCGCGAGAATGTAGTCGTCGAGTTCTCCGGCAGCGACAGCGGACTCACTCATCGGCTTCTCCTTCGGAGCTCGGCGGGGGTGTCGTGAGGTACAGGTCGGTGACCGTGATGTCGACGGCGGCGATCGACAGTTCCGTCTGCTGCACGAGCACGGCGTGGACCGCCGCGCGCAGGCGTGAGGTGAGGGCCGTGATGCTCTCGCCGGTATTCATCCCGTCGGCCCCGACCGACACCTCGAGGCGCACCGTGATCTGCGCTCCCGGCTCGGTGACGTCGCCGTCGAGACGGCAGCGACTGATCAGGATGCCGTCTATCCCGTCCCCCGCCGTGCGCAGGACACCGATGACCGCGCCTTCGGTCAGCGCCAGCCGGGCGACCGGCGAGTCGGACGTGAGCGGGATCCGCCGACCCGCCCGGGTCTCGAGCCGGATGCTGTCGATGATGGTCGCGACCCAGCCGTCAGTCCCAGCCGACTCCCGGTCCACGGCGGCCGAGTCGACCCGGCGCAACGCCGCACGGAGCCGCTCGAGGCGGGTGAGTGCCGTTGTGCACGCCGGGGAGTCGTCGATGCTCGAGTCGCTCGGGGTGCGGCCGCGGTCGAGGTAGTCGTTGAGGTCCTCGATCGTGTGCCCGGACAGGCGGGCCTGCTCCTCGGCCAGCTCTTCGGGGTCGAAAGCCACAAAGGGGATGTCTGGGGCGTTCATCGCCAGTCCTCCAATTCCCGCAGCAGGGTTTTTCGGGCGCGTGCCAACAAGCCTCGCACGGTCGACACGGGCAGGTCGAGTTCTTCGGCGATATCGGTGTAGCTGTATTCGCCGAGTTCCCGCAGGGTCCAGCAGCGCCGCTGGTCGTCCGGCAGCTCCGCGAGGCACCGCGCGAGCGCCTCGGCTTGTTCCTGCGTCTCGGCGACGTGGTGCGGTGTGAGCGCCGCCGGAGCTGCGGCATCCGTTTCGGTGATGTCGGCGTGGTCGCGGCGGGCGCGAACCCGGTCGATGCTCTTGCGACCGCAGATCCGCATCAGCCAGCTCTTCACCGCGGCGCCGTTTTCGAGGGTCGGCAGTTGCCGCCAGGCCGTGATGAACGACTCCTGCACCACATCGTCGGTCTCGTCGTTCGAACCCAGGATCCGGGTCGCGTGCACGCGCATCAGCGGGCCGTGGCGACGGACGAGAACCTCGAAGGCGCGAACATCTCCGTCGGCCGCGCGGTCGGCGAGCAGGGCGTCGGATGCCGCGTCGAGAGCGGACGGGACGGCGAGCCTCGTAACGGTGGTCATCACGTCCTTCCCGAATCGCCCGGTGGTGCGCCAAATAAATTTTCGATCTCCGCGTGACGAACCTGTGGCGGCCTACGTCATATCAGTGACGATCATCACGATCATCGCCCATCGACAACGAAAGAATACCCATCATGCCGCTTTCCCGTGCTCTCCGCGGTATTTCCGATCGCGACTCGTCCGGCGGTGTCTCCGGCGGCGATTCGCCCGGCGGACAGACCGTCATCAGCGACAGCGTTGTCGCCAAGGTCGCGGGCGTCGCCGCCCGTGGCGTGACCGGGGTGCACTCCCTCGGCAGCGCTCCCGTCCGGGCCTTCGGCGCCATTCGCGAGGCCCTGAGCGGAACGGACCTGAGCCAAGGCGTGAGCGTCACGGTGGGTGACACGGACGTGGTCGTCGACATCGTGATAGTGGCCGAGTACCCGGTTCCGGTGCACCAGATCGCCGCCGAGGTGCGGGCGAGCATCACGCGGGCGATCGAGGACTTCGTCGGCCTCGGCGTGTCGGCGGTGAACGTCACGATCAATGACGTGTATCACCCCTCAGAAGACGACCAGACTTCCCGCGCAACCGCGTCGGGCATCCCCAGAGAAACACCGACAGAAAGTGAAAACACGATGAGCGCATCGGACAAGATCAAGAACGCGGCCGAAGACCTCAAGGGCAAGGCCAACGAGGCCGTCGGCAAGGCTACCAACGACGACTCCAAGGTCGCGGAGGGGCGTGCGGAGCAGGCATCCGCGAGCGCCAAGAAGGCCGGCGAGAACATCAAGGACGTCTTCAAGGACTAGACCTCTCCCGGCGCGGCGGGCCCCGGCCTGCCGCGCCGACGTCGTTTCACCGCCAGACCGTTTCAAAATCCGCAACCACGCGTGACCAATACAGAAAAGAGCACCCCATGGGCTTCTTCGGCTTCCTTCTCCTCGGCCTGATCGCCGGGGCCATCGCCAAACTCATCCTCCCCGGCCAGCAGGGCGGCGGATGGTTCGTGACACTGCTCCTCGGCGTCGTCGGCGCACTCCTCGGTGGGTTCCTCGGCGGCATCCTGTTCAACGCTCCGCTGCAGGACTTCTTCTCACTGCAGACCTGGCTTCTCGCCATCGGCGGCTCCATCGTCGTCCTCCTGATCTACGGACTCGCAACGGGTCGCCGCCGCGCAGCCTAGGCATCCGGTCTACCCCCCATTCTGGTGGGGCGCCGCGCATTGACAGGGCCGAGAGGTCACCCCTTAATGGGATTCCGGCGCCCTAACCCGACTGTCTTCCGCGCCATCCCGGCGCGGAAGACAGGGGCCCAGAATGGAGCTCAGCGACATGGACGTTCAGCCAGGCAATCCTGAGGCCGCCAAACACCGGCTGACCGGTGCTTACCGTCGGAACCGCCCGCGCTGGCTCGCCTGGGTCTCGACCTTTGTGCTCGCACTCGTCTCCGTCGGAGTCGCCGACGGATTCGCTGCCTTTCCTGCAAGCGCTGCCGTTTCCGCCGTCATCACGCTCACCTTCGACGACGCGAACGCGGACCAGCTGACCGCAGCCTCGATCCTCAAGGCGAACGGGCTGCACGGCACCTTCTACACGCCGTCCGGGTATATCAACCAGCCGGGCTACATGACGCTTGCCCAGGTGCAGAGCCTTGCCGCGGATGGCAACGAGATCGGCGGCCACACCGTGACGCACCCCGACCTCGCCACCCTCCCGACGGACGAGGCGACGCGCCAGGTCTGCAACGACCGAGTCAACCTCACCAACTGGGGATTCCGGGTGACGAGTTTCGCCTATCCCTTCGCCTCGCTGCTGACCCCTGCGACCGAAACCATCGTCAAGAACTGCGGGTTCAACAGCGCCCGTGGCCTCGGAGACATCCAAACCCGGTTCGGCTGCACGGGATGCGCGCTCACCGAGAGCATCCCGCCGGCCGACCCGTACCTGACCCAGGCTGCCGACGAGGTCGACAACACCTGGAGCCTGACCGACCTCCAGAACACCGTCACCCAGGCCGAGACTGCGGGCGGCTGGCAGCAGCTGACCTTCCACCACATCGCGACGGGGCTCACCGACCCGCTCACGATCAGCCCGACCCTGTTCACCCAGTTCGTGCAGTGGCTGAAGACCCGCCCCGCGACGACGACGGTCAAGACGGTCGACCAGGTCATCGGCGGCACCGTCAAAGCCGTCGTCTCCGGCCCGGCCGTCACACCGAAGCCCGCCGGCAGCAACCTGGTTTCCAACCCCGGCTTCGAAACCCTCACCGCAGGGGTGCCGCAGTGCTGGCAGGGCGCCTCATACGGCACGAACACCCCCGCCTTCACCACGGTCACTCCGGGCCACAGCGGCAACCGGGCGGCCCGCCTGACGATGACGGGCTACTCCAACGGCGACGCGAAATGGCTGCCGACCCCCGACCTGGGCGGATGCGCCCCCGCGGCCACCCCGGGCACGGCGTACGCGCTCTCGGCCTGGTACAAGTCCACGGCAGCGACCCAGATCGAGGTCTACTACCGGACCGGACTCGGCTCCTGGGCCTACTGGACCGCGAGCCCGCTCTTCGCCGCGTCCGCGACCTACCAGAAGGCGAGCTGGACGACCCCGGCACTGCCCGCCGGGGCGAGCTCGATCACCTTCGGCCTCAACCTCCTGAGCAACGGCACCCTGACCACGGACGACTACACGGCCTTCGACGCCGCAACCCTGCCCGTACCCCCGCCGCCTGCCCCCGGCACCAACTTGGTCCAGAACTCGGGCCTGGAAGCCGCCGGAGTCGCCGCCCTTCCGCAGTGCTACCAGATCGGCGGTTACGGCACCAACACCGCCGCGTTCACGACCGTCGCGACGGCGCACACCGGCACCAAGGCGGAGAAGCTCGTCGTGACGAACTACGCCAACGGCGACGCGAAGCTGCTGCCGAGCCTGGACAGCGGGGCCTGCGCGCCGCCCGCGATCGCCGGGCACACCTATTCGCTCCGGGCCTGGTACACGTCGACGACGTCCACCCAGTTCGCGATCTACTACCGGGATGCGAGCGGGACCTGGCAGTACTGGACGTCGAGCCCGTGGCTCGCGACGGCATCCGCATACACCCAGGCGAGCTTCACGACCCCGGCGCTCCCGGCCGGTGCCACCGCGATCAGTTTCGGGCTGAACCTGTTCAGTAACGGAACCCTCGTGACCGACGACTACGCGATGTTCGACACGGTCGGGGCACCGGCCTTGTAGTGGCAGGGGATGCCGGGCGCGCCTCCCTGGGCCGCGCCAGGCATCCCCTGTCGCGCCTGTCGTGCGTGTCTGCCGGTCTCAGATCCAGTCGTTGCGCTTGAAGAGCAGGTAGAGCAGGGCGGACAGGCCGACGATGAGCGCGATGGAGCTGTAGAAGCCGCCCAGTTCGCTGAAGCCCGGGTACGGAACATTCTGGCCGTAGAAACCGGTAATCGCCGTGGGCACCGCGATGATCGCCGCGTAGCCGGTGACCTTCTTCGTGATCACGTTGAGCCGGTTGCCCTGGATCGCGAGGTTCGCCTCGAGCACGCTCGTGGCGAGGTCCCTGAGGCTCTCCGTCCACTCCATCGCGCGCAGCACGTGGTCGTAGACGTCCTGGAAGTACGGCGCCATGTCGTTCTGCAGAAGGTGCACGTCGCGGCGTAACAGGGTGTTGACGACCTCACGCATCGGCAGGATCACCCGGCGCATCAGCACGAGGCTCTTCCGGAGATCGAAGGAGCGGCGCTGCACAGCCTCCTGGTCGCTCCTCGGTTCGAAGAGCTGGCTCTCGAGCTCCTCGACTTGTTCATCAAGGGCCTCGACGGCCTCGAAGTAGCCGTCGACGAGGAAGTCGAGGAGGCCGTGCAGGAGGAACGCGACACCGTTCGAGGCGAGGTCGGGGGAGGAATCCCAGCGGGCGACGACGGCATCGACGTCGAAGTCAGGGTCCTTGTGCACGGTGACGAAGGCCCGCTCGGTGATGAATGCTGCGATCTCCGAGGTCTCCACCGAGGCGGACTCGGGCGAAAACGTGATCGAATACGCCGACAGGAACAGATGGTCGGAGTATCGGTCGAGTTTGGGACGCTGGTGCAGCTTCATGGCGTCCTCGACGGCGAGGGCATGCAGGCCGAGTTCCTCGGCGAGCAGGTCGAGGTCGGCTTCCTCGGGCGAACACAGGTCGACCCAGACAACACAACCCGCGTCGGCGAGGTGTTCGGAGACGTCGGCGAGCGGGAAGCCCTCGTCGACGAGGTCCCCGTTCCGGTAGCAGCGGGTTTTCGGTGTGCGCACACCTCAGTCAAGCAGCATCCGCGGAGCAGCGGGGTCAATGCCCTTGCCGAGTCTCATCGACGCCGTGCCGGGCTCGTCGATGCTGTGTGACGTTGCGCTACGTTTCGTGACCGGGCGTGACCGGCCGGAATGTCGCTCAGGTCGTTCGGTGAATAACGTCGTCTCGAGACCATCCCAGGTCTCGTGACCAGCCCGGGTGCCGCAGCGTACGCCGTCCACCGAATGGAAGTGAAGCCCATGTCCGCCAAGACCCACACCACTGCTCGTCGCACGGGGATGCGCCTCGCCCTCGGCGCGGCATCCGTCGCCTTGCTCGCCACCACCCTGAGCGGATGCGCCGCCTCGGCCGATGCCGCCTCCGGCGCCACCGCGGCCGGACCGGCCGCAGAGCTCCGGCTCGGCTACTTCGACAACGTCACGCACGCCCCCGCCCTCGTCGGACTCGAGAACGGCCTGCTGCAGGATTCCCTCGGCAGCACCAAGCTCAGCACCCAGATCTTCAACGCAGGCCCCGCGACGATCGAGGCGCTCAGCGCCGGCGCGATCGACGCGGCATACATCGGCCCGAGCCCGGCCGTGAACAGCTACATCAAGAGCAAGGGCGAGTCGGTCAAGATCGTCGCAGGCGCGACGAGCGGCGGAGCAGCCCTCGTCGTGCGCGACGGGATCAACTCCGCCGCCGACCTGAAGGGCAAGACCCTCGCCTCCCCGCAGCTCGGCAACACCCAGGACGTCGCCCTGCGCGCCTGGCTCAGCAGCAAAGGCTTCACGACGGATACCTCCGGCGGTGGCGAGGTGAAGATCACGCCGACCGAGAACGCGCAGACCCTCACCCTGTTCCAGAGCGGCGCCATCGACGGCGCCTGGCTGCCGGAGCCCTGGGTCTCCCGCCTCGTCGTCGACGCCGGCGCCAAGGTGCTCGTCGACGAGTCCTCGCTGTGGCCGGACGGCGCCTTCCCGACGACCGTACTCCTGGTGCGGAAGGGATTCCTGGCCGAGCACCCTGAGACGGTCGAGGCCCTCGTGGCCGGCAACGCGGCATCCGTCGACTGGCTCACGAAGAACCCGACGGACGCGGCAACCGTGATCAACAAGAAGCTCACGGCCGACAGCGGGAAGGCGCTCTCCGATGCCGTGATCACGCGAGCATTGACCAAGGTGACGTTCTCGACCGACCCGCTCGCCTCGACGTTCGCGGTGAGCCTCGAGAACGGCGTGACGGCCGGCACCACCAAGACCGGCGACCTGAACGGCCTGTTCGACCTGACCGCGCTCAACAAGGTGCGCACGGCGGCCGGCGAGAAGCCGGTTTCGGCCTCCGGTCTCGGCACCGAATAGCCCCGCCGCAGCCGCCGCGCGAGTCCCCGATCCCCGTGAGGTGTCGCAGATCGACGTTCCGGACTTCCGTGAACAGCGATCTGCGACACCTCACGGCCGTGATGCGGCTGCGGGACCCTGCGGGCGCGGGGCGAGCGATTCGACGTCGCGGCGAGTGATCGCGAGGTAGGCGACGAACGCGAGAATCGCCACGCCGAGCACGAGGCTCACCGGCCCCGTGCCGAGGTCGAGGCCGCCGCGTTCGGTCGAGACGGCGGCCCAGTCGGCGAAGGATGCCCCGAGCGGCCGGGTCAGGATGTACGCGAACCAGAATGCGAGCGTCGCATTCATGCCGAAGCGGCGATACGCCAGCGCGGGGATCGCGATGAGCACAGCGAAGACGATTCCGGACGCGAGGTAGCCGAGGCCGAAGGTCATGGCGGTGAGGTCGCCGGCGGCCGTGCCGAGCGCGAAGGTCGTGAGCACCGTCGCCCAGTAGAAGAACTCGCGGCGCGGGGTCACGATGCTGTGGATGGAGAGCGACTTCTCGGTCGTCCGCCACGCCAGGAAGATCGCAGCGAGTGCGAGGACGAAAGCGACCGTGGACACGAGGTAGGGGATTCCGAGTCCGACGTGCAGGGCATCCGCGGCCATCGTGCCGAAGATGCTCACCATGACGACGGCGAGCCAGTAGACCCACGCGACGTAACGGCGGACGCCGAACTGCAGGAGCAGGGCGGCGACCAGGCCGAGTCCCGCGAGGCCGACGGCGACAGGCGGATCGATCTGGTGCACGAGGTAGTCGGCGGTCGTCTCGCCCATCCCGGTCGTGAGCACCTTGGTGACCCAGAACGCTGCCGTGACCTTGGGGACCTTGCTGAGCATCGGCCGGGCGCGGAACCACGGGGCACGCAACCGGGGGCTGCGCGGAGTCGTCTCCGCGGCCGTGCCCCGAACCGACGCCGGCCCAGCAGCCGGTGCCCGGTCAGTCATCGGGAGGGGATTCTGATCGATCTCTGCCACGTGTGCTCCGCTCATCCGCTCCTCAACCTACGGAGAGGAGGTCCAGGAACGATGACGGATCGGGTGCGCGGTCAGGTTGCGGTCAGGCGCGCTCGACCTGATCCTCGCCGCGGGCCGCGAACAGGTCAGGGAGGCCCAGGGCCTCCAGCGTCTCCTGTTCGGCGATGCCATCGGCCGCCCGCTTCCGGTCACTGTGCTCCGGGGCGCTGCGATGGTCGACGTGATCGCCGAGCCGGAGGAGCTCGCCGCGCTGCGCTGAGCCGCTGAACCCGCCATGCGCCAGGCGTTCGGGTGCGCAGGAGACCGCGCGATTCCGTGCTATTTTCACGACTGATGTCCGTTTCCGCAGCAGAGGCCTCCGGCCAGCCCCGTCCGGCCCGCACCCGCTCCCGCTCCCGCGTCGAGGTGGCCGACATCGCCGTGCGCCTGTTCCGCACCGACGGCTACGAGGCCACGACCGCGACCGACATCGCCAGGGCCGCCGGCGTCTCGCGCAGCACCTTCTTCCGTCAGTTCCGATCCAAGGAAGACGTGATCTTCGCCGACCACGACGAACTCGCCGTGCAGATCGCCGCGTACTTCGCCGTGCAGCACGACGACCCCTGGCGCGCGATCCGTGATGCCGCGACGATGGTCTTCGAACGATTCCGCGAACGGCTCGACAGCGTCCGGGTGCGCGATCTCATCGTGCGCGACACCCCGACCCTCCGGGACCGCGAGACCATCATGGCCATCCGTTACGAGCAGATGTTCGCCGCCTACCTCCGCTCCGTCCGTCCCGACGTGCCGCCGCTCACGGCCATCCGCTACGCCGCCGCGATCACCGCAACGCACAACTACGAACTCCGCCGCCTGATCCGCGGACCGGTCCCGTCCCCGTCCGAAACGGATGCCGCGTCGAACGCCGAGCCGGTCTCAGCGACCGGCGCCGACCTGGATGCCGCGCGGGACGCCGAGCATGCCGCGCAGCTCTCAGAGGAACTCGCCGCGGAGCTCCGCAAAGTGGGGCGCCTCTTTCACCCCGACGCGGCACCTGACCACGCGGGGCAGCCTGCGGACGGGCACCAGCCGGCGGGGGAGGCCTCAGCCGAGCTCGTCGTAGCGGTGTTCCCCGGAACGATTTCCCCGGACGAGCTCTCCCGAGAGGTCGCACGCGCCCTCGGCGGACGCCGCGCCGCGAGCACGTCGGGGCCCGCAACTTGACACTCAGTGTCATTTGACCCGACACTGAGTGTCACACCAGCCGAACCCAATGAAGGGGAACCGTGCCCGACTACGACGTATCCGTGCCGCTCGACACCGACTACTACGAACTCTTCCGGGATGTGCCCGCCGCCGACCGCGCCTTCTGGGACCGGGCCCGCGCCTTTGCGATCGAGACGCTCGACGAGGTCACCGAGGCCTGGGACAAGGCCGAGTATCCGCTGCACCTCGTCCGCAGGCTCGGCGAACTCGACCTGCTCACCGATGGCGTCGTCGGCCCCGGCCTCACCCCGATGTCCCCGCTCGCCGCCGGCCTCGTCAACATGGAGATCTCCCGCGGCGACGGCTCGATGGGCACCGTGGTGGCTGTGCAGGGCGGGCTCGCGCTCCGCAGCATCGCCCTCTACGGGAGCGACGCCCAGAAGGCCGAGTGGCTCATCCCCCTTGCCCGCGCCGAGAAGCTCGGCGCCTTCGCCCTCACCGAACCCGACCACGGCTCCGACTCCGTCGCGCTCGAGACGACCGCGACCCGCGAGGGCGACGAGTGGGTGATCACCGGCGAGAAGAAGTGGATCGGCAACGGCTCCGTCGGCGACGTGACCGTGGTCTGGGCCCGCGACGACGATGGCAACGTGCGCGGGTTCCTCGTGCCGCAGGACACCCCCGGCTACCAGGCCCAGACGATCACCGGCAAGGGCTCCCTTCGCGGCATCCACCAGGCCCGCATCGTGCTCGACAACGTGCGCGTGCCCCTCGATGCCCTCCTGCCGGGCACCCGCACCTTCAAGGACACCGCGACCGTGCTCTTCGCCACCCGCCTCGGTGTGGCCTGGTCGGCGCTCGGCCACGCGACCGCGGTCTTCGAGGCCGCCCTCAGCTACTCGAACCAGCGCATCCAGTTCGGCAAGCCGCTCGCCGGCTTCCAGCTCGTGCAGGAACGACTCACGCGGATGCTGTCCCAGCTCACCGCGATGCAGCTCTACTGCCTGCGCCTCGCCGAACTCGACGCCGCCGGAACCATGCGTCCGATCCAGGCGTCCCTCGCGAAGTACCACAACACCCGCGCCGCCCGCGAGATCGCGGCGACGGCGCGCGACGTGCTCGGGGGCAACGGCATCCTGCTCGAGAACCACGTGATCCGGCACCTCGCCGACCTCGAGTCTCTGCACACCTACGAGGGCACCGAGAGCGTGCAGTCCCTCCTGATCGGCCGCGATCTGACCGGCGTGAGCGCCTTCCGCTGACCCGCCCGCCCCCGCCTCCCTCCCGCCACCCCAGGCATCCGCTCACCCTGCGAGGCGTGGGGCTCCTGGCCGATACACTCCGATTCATGGTTCTGTCCCTCATCGGCGCCGGTCTGCTCCTGCTCGGCACCGTCGCCGCGGTCACCGGCCTGCTTCCGCTCCCCGAACTGCTGGTTCTCGTGGACCGGGTGGCGCCGATCCTCGTGTTCGTCGTGGCCATGACCGTCGTAACCGAGCTCTGCAGTGAGGCGGGGGTGTTCCGCTGGATCGCCCGCCGGCTTCGGCACTGGGGTGGCGGCCGGGCCTGGTTGCTCTGGTTGTGGGTGGCCGGCATCGCGATCGTCACGACGGTGTTCCTCTCCCTCGACACCACGGCCGTGCTCCTGACGCCGGTCGTTGTCGTGGTCGCGCGGCAGGCGGGTCTGCCGCCGCTGCCGTTCGCCCTGACGACGGTGTGGCTCGCGAACACCGGCAGCCTGCTGCTCCCGATCAGCAACCTGACCAACCTGCTCGCCCAGAACCGCCTCGGCGGCATCTCCCCGATCGCCTTCGCCGGGCTGACCGCGGCCCCGGCGCTCGTCGCCGTGATCGTGCCGATGGCCATGGTTGCGATCGTCTTCCGGAAAGACCTCTGCAAACGGTATTCGAGCGTCCCCGTGCAGCGGATGCGCGTCGCGGGAACGTCGGGAGCGGTGGCATCCGTCGACCGGGTGCTGCTCGGGACGAGCGCGCTCGTGCTCGCTGCCCTCTTGCCCGCCCTCGTCGTCGGCCTGCCGGTATGGCTGCCGTCGAGCATCGCCGCCCTCGTGCTGGCCGTCGTGTTCTTCGTCAGGCGCCGGAGCGTTCTCCGGATCACCATCATTCCGTGGTCGCTCCTGCTGTTCAGTGCCGGGCTGTTCCTCGCGATGGAGGCCGTGCAAAACCTCGGGCTGCCCGTGCTGCTCACCGCGCTCGCCGGGGCGGGGAACGCGCCGGGGGACCTGTTCCGCCTGGCCGGCACAAGCCTGGTCGGCTCGAACCTGATCAACAACCTGCCCGCCTACCTCGCGCTCGAACCGGTCGCCGACTCGACCCCGCGGCTGCTCGCCGTCCTGATCGGTGCGAACGTCGGCCCGTTGATCACCCCGTGGGCGTCCCTCGCGACGTTGCTCTGGCACAGCAGGCTCGAAAAGATGAACGTGCTGATCCCCTGGCGCGGGTACGCGCTCTTCGGCCTCGTGCTCGCCCCGGTGACGGTCGGGTTGAGCATGCTCACGATGATCCTGGTCACCGCGTGACGCCCGGGCGGCCGCACCGGGCGGTGCGAGAATACAGGAACCTGTCCGTGCCTCCAGCGCGTTTTTCCGGGGAAGGAATGACCGAATGATCACCCTCGAAGGTATCGACGACATCGTCGTCAACGGCGGCTTCGTCGTGACGAGCGACGGTGCGAAGCTCGGCTCGGTCGAACAGGTCTTCCTGAGCAAGGACTCCGGTGAGCCGGCCTTCGTCACGGTGCGCACGGGCCTGTTCGGCATGCTCGAATCGTTCGTTCCGCTCGCCGGCGCGACCATCGACGGCCCGCGTGTGGTCGTGGCCTTCGACCGCGACCGCATCCGCAACGGCCCCCGCATCGAGAGCGACCGTGGATCGATCACCGCGGACGAGGAGAACGAACTCTACGGCTACTACGGCACCTCGGCGCCCGAGTCGCCCGTTTCGCCCGAGTCGAGCGTTTCCGTTGAACCGACCGAAATGGCAGCGGATGCCACGGGCGCCCCGGCGCGGCAGGTGCAGTCTCCGGGTGCGCCGCCCACCCCGGACCATCCGCATCCCCACCCGCTTGACGGTCCGCATCCGCCCCCTCCGCATGCTCCGAACGGGCCGCATGACGGCCCGCCACCGCCCCCGCCGCACTTGCTCAAGCACGAGGCCGCCGGTCGCCCGCATCCGCACGACGGCCCGCCACCGCCCCCGCATTCGCACCCGCACCCGCGCGATGCCGGCCCGGTGACACGCCCGTAACACAGTGACGTTTATGTGACGATTCATCAGTTTTACAGGGCTTCCTTCGACCCCAGCCCTACTCTGGTCAGCAGCAGAACACCGTGCTTGGGGTGTTGATCCGTCGGCACCCCACGCCAGAGTGACGACCGGCTCGATGCCCGCAGTGGGTGTCGCTCACCACCATCCGAAGCAGGTGAACCACCAGGCACCGTTGCCGGCGCACGACGCAGGCCGGCGGTGTCGTGAACCACGAAACAGTGCTGTGAACCAGAAATACACCACCATGACCGATAATGAACTCCTGCTCGAGACGGATTACACGAGTTACGCCAACTCCTGCCGCGACCCGCACATCACATCGACCCAGGACCTCGTCGAGTGCCGCCGCCAGAACGGCCACGACGACACCCACGCTACCCGCGCGGGCATCCGCGCCATCCGCTGGCACCGCGGGACCGAAGACCTGCCGCTCGCGGGCTGAGCCCGCGGGCTGAACAGGCGAACGGAGTTCGCCGATAGCGGATGCCCGGCTCGGCATCTCCGCACACGGCTCCGGCCATCCGCGCACGCGCCTCGCGTCTGCGACCTTCCGCGCGCGCGATCATCGCCGAGAGTCGCCGTTGCCGTCGAGTGGCCCCGGTGTGGCAGGGACAGTGGGCGCGAACGGCGACTCTCACGAGCTTGAGTGCGCTCAGTCAGGGGTGCGTTCGGCCCGTCGCAGGGTGGTCAACGAGGGCGCAGCTGAGGAAGATCACGCCTAAACGAGGGGTAATCACTCCCGCCCGTTAGGCTGGTCTGTGGCGCGGTCCAGTTATTCCGGAGCGCACCAAAGAACGAAGAGCTGAGCTCGACGGAAAAAAGGCTGACCATGAAACACGAAGTATCCGTACCTCCTCGCATCCAGGCAACGATTCGTAGCAACGGAACCGGCGAACTGATCATCGACGGGGTGGGCCAGCAGGTGACGGCCGGCGACGAGGCCGGTGTTCGTGAAGAGATCATCAACCGCGTGACGGATGCCGCCCGTGCACTCGGTCGCCCGGTGCGGCTGACCGCCGACGACGAGCAGGGCCAATGGCCCCTCGTCGTGCACCCGGACGGCGAAGTGGAGGCCGCCGGCGACTTCATCCCGGCAGCCGCGCGCGCCGAAGCCGAAGCCGAGGCCGAGGCTCCCGCAGCGTCTCAGGGCACGGCCGCCAAGCGCGCCATGGCGCACACCGGAGACCGCAGCGCAGCGGCATTCATGGCCGAACCGATGGAACCGATCGGCGCCCTCGAGGAATTGGCCGAGCTCGCGGCCCTGGGTGACCCCCTCGATGCCGCGGCGCAGACTTCCGTCGACAAGGCGGACGCCGAGTCCGCGTTGGAGCGTGAGGCCGAAGCCGAAGCGGAAGTCGAAGCTGAAGCGGATGCCGCTGCGCTCGCAGGCGCGGACGGCGCGGACCGCGCGGACGAGCCCGCATCCGGGCCCGACGCCTCGCAGGCCGCCGAGTCCCTGCCCGCCGGACCCCGCCGCACGCCAGCACCGCCGCCCGGACTCTTCGAGGACATCATCTTCGAACACCGCGCTCTCGACGCCGACGATGACGATGAGGAGATCGCGGCCGGCCCGTTGGCAGCCCTCCGGTCCACGCCGATCTCCGCGTCCTCCGCCCTGCTCGTCCCTTCACCGCACCCGACCCTCGTCGCAGCGGAAGACGGCCCGAATCTCGCCGACTTCATGAGCTCCCGCCCCGCGATCGTGGCCGGCCCGGCCCTCCTCGGCTGGCAGGGCACCGTGCGTAGGGTCACCGGCGGACTCGTGAACCCCTCGCCCGGCCGGAGCGAACTCGCCCGCCGCGCCGCGATCGCGGCCGTGCAGCGCAGCCTGAGCGGTCCTCGCACGATCGTGGTGCTCAACCCCAAGGGTGGCGCGCACAAAACCACTGCGACCCTGTTGATCGCCGCGACCTTCGGCATCCACCGTGGCGGGTACACCCTCGCCTGGGACAACAACGAGACGATGGGTACCCTCGGCGTGCGGGCTCAGGGCGCCCAGCACACGAACACGGCCGTCGACCTGCTGCGCGACCTCGAGGACTTCGCCTATTCGACGTCGGCCAGGGTCGGCGACCTCGACAAGTACGTGCGCAACCAGGGCGACGCCCGCTTCGACGCGCTCGCCTCCGACCTGGACCCCGCCGGAGCCGCGAGCATCGACGACGTCGCGTTCGGCAAGCTGCACGCCGCGCTCAGCCGCTTCTACCGGATCCTGATCATCGACACCGGCAACAACATGCGCGCCTCCAACTGGGAGGCGGCCGTCGAGACCGCCGACCAGCTCGTGGTCGTGTCGACGATCCGCGAGGACACCGCGTACGGCGCGGCGTCCCTCCTCGACGGGCTGCGACTCAAGGGTCACGGCGACAAGGTCGCCCAGGCCGTGACCGTTCTCGCGTCCCCGGCGAAGACCGCCGACCGCGCCCTGTCCGCCCGGCTGCACGACCACTTCAGCCAGCTCACCCGAACCGTCGTCGACGTGCCGTACGATCCGGCGCTCGTCGCCGGCGGACCACTCAACATCGACGCCCTCGCCCCGCGCACCCGCGAGGCCTGGCTCTACGCGACCGCGGCGATCGCCGAAGGGCTGTAGACCGCGTCCGGCGCGGGGGACGTGAAACTTCCCGTTCGCCTCGATACGCCATAATGCACGGCGGGCGCGCCAATCGGGGCCGCCCGCCGACAAGAAGGCCACCCGTGCGCAGCTACCCCGCCCTTATCTCCCTCGGAGCCTCCGCCGGTCTCGTCGCGGTATGCGTTGTGCTCGCGCTCGCCGGATGCAGCCCGGCAGCGACCCGGTCGCCCGCCGCCCCGGCCGGCTGCGCCCAGCCGGGGGCCGCCTCCGACGCCGTGGTCGCGCCGGGGGCCATCGGCAGTGCGCCGGAGGTCACGTTCACCACGCCGCTGACCGCCGCGGACACCGAGCGCACCGTCATGACCGTCGGCACCGGCGTCCCGGTTCAGACCGGCGATTATGTGGAACTCGGCGTCGCGTTCTACAACGGCAGGACCGGGGCGAAGATCGATGCCCGCGGATTCGGGCCCGGCACCTCTGGCCTCGACACCGGGGCCCCTGTCGGCGTGAACCTCGCCGCGCCGAACGGCACCCTGCCCGCGATCGTCAAGGGCGTCACCTGCGCGACGGTGGGTTCCCGGGTTGCCGTCGTCGCGAGCCCGGCGGATGCCTGGGGAGCGAAGGAGAACATCGACCTCGACCTCCACGCGAACGACAACGTCGTCATCGTTGTCGACGTGCTGGCGGCGGCGGCGACCGCGCCCGTCACGACCGATGTGCCCGCGACCGGGGCTCCCGACACAAACGTCGGTTAGCGACTTCCATCGGGCGTCCGCTTCCGGGTGCCCGACTCAGGTTCCTCATAGATGCATGGTCCATACTGGCGGAGGCCCATCATCGAAGACACCACTCTCGAAAAAGAAAGATCAGCGTGCGCAAACTTCCTGCCCTCCTCGCCGTCGCAACCGTCGCGGTGCTCGCCCTCACCGGGTGCAGCGGATCCCCGTCGTCGACGCCGACGGCATCCGCCGCCGCAGCACTGACCTGCACCGACCCCGGCACGAGCTCCGACGCCGTCACCGTCGCCGGTGACGCCGGTGTCGAGCCCACCGTCACCTTCACGGCGCCGCTCACGACCACCGCGACCGAGCGCACCGTGATCACCAAGGGCGACGGCGAAGCCGTCAACACCGGTGACGCCGTCGAGATCGCGTACACCGCGTACAACGCCACTTCGGGCGCCAAGCTCAACGCCGGCGGTTACGGCACCGCGGCCGGCCTCACCGTCACCGTCGCCGAGACCGGCTCCGTCATCCCCGGCATCCTCAAGGGCATCGCGTGCTCCAACATCGGCTCGCGCGTCGCCGTCGTCGTGCCGCCGGTCGACGCGTTCGGCACCACGGGCAACACGAACCTTAAGGTGTCCGCGACCGACAACATCATCTTCGTGATCGACGTCAAGGGCAAGGTTCCCACCCGCTCGAGCGGCACGGACCAGGCCCCGCAGGACGGTTTCCCCACCGTCGTGCTCGCCGACGACGGCGCCCCGACGATCACCGTCCCGAAGGCCGACGCGCCGACCGAGCTCAAGACCGAGGTCCTCAAGAAGGGCGACGGTGCGACCGTCGCTGACGGTGCGACCGTGACCGTGCAGTACGCGGGCGTCGTCTGGGCCACCGGAACCGTCTTCGACCAGAGCTGGGGCAAGGGCGGCCCGGCCACCTTCGCGACGGCCAACGTCGTCCCCGGCTTCGCCCAGGGCCTGATCGGCCAGACTGTCGGCTCGCAGGTCGTCATCGTCATCCCGCCGGCGCTCGGCTACGGCAGCACCGGCAACACGACTGCAGGCATCTCGGCAACGGACACCCTCGTGTTCGTCGTCGATATCCTCGCGACCGCGTGATCGCCTAGCAACGTAACCGCGTAACCAGACACCCGCACCAGGCGGCGGCCTGCGGGCCGCCGCCGGAAGGCCCATTTCCACCATGCAGCGCACGATGTTCAAATCCAAGATCCACCGCGCCACCGTGACGCAGTCCGACCTGCACTACGTCGGTTCGCTGACGGTCGACCAGGACCTGATGGAGGCAGGCGACCTGCTCGCCGGTGAGCGCGTCAGCATCGTCGACGTGAACAACGGCAGCCGCTTCGAGACCTACCTCATCGCCGGCAAGCGCGGCAGTGGGGTCATCGGCCTGAACGGCGCCGCGGCCCGCCTCGGTATGCAGGGCGACCTCATCATCATCATCTCCTACGCGCAGATGAGCAACGAAGAGTCCCGCAGCTATGTGCCCGTCGTCGTACACGTCGACGCGGACAACCGCATTGTCGCGGTCGACTCTGACCCCTCAGGTGTACATGTGGCTGGACTCAGCCGCCCGCCGCTCACGGCCTGACGTCGAGCGTTCCTCGAACCGGCCGGTCTTCTCGGTCAGCCGGATCCGGTAGATCACCGGGTCCTGACCGGACGCGTTCACCCGGCCCGCCGAGGGCGGCACCGGCTCCGACGCGGTCGTCCTGATCCCGTGAAACGTGCCGTCGGGACCGGAGACCGGCTGCGCCGTCGTCGAGGTCACGTACGGTGCAAGCCGGGCGAGGAGCTTGCGCAGGCCGTCGTCGGCATCCGCGCCATGGAGCTCCTCGAACTCGCCCCGGGCGACGACGGTGCGCCAGTTCGCGAGATCGTCGAGCTGCTCGACCTCGAAGCAGACGTCGGGGTTGGCCCGCATCATGTCGACCTTTGTGCCGGCGGCGCTGTGGGCGTACACGGTGTCGCCATCGTAGGCGTAGGTGATCGGCACGATATAGGTGCGGCCGTCGCTGTGGCATCCGATCCGGCCGACCACGCTGGTGTGCAGGACTGCGTCGATTTCACGATTGTTCAATTCCCCGAGCATGCTCCCAGCATGGACCCGCCCGGCGCGGTGCACCAGTGCCCGGAGCGCGCCGCACGGCGTGTCCTCGTCGGGTCTGCGGCATCGATGCGACGCACTGGCGAGAGCGGTACCGCGACGCGCCGGGCGCATGTCATCATCGTGGGATGGAACGTAATGCATCCGCTCGCCTCGCCCTCGACGTGCGGACGCCCGCCCGTTTGGTCCTGTCGATCGGCGTCGCCGACGACCCGGCCGTCTCGGTCGTTGAGACCTTCACGGCGGCGCAGGACGGCACGCCGCTCGAGTCGCGGATCGTCTTCGACCAGCACGGCACCCGGCTGCACGTCGTCGAGACGGGGGCCGGTTCGGTCGACATCGACTACGCCGTGACCGCGACGGGGCAGGCGAGCGACGCCGCTTACTCGGAGATCGACCTCGTGCGCTACCTGCGCCCGAGCCGGTACTGCGAATCCGACCGGCTCTGGGGCACGGCCGCTGCCGAATTCGCCGGGCTCTCCGGCACCGTGCTCATGAACGCGGTCGCCGCCTGGGTGGGCGGGAAGCTGCGCTACGAGCCGGGGTCGAGCCTGCCGACCGACGGCGCCGTGCGTACCCTGATCGACCGGCAGGGCGTCTGCCGGGACTTCGCCCACCTCGTCGTCGCGCTTCTGCGCGCGCGGGACGTGCCGGCCCGGGTCGTCTCGGTCTACGCACCGGGGCTTTCGCCGATGGACTTCCACGCGGTCGCCGAGGTCTTCGTCGATGACGCCTGGCACGTCGTGGACGCCACCGGCCTCGCCCCTCGGCAGACGCTCCTCCGCATCGCGACCGGCCGTGACGCCGCGGACACCGCGTTCCTGACGACGATCGGCGGAGCAGTGTTCCTCCGCGACCTGACCGTCAGCGCGACCGTGGACACCCTGCCGCGCGACGACCGGTACTCCCTGGTGCGCCTGCACTGAGCGGATGCCCCCACACGCATCCGCCGCCGCGCCGGTTTCGGCAGGCCGTGCCCGCCGTTTCGGTAGCGGGCTGCGGATTCGGTAGCGGCGGCGGGGCGCGGGGACCTCAGTCGGCGAGCTGCATCACTTGTCGGCACCCTGGTCGCGGGTGAGATCGGCGACGCGGTCGACGATCCACGAGGCGAGGGTCGCCGTGACGACACCGACGAGGGCGATCCCGCCGAGCATGAGGGCAACGGCGATCAGCCGGCCTTCGATCGTCACGGGGGTGAAGTCGCCGTAGCCGACCGTCGCGATCGTGACGAAGGTCCACCAGAGCGCGTTGCCGAACGAGGTGATGTTCGCGCCGGGAGCGCGCCGCTCGGCATCGAGCACCGCGAGGGAGGCCAGGAACACGAGAAGGACGGTCGCGGTCGTGACGTAGATGCCGACGCGGGACCGCACCGCTGTCCCCGCGAGCGGGGGAAGGCGGAGAGGGCCGTCACGAGGCGGAGCAGGCGCAGTGAACGCAGCACCGGAAGCACGACCACGAGCAGGTCGAAGAGGTGCGTGCTGAACCACAGCCAGCGCTGCCGAGCGAGCGCGAGGTTCATGCAGTAGTCGAGGAGGAACACCGTCCAGGCCGCCTCGAGCACGAGGGTCAGGATCAGCCCGGGTTCGCCCTGGACATCGGCGAGGACCTTCCAGGCATAGTCGAGCAGGAAGATCGCGGCGGCCCCGAGGAGCGGCCATTGCACAAGCTGCTGCCAGCGTTCTGGAGTCATGCCGACACTCAAGGAGGACGGTGGCTCGCCCGGCAGGGGCGACCCCGGCGTCCGCGTGCCTGCTCTCCTGGCGGCAGCGGATGCCGCGGCGGGCGACCGGGGTCAGCCGCCGGCGCCGGGCACGAGGAGTCCGCTCTCGTATGCGATGACGACGAGCTGCGCCCGGTCGTGCGCGTAGAGCTTGGCCATGGTCCGGTTGATGTGGGTCTTCGCGGTCAGCGGCGAGATGAACAGGCCGACCGCGATCTCCTCGTTCGACTGCCCGCGCGCGACGAGCGTGAGGACCTCCCGCTCCCGATCGGTCAGGTGCGCGAGGCTCGGCGGCACCGCAGCAGCGCGCCCGGGCGCGGCCGGCAGCACGTAGCGGCGGATCAGGCTCTGCGTCGCCGTGGGGGAGAGCAGGGCATCGCCCTGGTGGATCGTGCGGATCGCCCGCATCAGGTCGGCGGCCTCCGTGCCCTTGCCGACGAAGCCGCCGGCCCCTGCGCGGAGGGCCTGCACGACGTATTCGTCCTCCTCGAAGGTCGTCAGGATCAGGATGCGCACGGTCGAGAGCCCGGGATCCGCGCAGATCGCGCGGGTCGCTTCGATGCCGTCGAGCACGGGCATGCGGATGTCCATCAGCACGACATCGGGCAGCAGCAGCCGGGACTGTGCGAGCGCTTCGGCCCCGTCAGCGGCTTCGCCGACGACCTCGAGGTCGGGCTCGTGCCTGACCAGTTCGCGCACGGCCGTGCGGATCAGGGTCTGGTCGTCCGCGATCAGGACCCTGATCACGAGGGCGCTCCTGCTGCAGGGTCCGGAACCGAGGTCGGGGCCGAGATGCGGGCAGGGGCCGGCGGCCCGGTGTCCGGGATGTCGGCGGGGGCATCCGTCCCGGCGCTCGAGATCGGCAGGCTCACGGCGAGGCGGAACGTGTCCGGGGGACGCACGCCGAACTCGACCGTGCCGCCGATGGTGCCCGCGCGCTCGGCGACACCGACGAGGCCGTGGCCTGCCGGGGCATCCGTTGCGGGGTCGAACACGTGGAAGGCGACCGGATTCAGGGCCTCGATGTCGACGCTGTCGCTGCCGTAGCTGATGCGGAGCTCTGCGGTGTGGCCGGCGCCGTGCTTGTGCGCGTTGGTGAGCGCCTCCTGCACGATCCGGTAGGCGATGGTGTCGACGGGGGCCGGCAGCCGGGTGCCCGCACCGCGTGCGCTCACCGTCACAGCGAGGCCGTCGCGGGCGAAGTCGGCCAGGAGCGCGTCGACCCGGCCGAGGCCGATCTCGGCGGCCGGGGGGCGGGGGCGGCCGGCGGAGTCGTCCCTGAGCACGGCGAGCAGGGTGCCGATCTCGCGCAGCACCGCCTGCGCGGCCTGGCGGATCGTCGTGAGCGAGTCCTGCGCATCGGTCGGGCGGTCGGGAAGAGCCTGGGCGGCGACCCCGGCGTGCAGGTTGATCACGGCCATCTGGTGGGCGACCGCGTCGTGCAGTTCGCGGGCGATACGCAGGCGGTCTTCGGCGACCCGGCGCAGCGCCTCAGACTCCCGGGTCTCTTCGGCGTTCCTGGCGCGTTCGGTGATCGCCACGATGTACTCGCGCCGCGACCGCATCGCGTCCCCGGCCGCGCCGGCGAATGCGATGACCGCCGCGTACTGCACGATGCGGGCGTCGAGCAGCTCGGTGGCGGTCACGGCGATGCCCGTGCCGACGAGCACGAAGGCGGCGAGAGCCGTCGCCACGAGCGTCGTACGGCGGTCGGTGCGGATGGCGACGTTCCAGACCGCGATCGCCGTCGCGAGGGAGAACGCGGGATTGAGCACGCCGAGGGCGCCGGCGAGCACGAACAGGGCGACGCAGGCCGCGAGGACCGGCAGCGGCCAGCGTCGGCGCGGCAGCAGCACCAGGGTCGCGGCGACGGCGATCAGCACGCCGGCGGGGTTCGACGCGACCCTGGCGTACTCGCCGGCCGGCACGAATGCGCTGCCGAGGACGGCGAGGCTGACCAGCACGTCGGCCGCCCAGCGCGGAATGTGCGCATGGCTGTACATCGAGGTCATCTTCCAAGGATGCCCCCTGCGCGGAGCTGCGGCATCCTCCCGTGGGTGGAGAGGCCGTACCGCGCCTGCGGTACGCGAGGTTGCTGCCGCAGGAGGATGCCTCGCGCAGCGGATGCCGCGACGCTGGAACAGTGCCGGCCCGCGGCATCCACCACCCACAGCACACGGAGGAAAACACGATGTCCCACCCCATCCTCGCCGCCTACGACCTGAAGAAGTCGTATGGTCGCGGCCAGAACCGATTCGACGCGCTCAAGGGGGTCACCCTGGAGATCTTCGCCGGCGAATCGGTCGCCATTGTCGGGAAGAGCGGCTCGGGCAAGTCCACCCTGATGCACTTGCTCGCCCTGCTCGACAAGCCGAGCACCGGCACCGTGCAGCTCGGCGGCAGCGACACCGCGACTCTGAGGGGCAAGCGGCTCAACGAGACGCGCAACAAGACCTTCGGGTTCGTCTTCCAGCAGTTCTTCCTCACGCCGGGGGCGTCCGTGCTCGAAAACGTCGTGTTGCCGCTCAAGATCGCCGGGGTCGGTTCCCGAGGCCGCAAACAGCGCGGCCACGCGGCGCTCGAACGCCTCGAGCTCGACGACAAGGCCAGGAGCAAGGCCAACGCGCTCTCCGGCGGGCAGAAGCAGCGGGCCGTGATCGCCCGCGCCCTCGTCAACGACCCGCGGATCATCTTCGCCGACGAACCCACCGGCAACCTCGACAGCGCCACCGGCGCGATCGTCGAGGACATCCTGTTCGGGCTCAACCGGGACCAGGGCATCACCCTGATCATTGTGACCCACGACGAGGACCTCGCCGAACGCTGCGACCGACGGATATACATTCGCGACGGCCTCGTCGTCTCCGAGGAAGCACGGGTCGCAGCATGAGGGCCATCGACGTCGTCGGCTCGGCCATCGGCAACAGCTTCCGCAGCCGCCTCCGCACCACGCTCACCGTGCTCGCGATCTTCATCGGCGCGTTCACGCTCACCATCACCAACGGTCTTGGCACCGGGATCAACGCCTACATCACCGACACCGTCGCATCCATCGGGGCGAGCGACGTGATGACTGTCACGAAGGTGTCGGCGGATGCGAAGGCAACCGGCCCGCAGGAATACTCGCCGGACCAGATCACCAGCCGCGCCGCGGCCGGACCGGGCAGCACGACTGTCGCCGCGATCACCCCGGCGGACCTCACCACGATCGCCGCCATCGACGGGGTCACGTCGGTGGAGCCGAGCCTCTCGGTGACCCCGGACTACGTGACGACGGGCACCAGCAAGAAGTATCGGCTCGGGCTCGGCAGTGCCGTGGCCGGTGTCCATCTGCAGCTCGCGGCGGGCAGCCAGCTCGACCAGAAGGCTGCCCAGCTCCAGATCGCGCTGCCGGTTTCCTTTGTCACGCCGCTCGGTTTCACGAGCAGCGCGGATGCGATCGGTACGACCGTGCAGATCGGCGTAAGCAATCCGGCCGGAACGGTGAACGTTCTCAACGCGACCGTCGTCGCTGTCTCCGAGGCCAGCCTGGGTTCCAGCGGAAACGCGACTGCGAATACGGCCCTGACCCAGGCGCTCTACGACGCCTCGACGAGCGGACTGAGCACAGCCCAGAAGGAAAGCTACTCGGAAGCCGTTGTCCGGTTCGACCCTTCGAGCACTGACGCCCAGGTCACAGCGCTCAAGGACCACCTCACGAGTGCCGGGTTCACCGGGCAGACGGTGGCCGACGAGATCGGCACCTTCAAGTCGGTGATCGACGCGATCGTGCTCGTGCTCAACGCCTTCGCCGTGATCGCCCTGCTCGCCGCGAGCTTCGGCATCGTCAACACGCTGCTGATGAGCGTGCAGGAGCGCACCCGCGAGATCGGCCTGATGAAGGCGATGGGAATGGGCGCGGGCCGGATCTTCGGCCTGTTCAGCATCGAGGCGGCATTCATCGGCTTCCTCGGCAGTGCGATCGGCGCCGGCATTGCGATGATCGTCGGGTCGGTCGTGAGTACTGCGCTCTCGGGCGCGCTGTTCGCGAACCTGCCCGGCCTGACCTTGATCGCGTTCACACCGGTCTCGATCATCACGATCATCCTGATCGTGATGGCGATCGCGTTCCTCGCCGGCACCCTGCCGGCCTGGCGCGCGGCACGCCAGGACCCGATCGAGTCGCTCCGCTACGAGTAGCGCGCTCGCGGCTACAGGCCTTGCTCGACCATGGTGACGACGCGGCCGATAAGCGCCTCGGTCGCGGCGGCGGGCAGGGCTCGGAGGGGGCCGTCGATCAAGAGCGAGGCGAGGCCGTGTACCGCAGACCAGGCCAGGAACTCGGCGCCCGGCCGGCGCTCGGCGGGGAGGACGCCCGTAGTCACGAGGTCGTCGAGCGCCTCGCCGAGCAGCTGGAACGGGGTCAGCCCGCGCGCACCGGCCCGTGCAGCGCTCGTCGCACTCTCGAGGTCGGACGAGGCCGTGAACGCGGTGCGGAACAGTCCCGGTTCGGACAGGGCGAAACGCAGGTAACCGGTGCCGACGGCGCGGAACCGGAGCCGGGCCGTGGTTGCGTCCATCGTCGTTCCCGAGTCTGATGCGGCGACATCCGCCACTGGCAGTGCCGCCTGCTCGTCCTCGATCGCGCGGGCGACGCCGGACTGGCACTCCGAGCAGACCGCCTCGAGGAGCGCACTCCGGTCGGCGAAGTGCCGGTAGGCGGCGTTCGGGGCGACCCCGGCGCGGCGAGTCGCCTCGCGGAGCACGACGGCGGACGGGCCGCCGGACCGGGCGAGTTCGAGGCCGGCGTCGATCAGGGCACGCCTCAGGTCGCCGTGCCGGTAGGTCGAGCGACCATGGCCTTCGGTGGCTGAATCGGTGTTCGTGGTTGTCAAAGTGAGGCCGCCTCGTTACGCTGGATCCATAATGTGTACAACGTCCACAATACCGCGGGGATGAACACGATGACGATCATCGAGGCCACGGGCCTGACCAAGACGTACCGCTCCAAGAGCGGGCCGGTGCACGCGCTCGCCGGGCTCGACCTGTCGGTGCCGCGGGGCAGCGTCAAGGCCCTGCTCGGTCCGAACGGAGCAGGCAAGACCACCGTCGTGAAAATGCTCACGACGCTGATCCGGCCGGACTCCGGCCGAGCGGTCGTCGACGGCATCGACGTCGTTGCCGACCCGAAGGCCGTGCGTCGGATCATCGGGGTATCCGGCCAGTACGCGGCCGTCGACGAGAACCTGACCGGCTTCGAGAACCTCGAGATGGTCGGCAGGCTCTACCACCTCGGTGCGAGCGAGTCCCGGCGTCGCGCCCAGGAACTCATCGATCTCTTCGAGCTCACCGCGGCGGGCAACCGCCCGGTAAAGGGGTTCTCCGGCGGTATGCGCCGACGGATCGACCTCGCGGGCGCGCTCGTGATCAACCCCAAGGTGCTCTTCCTCGACGAGCCGACCACCGGGCTCGACCCGCGCAGCCGCATCGCGCTCTGGAACGTGATCAAGCGGCTCGTCGCCGACGGCACGACAGTGCTGCTCACGACCCAGTACCTCGAAGAGGCCGACCAGCTCGCCGACGACATCGTCGTGGTCGACGACGGCCGGGTCATCGCCGAGGGCACCTCGGACCGGCTCAAGGCGCAGATCGGCGGCCATCGCCTCGAAGTCGCGCTCGTCGACGCCGGCGCCGGCGCGAGCGAGGCGGCCCGCGGCATCCTCGCCCGCTTCGGCGATGGCGAACCGACCGTCACGAGCGACGGCCGCGGCCTCGAGGTCGCGGTGACCGACGGCCCGCGCGCACTGCAGCTCGTGCTCGCGGCGCTCGGTGACGCCGGCATCGAGCTGCACGACGCAGGCATGCGCCGGCCGACGCTCGACGACGTGTTCCTCACGCTCACCGGGCACAAGGCCGACAAGGCGCACGGGGCAGCGGATGACGACACCCTCGACTCGAAGGAAGCGGTGAAGACCCGATGAGCGCGATTTCCACGACCCTGCCGAGCTGGAACCCGTTCTCGCGCTGGTACTCCGACGGCTGGACCGTCACCAAGCGCAACCTCATCAAGATCAAGCGCTCCCCGGACATGCTCGTCTTCGCGGTGATCCAGCCGGTCATGTTCGTGCTGCTCTTCAGCCAGGTCTACGGCGGGGCGATCCAGGTGCAGGGCACCGACTACACCCAGTTCCTGATGGCGGGCATCTTCGCCCAGACCGTCGTGTTCGGGTCGACGTTCTCCGGTTCTGCGATGGCGCTCGACCTCAAGGAGGGCATCATCGACCGGTTCCGCAGTCTGCCGATGAGTTCGTCCGCGGTGCTGATCGGCCGGACGAACAGCGACCTCGTGCTCAACACCATTTCGATGGTCATCATGATGGCCACCGGCCTCGCGGTCGGCTGGCGGGTGCACTCCTCGCCGGCCGAGTTCCTGGCCGGCGTCGGGCTGTTGCTCCTGTTCAGCTACGCGTTCAGCTGGGTGATGGCGCTCCTCGGAATGAGCGTGAAGAGCCCCGAGGTGATCAACAACGCCTCGTTCCTCATCCTGTTCCCGCTCACCTTCGTCTCGAACGCCTTCGTGCCGAGCGACACCCTGCCGACCCCGCTGCGGATCTTCGCGGAGTGGAACCCGGTCTCCTCGCTCGTGCAGGCGGCCAGGCAGCTCTTCGGCAACGAGGGCACCGCGCCCGTGCCCGACATCTGGACCATGCAGCACCCGATCCAGACGGTGCTGATCGGCATCACCGTCATGCTCGTGGTGTTCGTGCCGCTCTGCATCCGCAAGTTCGCGTCGATCAGTTCGCGGTAACGTGACACGACCGGCGTGTTCCACCGACTGACCTGTTCCATCCGCTCGAGCAAGGGAGTTCGACATGACTGACTCAGAGACCGGAACGGCGACGACCGACCGGGGCATCGGCATCCTCGACGTCTTCAGCGGTTTCGCCGTCCCCGACATCGAGGCCGCCCGCGCCTTCTACGGCGGCACGCTCGGACTCGAGGTGACCGACGGCGGGATGGGCCTGCTGCGCATCGAGCTGCCCGGAGGCGGGCACGTGATCGTCTATCCGAAGGCCGACCACGTGCCGGCGACGTACACGATGCTCAACCTCGCGGTCGGCGACGTCGACGCCGCCGTCGACACCCTCACAGCCCGCGGGGTGGTCTTCGAACGGTACGAGGGCTCGCCCCAGGACGAGAAGGGCATCATGCGCGGGTACGGACCGACGATCGCCTGGTTCACTGACCCGGCCGGCAACATCCTCTCGGTGCTCGAAGATTCGGCGCTCGAGGAGTCGGCACAGCCCGATGAGTAACGAGGTGCCGTTCACGACCGACCGGCGCACCGGCCAGTTGCGTGCGCCGCGGAACACCGCGCCGCGCGCGACGGGACCGTACGACGTGAAGCGGGAGGACAAAGCTCTGTATGCGCCGACGAACCGCGACTGGGAGCTGATCGAGGTTCCCGTGCAGCGGTTCATCGCGGTCGACGGGCGCGGCGACCCGAACGTCGCGCCCGCATACACCGCGGCCATCGAGGCGCTCTATGCCGTCGCGTATGCGATCAAGTTCGCGGCCAAGCGCGGCCTCGGGCGTGACCTCGTCGTCGCCCCGCTCGAAGGGCTCTGGTATGCCGACGATCCGGCCGGCTATGCTGCGTTCGCGGGCGGCGACAAGGCGTCCTGGAGCTGGACGATGCTGATCAGCCAGCCCGACTGGGTGACGGATGCCTTCATCACTGAGGCCGTGGCGTTGACGAAAGCAAAGAAGAAGCTTCCGGCCCTCGCGAGCATGCGCATCGAGTCCCTCGACGAGGGCTTCAGCGCGCAACTACTGCACGTCGGACCCTACGACGACGAGGCGCCCGCACTCGCGCGGCTGCACGGGGAGTTCCTGGCCGAGCACGGTCTGCGCCTGAACGGCCTGCACCACGAGGTCTACCTCGGGGACCCGCGGAGAAGTGCCCCGGAGAAACTCAAGACGGTCCTCCGGCAACCGGTCGCGCGCGCCTGAGCCGCGGCTCCGCGGCTCAGCGGCCGGTGCGCTTACCGAGCTTGAGGTTCGCGGTACTGCGGGTGCGGCCGGGCGCGGACTGGGTCTTCTTGGCCACGGCCGGCTTCGCCTTCGCGGCGGCGACGCGCAATGCCTTCGCGGCGGCCTTGGCCTTGTCGGTCTTCTTTTCCTTCTTGATCTTTTCGCCGCCGGCGGGCACCGAGTCGACGCGGGAACTCGCCTTCGTGCGGCCGCGCACGATGCCGATGAACTCTTCGATGTCCTCGGTCGTCTCTGCCGCGAGCCAGGCGAGGGAGACCTGGCTCTCGGCGACGTCCTCGACGGGCCGGGAGACGAGGTCCTTGCGGCTGTGCAGGCGGGCGATCGAATGCGGCACGATCACGATGCCGACGCCTGCGGCGACGAGCTCCATGGTCTCGTCCATGTCGCGCACGGCGGCGAGCGGGCGGCGGATGCCGTCGCGCACCTCGGTCGCGACGTCGCGCCACTCGGGAACGGCGTCGGGGTCCTGCAGCAGGTGCTCGTCGGCGAGGTCGGCGACGAGGAGACTGTCCGCGTCGGCGATGAAGTGGTCCTTCGCGGCGACGACGACCGGGATTTCCCGGTAGAGCGCGATCAGGCTCAGGTCGTGTTCGTCGATCGGGAGGCGCACGATGCTGACCTGGGCGCGGCCGTCGCGGAGCACGGCGGACTGCTCGTCCGGCGTGGTGCGGAAGACCTCGAGGGGCTGGTCGGGGCGCCGTTCTGCCCAGGCGCGGGTCCACTTGGTCGGCGTGACGCCGGCGGCGAAGGCGATGGAAAAGGTCACCGGCATCCTCTCTTTTGTGGCGCGCGGGGCGGCGCACCGTTATGATCCGCCGAAGCGGTGGTGCTCTCAGGCTATACGCTGGACTGATGAGCGAGAAGAAGACCCAGACCATGAAGCCCGCAACGGCGGCCCAGAAGCTCGGGATTCTGCTCGAGGCAGCCCCCGAGGAATTCCAGAACACCCTGATCTCGCGCACCGAGCTCACCGAACTCGACACGAACCCGCCGGAGTGGCTCGCTCTGCTGCGCGCCAACGGCCCGCACCCCAAGCAGGTTGTCGCCGCGAAGCTCGGCGTCTCGATCTCCGGGCTCGCGCGCGGCAAGGTCACCGAGCCGCTCACGAGCGCCGAGATCCTCGCGTTGCTGCAGCAGCCGCCGGCATGGCTCGTCACCGAGCGCGCCACCCAATTCGAGGTGCGCGAGGAGCAGATCCGCGTCAAGGACCGCGACGCCGAGCGCGCCCGCAAGGCCGCGCACGCCGCCCGGTTCGCCGCCCAGAACGAGAAGGCCGCCGCGAAGAAGCGCTAGCCCTGGCTCCGGGTCAGGCCACGTCCGTGGGCGCGTCCGCGTACTGCGCGCGGAGGAATCCGACGATGTCGGAGAGTTCGCCCTGCGAGATCGAGTGGCCCATGCCCTCGTAGATGCGCTCGGTGAGCACGGAGTGGCCGGGCAGCCAGTCCTGAGTGCGGCCGACGGCATCCGCCTGGATCACCGGGTCGGCCGTGCCGCGGCCCCAGAACACCGGAACGGGTCGCTCGGCGAGGTCGGCGTCGCCGGGCTGCGGCGCCGCGGCGACGAAACCCGAGAGCTGCACCGCGAAGGCGAACCGGTCGGGCGCCTGGCGCAGCAGCTGCAGCGCCATCGCGCCGCCCTGGGAGAAGCCGAGCAGCCCGACGGATGCCGGCGGCACGACGAGCGCGTCGAGCCAGGCGAGCACGCCGTCCGCTGCCGCCTCGATAGCGGACGCGCTCGGGGCGCTCGGGTTGACGAGGCCGCCGGGCATGCCGACCGGGAACCAGGCCCAGCCGTCGCCGACCGGGAGGGGCGCCCGGAGTGCCGCGAGGACCGGCTTGAGCGGCAGGTGCGGTGCGAGCGAGAACAGGTCGCCCTCGTGGGAGCCGTAGCCGTGCAGGATGAGGAGCAGCGGACGCCCGACCCGGTCGGCTTCGGACGCCGACCAGAGCACTGCGCCGGGATCGATCACGAGGGTGCCGGAGTCGGCTGCGCCGTCACCGGTGCTGCCGGTGCTCTCCAGATTGTTGTCGTCCATGTCGGTCCTCCTGCCGGGCGTCGAGGCCGGAACGCGTCGACAGTCAATACTTTCACTGCCCCGGACCTTTCACTGCCCAGGACCCGAATGCGCCTCCCGCACCGTCGGGTCCGGCTCGCCGGCGGCGACGGGCGCGACCCACCCCGGGAAGCGGGCATGGCGCATCCGCTCGCCGGGTAGGAGAGAATGAAGGCATGAGCGTGCGCACCCCTGACCCCGACCCGGACTGGACGCCTGGCCCCGAGAACATCCAGCCACCCAATCAGAACCAGGGCTGGCTGAGCGATGTCGAGCTCGCGGACATCCGCCGTCGCCTGCCGATCCTGTACATCGAGGCCGTCCCCGTGCGGGTCGATGGGCTCGGCCAGGTCGTCGAGCTCGGCGTGCTGCTGCGCGCCCGGCCGACCGGCGAGATGACGCGCACCCTCGTCTCCGGGCGCGTGCTGTACGGCGAGACCCTGCGCGATGCGCTGTTCCGGCACCTCGAGAAGGACCTCGGGCCGATGGCCTTCCCGCAGCTGCCCGCGAGCCCGGTGCCGTTCTCGGTCGCCGAGTATTTCCCGCTGCCCGGCATCACCGCCTTCACGGATGAGCGCCAGCACGCCGTCTCGCTGGCCTACGTCGTTCCCGTCACCGGTACCTGCGACCCCCGCCAGGACGCCCTCGAACTCACCTGGATGACGCCGCTCGAGGCGGCATCCGAGGCCGTGTCCGCCGAGATGGAGGGCGGCCGCGGCTCCCTGCTGCGGATGGCCCTCGCTTCGGTCGGCCAGCTCCGCTGACGGGTCCGGCGGGCGAGCCGCCCGCCGCACCCGCCGCGGCCGCCACGCCCTCCGCTACGAACCGGCTGTCGGAGTGGGGGCCGGCGTGGACGTGCCTGGGGCGATTTGCCGGTGTGCCCGTACGTCGGCGCGTACAAGGTGGCGCAGGGCGTGGCGCCACTTCTTCGGCACGTCGGCCTTCGACGTGTCGGCGGCAGCGGCCTCGATCTTCGTGAGGTACTGGCTGGCCGGCGCGCCGTATGCGCCGGCGAGGACGTCCGTGCGAATGGCGGCGAGGGCCGCGGGGCGTGCGGCCACGTCGAGCTTGATCGCCGCGCGCAGGTCCGCGCGCAACTGGGCAACGGTCTTCACGGTCTCGTCCGCGGCGACAGCGGTGTTGGCGGATGCCGCCACTGCGGTCGCGAGTGAACCGGCGAGGGTGGACCCCGTGACGGAGGACGCTGCAACGGTCGTGGGCATCTCGGCCGCGGTCGCCGCGCCGACCGCGAACGTGCCGCCCACAACCAGGCCGAGGCTGAGCGTCCCCGCAGCGACAACGGTCGTGGCTCGCTTCGTGAATGCATTCATATCTTTCTGCCTTTCGCTGGACCGGGAGGGTCCCGGCGGTGAAGCCACACTGGCAGGCGCACGCAAACGCCGTGTTCGGGAAATGTACGGAAAATGTAAGGCGAGTTCGGCATCCGCCCGCGCGTGTGATGTATCTGGACATGGGTGACAGTTCTGTATCAGGACATCGGTAACACTTCCTGTATCAGGACATCGGTGACAGTTAGATAGTTTTCGGTCGCCGTCCGCGCGGTCTGCCGGAGCTGACGTATTTGGTGCCGGGCTTGGGCCAGCGGTGTTCCATGATCTCGGTGCCTTCGTCGTCGAAGACGAGGAGGTGGTCGGTGGTCTCGACGAGATAGACGGTCTGGCCGGCGAGGGCGCGGCTGATGTGGAATCGGGTTTGTCGGACTTGGACGATGCCGTTCCGGGCGACCGTGGTGCGGCGGATTCCGTCCCAGCCGACCGGTCGCTGTTGATTCCTCGGCCGGGGCGGGTCGGTCTTGGGTGTGGCTTCCCAGGCTTGCCGGGGTGTGATCCTGCCGGGCAGGGCTTGATGCGGGCGCTCCGTGTTGTAGATCTCGTCGAACCGGTCGACCTGGGCTTGGAGTTCATCGAGGGTCG